>CBFGSB010000162.1:0-6934 GCA_965651325.1 uncultured Chromatiales bacterium | reverse complement strand
AGCACCATCGTGCCGAGAATCCAGAAGAGATAGCCGGCCAGCACGGGAGTGCCGGTGGTGGTCCGGATCCGCTGCGCGGTGCCGATAACCTGTTGCGCTCGTTCCCCGGCCAGCGCTCCGCGGACCTGCCGTACCAGGTCGTCACCGTTCGTGCTCATATGGGCTACTCCTCGCTTAGCGTTTCGCGCCGGCCGTGCCGTACTGCCCTGCCGCCGGCGTCCGGCCGAATCGTCGTCGAATCGCTTGCCGCGCGTCCTCACGCGACCTTCAACAAACCTTCAAGCGCTTGATTGCGTGATAAACTGCGACCCGCTCATGGGGAGGGCGTGACAATCCTTCAAGAACTGAAGCGCCGGAACGTCATCCGGGTCGGCGGACTCTACGTCATCGTCGGCTGGGTGCTGGCGCAAGCGGCATCCTTGCTGGAGAGCGCCCTGGACCTCCCCGGCTGGTTCGATGCCGTGGTCGTCAGCCTCCTGCTGATCGGCTTGCCCCTTGCCCTCGTGTTCGCCTGGGCGTTCGAGATCACGCCCGAGGGCCTGAAACGCACTGCAGAGGTCCCCCGGGACGCGAGCATCGCCCCGAACACCGGCCGCAAGCTCGACATGCTGCTGATCGGCGCCGTGGTCACGCTGATCCTTGTCATCGCCGCCGATCGCTTTATCGGGCCGGCAGCGCCCGGCGCGGTGATGAGCGCGGCGGCAAGCACCGACGCGGCAACGGGAACCGCGGCGGCGCAGCCGGACAACTCGATCGCCGTCCTGCCTTTCGCCGACATGTCCCCCGCGCAGGACCAGGAATATTTCTCCGACGGCATCTCGGAGGAGCTGTTGAACGTCCTGGCGCAGGTGCAGGGCCTGCGCGTCGCGGGGCGCACCTCTTCTTTCGCGTTCAAGGGCCGGCACATGGACCTGCGCGAGATCGGCGAGATCCTCGACGTCGCCTGGATCGTCGAGGGCTCGATCCGGAAAGCCGGGAACAAGGTGCGCATCACCGCGCAGCTCATCAAGGCCAACGATGGCTATCACCAGTGGTCGAACACCTACGATCGCGACCTGACGGACATCTTCGCCGTCCAGGATGAAATTGCCGGGGCGATCGCCAGCGAGATGAGCGTCGCGCTGCCCGCCCTGGCGCGCGCCTTCCACGAGGTGAAGCCGGTCGCGCGGGCGGACATCGGCGCCTACGACGCCTTCCTGCTGGCGCGTGAAAAGATGACGCAGGTCGGCACCAAGGCGGCGTATGACGAGGCGGTCGTGCTCCTCGACGATGCGATCGCCAAGGATCCCCATTACGCGCCGGCCCTGGCCTGGCGTTCGTATGCGGCGCTGATGCTGTCGGACTTCGGCGGTACCGTCGGCGACACGCCCATGGCCGAGGCGCTGCCCGTGATCAGGGAGTACGCCGAGCGCGCGATCGCCGAAGACCCCGAATCGCCCGAGGCGATGTTCGCGCTCGGCAACTACTACGGGCAGCTTGCCCTGACCGAGGACCTGCAGTATCTCGACAAGGCTATCGAGACGCTGCGCAAAGCGGTCGCGCTGCGGCCCAACTTCCCACAGGCGCAGAACGATCTCGCCTTCTTCGTCGAATTCGGGGGCGACAAGGCGGAATCGCTCGCGATCCTGGAAGACGTGCTGGCCAACGACCCCGGTTTGCGGGACGCGAACCTCACGTACATCGGCGGTCTCGCGAATCTCGGCCGCATCGAGGAGGCCCAGGCCGCGCTGGATCGCTGGGCGCAGATCCGTCCGGGCATTCCCGACCTGGGCCAGGCCAGGACCTGGGTCCTGTTGGTGCAGGGCAGGCTCGCGGATGCCTGGCGGGAAGCCCTCACGATAGACAACGACAGCCGTGCACCCGAGCCCTTGCTCGAGTTCGTCAAGATCGCGATCCGATGGAAACTCCATGACGGGAACTGGCTGCTCGAAAACGGGAACAGCAGTGACAGGTGGCGCGCGGCCGGCGCTGTCGTCGAGGGCGACACGCGGCGGGCGATGGTGCTGATCGACGCCGCCCCGATCGCGCGGCAGAACATCGGCGAGGCGCTCGCGGCCTGGATTCCCGTGCACTACGCGGCCGGCGACACGCCGGGCGTGGTCGCCTACTACGAAGCAGAGATGAAAACGCCGGACGACGTCATCGGCGCGATGCAATACTGCAACTGCTCGCCGTTGCCCCTGGTGCTGGCGTTGCAGGATGCCGGGCATCCTGATTTCCAGCCGCTGCTGGCGGCCTGGAAACACGAGAACGACGCAAAGCGCGATCTTTATGCACGCTCCGGCACGTGGAACGCCGATCAAGGTGACATCGCGTCGCTCGAAGGCGATTTCGCCGCGGCGAAGAAGTTCTACGGCGCGGCCATCGACGCCGGCTGGCGTACCCCCCTGTTCGTATCGCGCGACGACCGCCGCTTCCTGCCGCCCGATCCCGGTTTCGATGCCCTGTTCGCCCGCATGAGCGAGCTCATCAATGCCGAGCGGCAAAAGCTCGGCATGCCGCCGTTCACAGCGCGGACAAGCCTCCCCTGATCCGCTAAAGTTCCCTGCTGCGCGGACGTCGCACCGATCCGGCGAGCACAGCAACGTGACCGACAACAACAACCACCGCGAGCAACTGTTCCGCTGGCGCTTCGGCAGCGCCGAATTCGACGAAGCCCGGCTCGAGCTGAAGGTGGGCGGCAACTCCGTGCCGATGGAGCACCGGCCGCTGCAGGTGCTGTCCGAGCTGTTGCGCCATGCCGGCGAGGTCGTCACCAAGCAGGAGCTCTTCGAGACGGTCTGGGCCGGCCGCCCGACGGTCGATCACGTGCTCGCCACGGCCGTCGGCAAGTTGCGCAAGGCGCTCGGGCCCGAAGGCGACGCGCTCATCGTCACCGTCCCGCGGATCGGCTATCGACTGGCGGGCGCGGTCGAGCGAGTCGCGGCCGGCCGGCGCTTCGCAACCCGGCTCGACCTCGCACCCGGGACACCGGTGCCCGAGCGGCCGCATTTCATCCTCGAAGAGCAGTTGAGCGGCGCGTCCGGGCGCGAGGTCTGGCGGGCCCGGCACGCGAAGACGCGCGAGGTACGCATCTACAAGTTCGCCGCGGACGGCGAGCACCTGTACGCGCTGAAACGCGAGGCGACGCTCGCGCGCGTCCTGCAAGAAAGCCTGGGTGAACGCCCCGACTTCAGCCGCGTCCTCGACTGGAACTTCGTCACCGCGCCGTTCTTCCTGGAATGCGAGTACGGGGGCGAGGATCTCGCTACCTGGGCGTCGCGCAATCCCGGCTTCGCCGGCTGGCCGCTCGAGCGAAAACTCGCACTGTTCCTGCCGATCGCCGAAGCCGTGGCCGCCGCGCACGGCGTCGGCGTCCTGCACAAGGACCTGAAGCCGAAGAACGTGCTCGTGACCAGCACTGACGGCGATGCCCTGCGCGTGCGCCTGACTGATTTCGGCAGCAGCCGCCTGCTGGATCCCGGCCGCTTGAGCGAGCTCGGCATCACGGAGCTCGGGCTCTCGGTCACCCACGGCGCCGACGGCTCGTCCTCCAGCGGCACACCGCTTTACCTCGCGCCCGAAGTCATCGCCGGGCGGCCGCCGACGGTGCAGAGCGACCTCTACGCGCTGGGCCTCATGCTCTACCAGCTTCTCGCCGGCGACTTCCGCAAGCCCATGGCCACCGGCTGGGAGCGCGACGTGGCCGACGAGCTGCTCGTCGAGGATCTCGCGCTCGCCACGGACGGCGAGCCGGCGCGGCGGCTCGGCTCCGTCGCCGAGCTCATCGCGCGGCTGCACAACCTAGAGCAGCGGCGTGCCAAACGGGCCGGGAAGCGCGAGGCGGAGTCGCGTGCTCGCGCGGTGCAGGCGGCGCTGGATCGGGCCCGGGCGCGGCGGCCGTGGGTGCTGGGGACGCTTGCGGCGCTCGTGGCCGGGATCGTCGTGAGCCTCGGGCTGTACCGCGAGGCGGCCGACGAGCGCCGCCGCGCGGAAACGCAAGCCGCGCGCACGGCGTCGACCGCCGCGTTCCTCGAAGACGTCCTCGTCAACGCCGATCCGGCGCACTCCGGCACCGGGCCCGACGTCACCGTGCGGGAAGCGCTCGAACGCGCCGTCGCGCGCATCGGCACCGGGCTGGCTGCCGGCCCGGAGATCGAAGCCTCCATCCGGCTCACCGCCGGCCGGGTCTTCGGCCAGCTCGGGGAATTCGCGGCGGCCGTAGAGCAGCAGCGGCTGGCCATCGATTTACTGGCCGCTGCAGCCGGCGAAGGCGATGCGCGCACCCTCCTCGCGCGCTACGGGCTGGCGATTGCGCTCGCCGAAGGCTCGCGTTACGACGAGGCGCAATCCGAGCTCGATGCCGCGGACCGCGCCGCCGCCGCGCACCTGCCGGACGATCCGCAAATCGCGTTCGCTGCCGCGCGCGCCCACGGGCGCCACCTGCTGCTGCAGGCGCGCATCGCGGACGCGGCAGCGCACTTCGAGCGCGCCCTCGCCTGGCACGATGCGGGGGCGACGGTTCCTCCCGCGGAGCTCTACGCGCTGCGGCTGGACCTGGCGCAGTGCTACAGCCGGGTGGGCCGGCACGACGATGCCGTCGCATTGACCGCACGCCTGCTGGGCGAACCGGACACCGGCATCAGCGGCGCGCAGCGTGCCACGGCGCGCCTGTACCACGGCGCCGCGCTGTTGTACGGCGGCCGGCACGCGGACGCAGAGCCCGAGCTGCGCCTCGCCTTCGACGAGCTCATCGGCGCCTACGGTAACGAGTCGTTCCAGGTCATCGAAGCGCGCGGCGCGCTCGGCAACCTGTACGCGTCGACCGGGCGCTGGGCCGAAGCGCTGCCGGTCGTCGCCGAGGTCCGCGCGGCCATGTGCGCGGCGAACGGTGAAGAGCACCTTTCCTGCCTGATGAACATCGGCAACGAGGGTGTCATCCAGCTCCAGCTCGGGATGGCCGAGGAGGCGAGCGTGAATCTCGCGCGCGCGAGCGCCGGGTTCGCGGCCGCCATGGGCCCCGGCTCGCCGGGCGTGCAGGTGATGGACTACCACCGGGCGAGCGCCCTGCTCGCGACCGGCGACGCCGATCGCGCCGAAGCGCTCATCGCCGGCCTACAGCCGGACGTCATGGAAGCGGCGAGCCCCGGCGAGCAGTGGGACATCCGGCTGCGCGCGCTCCAGGCCGGCATCCTCGTCCGCCGGCAGGGCGCCGACGCGCACGCCGCGCTCGAGCGCGCGATCGCGGAGATGACGAACGCGGGCTTCGACGACTCCGTGATCGCGCCGTTCCGCCGCATCCTCGAGGAGCGGTAACCGCCCCGGGTGTGCCCGCGCCGCAGCTTGCCGGCATGTTATAACGCGTTATAATCCCCGTATGAAACTGACTGTCCGTCGCATCGGTAACTCCCTGGGGGTGATCCTGCCCAAGGCGGTGCTCGACCGCTGGGGCGTGGGCGAAGGCGATACCCTGGAGCTGACCGACAGCGGCCTGCGCCCGCGCCCTCATCCGAGGCTCTCGCACCAGCGCCTCGATGAACACAAACGAGCGCTGGCGCTGGCCGTCGTGCGACGCTTCACGCCGCGGGAGATCAGGGCGCAAAGCCTGGCCAACCTGCACCGCTGGAAGAAGCAGGATGCCTGGGTCTCCGCCTACGACGAATGGCGGGGGATCATCGAGGGCGGCGACGACGGCGAGCTGTTTGCCGCGATGCTCGGGCATGACGAGCGCGCCAATCGCCTGCGGCAGTCGCCGCCGTATGTCGGCCTGCTGCCGCGCGACGAGGTCCGGAAGCTGAATGAAAAAGCAGCAGCTTGATCACGTGCTGCGAGCAGCGGGCCGGATCACGGGGGAGAAGCAGTTCCTCATCATTGGCAGCCAGTCCCTGCACGGCAGGCATCCCGACCTGCCGGACGACATCCTCCGCTCGGCGGAAGTCGACCTGGTCGCGCGGGGGGACGTCGACCGCACGGAATGGCTCAATGTCATCGGCCAGGATTCACCGTTTCACGAAACCTTCGGGTATTACGCCGATCCGGTCGACGAGTCGACGGCGACGCTGCCCAAAGGGTGGAAGGGCCGGCTGGTGAACCTGCCGCCCGGCGATACCGAGGGCGTCAAGGGACTTTGCCTCGACCCTCACGACCTGGCGATCGCGAAATACGTCGCCGGCCGCGAGAAGGACCGCGTTTTCACGCGCGAGTTGGCGGTGCGCGGGATCACCGAGCGCGAGCGGCTGCTCGCGCTGCTGGAAAAAACGCCGGTCGACGCAGGCGTGCGCAGCCGGATTCGCGCCTCGATTGCGCGCGACTTCAGGAACTGAAGGCAGTAGCCGGATCGGCGTTCGGCCGGCCACGAGCGGACGCGCTCGTCCGGCTCATGCGTGCCCCTCCACGGTGGCGGGGGTCCCGGGCCGCGAGTAAGATTCGCAGCCGATAACACCGACAATGCATCGCCGCCGCAAGGCATCTTCTAACCCGGATTTTTCTCGAGCACCGTCCGCATGGCAGCCGGCACGCCCACGGCGCGCTTCGTCGACCTTTACACGCCGAAGCTCGCGACCGTCCTGAAGGAAGGCTATGGCCTCAAGAGCCTGAAAGCCGACGCGCTTTCGGGGCTCACCGTTGCCATTGTCGCGCTGCCGCTCTCCATGGCGATCGCGATCGCCTCCGGCGTGACGCCCGACCGCGGGCTCTATACGGCCATCGTCGGCGGCTTCATCATCTCGGCGCTCGGCGGCAGCCGCTTCCAGATCGGCGGCCCGGCCGGTGCGTTCATCGTCCTGGTGTCGGCAACCGTCGCGCAGCACGGCGTCGACGGGCTGCTGCTGGCCACGCTGCTCTCGGGCTTCATGCTGCTCGCCGTGGGGCTGCTCAGGCTCGGCACCTTCATCAAGTACATTCCCTACCCGGTCACGATCGGCTTCACCGCCGGCATCGCCGTCATCATCGTGGC
>CBFGSB010000161.1:0-6949 GCA_965651325.1 uncultured Chromatiales bacterium | reverse complement strand
CTCGCGGGGGCGAGCTGTTCGTGTTCGCCGATCCGCGGGTGCAGTTCGGCGACCGCAGTGGGATCCATACGATGCGTATGCCAGCGTTGATCGAGGATTTCCAGGCGCCGATTTTGTACACGATCCCGTTGCAGCTACTTGCTTACCATGTGGCGGTGTTGAAGGGGACGGACGTGGACCAGCCGAGGAATCTGGCGAAGTCGGTTACGGTGGAATGAGCGGGCGCTGGTAAAAGACAATAAAGTCGTTCCCCGGACAAATCGTCTTTGTCCCGCGCAGCCGTGCGGCGCGAAATCAAAATCATCGCCCGTCGAGGTTGGAAGCGCTTTCGAGCCTCTGAATCCGATCCCACGGCGCTGGATTTGGAAAAATCTCCTGCAAAAAGGCGATGAAGGCTTTTACATTCGGGTTGCCCCGGCGACTTTCCGACCAAAGCGCCGTAATGCTATGCCGAGCCGCCCAATACGGCGCCAGGACGGGCACCAGCTCCCCTCGAGCAACATGTGACGCGGCGACATAGGTCGGAGAAAGACCGATACCTGCACCGCCAGCGACAGCGGCAGTCACGGCATCGGAATTGTCAACGACGACGCGGGCAGTGGGCACGATTTCCACTGTTCGGTTTCCCACCTGGAACGGCCAGCGCAACAACTGTCCGGAGTTGGGGTGCCGGATGTTGACGCAGTCATGCCCCTCCAGATCTTCGATCCGGCGCGGGACGCCGCGCTTTGCCAGGTAGGCAGGCGAAGCAAAGGCACCAGCCCTGTTTGGACCCAGCCTGCGCGCGATAAGACGTGAATCCTCCGGGTTGCCGATCCGGATCGCTACGTCGATACCTTCCTGTATGAGGTCGCTCATCGTATCGCTGACCCGCAGGTCGACCGTGACCTTGGGATAGCGTTCACAGAACAAGGCCAGCTTCGGCGCAAGGATGTGCAACGCGATCGGAACGGGGGCGGCGAGCTTGATACTGCCTGAGGGTTCTCCGCGGACGGATGCGGCAACCAGCTCGATTTCCTCGGCTTCACGCAACAGCCGGATCGCCCGGTCGTGTAGAACGCGCCCCTCGGGTGTCAGGGTCAGCGAACGCGTGGTGCGAGCGAAGAGCTTGAGGCCCAGCCGTTCTTCCAGTCGCTGAATGCTCTTGCTGACCGCTGAGGGCGAAATCGACAGCGCGCGCGCAGCAGCCGTGTAACTTCCGAGTGAGGCCGCCCGCGAAAAAGCGATTAGCCCCGTCAGCCTGTCGATGCCTATTTGTTCCATAACGGCACAATAATAACGACGCACGCCGCCATTATATATGTCGAAGCCCATTGCTATCCTGATCTCCAGACAGTGCCACCGGCCCAACAAATCGGAGATCACCGTGCAGGAAGACACAACGTTTGCAGAAGTGCCCGGCCCAGCCCTGTCCCTCGCTGGAAAATCCGTCCTGATCTTCGGAGGTACATCCGGCATCGGCCTGGCCACGGCAATAGCTGCCAAAGCGTCCGGCGCGGCGGTCACCGTCTCAGGGCGCGACCGCGACCGAGCCGCACACGTCGCCGATACGCACGGGTTCGCAGGTTCATTCGCAGCCGATATCAGTGACCCTGAAGCGATCCGGCAAGGCCTGTCGTCGACCGAACGGGTCGATCACCTGGTGCTTTTGGCGGGCTCACTGACACTGGGCAAGGTCATGGAGGCCGACATCGGCGTGCTCCAGCGCGCCTATGACGAGCGCATCTGGTCGGTCGTCCATATCCTGCGCGCGCTTGGCGACAGGCTGGCGACGGATGCCTCGATTACCCTGGTGTCGGGCGCCCTGACTCATCGCCCTGACGGCAATGGCACGGCGATCGTGGCCAGTGCCTGCGCGGCGTTGGAGGTGCTGGCGCGCGGCCTTGCGCTGGAACTGGCACCGCGCCGGGTCAACACGCTTTCGCCTGGTCCCATCGATACCCCGCTGATAGGCAAGGCGTTAGGCGATCACCGCAATGCCTATATGCGCACGGTAGCCGAGAGCCACCCTCTCCACCGGTGGGGCAGCGCGAATGAGGCCGCTAATGCCGTGCTGTTCCTGATGGTTAACGGCTACATGAACGGCGCGGTTCTTCACGTCGACGGCGGCTCTCGTCTCTAAAGGAAGAAAAGCATGATTACGCTCTATTATCACCGCGGCGCCTGCTCGACCTCGAATCACTTCGCACTCGAGGAAGCAGGCGTCGACTACCAGGCGATTGAGGTTCACCTTGATCGCACGGACGATCCGCTTGCCATCAAAGTACGCGAACTGAACCCGATGGCGATGACCCCGGTTCTGGTCCTGGAAGACGGAACGGTCTTGACCCAGAACGCTGCGACGTTGGCCTATATTGCCGATCTCGTGCCTGGGAAAAATCTGCTTCCTGCCCGAAACACGATTGACCGGGCACAGGCGGAAAGCTGGCTTTCGTTCGTTGCGTCGGACCTGCATCCGACCATTATCGAATACATCTACAAGGCGCTGCCCGCGACCGAAGAGGAGACGAAAAAGACAAAAGCCCTTTATGACAAACGCGTGGCGCGGCGCCTGAAGGTCCTGGAAGACCGACTGGCCGAACGAGACTACATATTGGGCGATCGGTATTCGGTCATCGACGGCTACGCTTTAGTCGTGCTGAATTGGTCCGTCCCTGCGCAAGTTGCGCTGGATCCCTATCCGAACATCTGCGCCTATATGGAGCGGCTGGAAGCCCGCCCGGCAATCCGCCGCGTGCGTGAAGCCGAAGGGCAGATTCACTGGTAGGTGCGTTTCTGAACCTGGGGCGAAGGAGCCATCGTAGCAATGCTGAAGTGAGACTGGATCGCTAGAAACGCCGTACCGGCAATTCTTGTCTGCAACGGTGACACCCACAGCCTCGTGAAGATCGCCCGACAGGGACTCTCCTTCCGAAACGACATTATTTTCACCCCACATCCGGTCGTGGATCTGCGGAACTAAACGTCTTTCGATGCGCCGGCTCAGGCCGGCCCCGGAAGCAGCTCCTCGAGCACATACAGCGTCTTCTGCGGATACCGCTCCAATGGGTAGTACTTCGCGAGCACGCGCAAAGCCTCGTCCCGGTCCTCAATGTTCAAGGCGCGGAGCAGGAAGCGAATATCGTCGAGGTCGTGAAACTCTTCGCCGATCCTGGCCGAAAGGCATTTCATGGCGAGCAGGTACGCCGGATCGGCCGCGAAAACCGTGAGATGGCTGAGCTGCAGGAAGCGGTTGAAGTCACCGCGATCGCTCAGAAAACCCTTCACTGCGTCGTTCAGCCAGTCTTCCGGTGCACCGGTCTCCAGTGCGACGCGCCGGGCGGCTTCCCTGAGCTCCCTGGCAGGCCGAAAAAAGCCATCGACGTCCCTGGTCGACTGGCGCGCTTCATGAACGAGGCACATCACTGCGCCGCCGACCATGTAGAGCTCGCCCTTTACGTTCGTCCTCCCCAGCTCATCATTGAGTTGCGTGAGGAGGTGCATGATCTCCGATTTCGACAGCGACGATCCGGTCACACGCGATCCCCGATGGTGGAGTCGATGAAGATGTTACGCCGGCGGAAGGCGGGCGGTGAGTTCACCAGCAAATGCAGCCGCAGGCTTTCCAGCGAGCTACGGAACCTCGGCTCTGGGAGTCCCGTGATGCGCGCGGTCCAGTCTGGCGGTTGCGTGCCTTTCCGCGCCGCGGCCGTTTCAATCATCGCCGAGACATAATTGGCCAGATAGGCATCGAGCTTTGCCGCCGGGGGTTCTGCCACGGCTTTCCCAAGCTCCGCGCCGGACAGCCCGGAAAGCAGGTCATTGAGTTCGGCAAGCAGGTAGGGGCGGTTATCCTCATCCCCGGCTAACGCATCCAGCAATTCATGGAAGCGCCGCGCACTGGAGGGCAATGCCTTGTCGAGCACCCACCGCGACATGTCGACACCGGCGCGTGCGGCCGCGCGGGCAATCAGCTTCTTTTCCTTGCTCGTTACCCGGATCTGCAGGAACTCGCTTCTGGTGGCCATCGTGGCATTCTGGGCGCTGCCGTGGCCTGTTGTCAATACGGCGTATTGACAACCTCAGGCTCCACGTCTACAGCCCGAAGTTGCTTTCCACGGCTCCCGAATAACCACGGTTCCACGTACCAAAGCTCGATAGTCCGCACTGGTTGTGAAACCCCGCCCGCCGTCTTCTCGATGACGCGCGATGGCGCCGATAACGTCCTTCACCAGCTTGGTGGTAAAAGACAATATTATGGGTCGAAAATGAAGTCCTTTCCCAGGCGGAGACGGGAGAACAGAATGCGGCTCGCGCAAAAGGTGGCACTCATCACCGGCGGCACATCTGGTATCGGGCGCGCAACGGCCAGGCTATTCGCGGAGGAAGGCGCGGCGGTCGCGATCACCGGGCGGGACCTGGACCGCGGCAGGAGCATCGTGTCCGAGCTGGAGGGGAGAGGCTTCGAGTGCCTGTTCGTTCCCGCCGATGTCCGGGTCGCAGCGGAGTGCCAGAAGGCCGTGGACGAGACCGTCACTGCGTTCGGGCGCGTGGATGTGCTGTTCAACAATGCCGGGGTATTCATCGCGAACGATGCAGTCCAGTGCAGCGAAGACGAATGGGACGTCCAGGTGGACACGAGCCTCAAGGGCGCCTTCCTGATGTCCAAGTTCGCGATCCCGCACATGCTGCGCGCCGGCGGCGGTTCCATTGTCAACAACAGTTCCGACTGGGGTCTGGTCGGTGGCGAACGCGCCGTCGCTTACTGCGCGGCTAAGGGCGGGCTGGTCGTGATGACGAAGGCCATGGCAATCGATCACGCCCCGCGCATTCGCGTCAACTGCATCTGTCCCGGTGATACGGTCACGCCGATGGAACACGCAGACGCCAGGAACAGCGGTATCTCCTGGGAGGCATACGTCGCAAGCGCCTCGGAGCGGCCGCTTGGCCGCATGGCCGAGCCCATAGAGGTGGCGCGCGCCGTCCTGTTCCTTGCTTCGGACGAGGCATCGTTCGTCACCGGAGCGGCGCTGCCGGTGGACGGCGGCGCATTGGCAGGCTAGCAGGCGGTGGCCATGAACGAAGACGATTATCCCGGCGTGCGCATCATCGGCGAGCCGCGCCTCCGCGCCGCGGTCGGCATCGATGACAAGGCGCTCGGCGCGGTCGAGGCGGCGTTCCGCTGGCTCGACGAAGGCCGCACGTGCATGCCGCCCATCATGCACATCGAGGTGCCGGGGCGCGGTGACGTAGACGTCAAGAGCGCCTACGTCGAAGCATTGCCGTATTTCGCCATCAAGATCGCGTCGGGATTCTACGGAAACCCGGCGCGCGGCCTGCCCTCGGGCAGCGCGATGATGGTGCTGCTCTCCGCCGATACCGGTTTCTGCGAGGCGGTGTTGCTGGACAACGGCTACCTGACGGACCTGCGCACGGGGCTCGCCGGTGCCGTCGCGGCCCGCTACCTGGCACCCGAATCGATCGAGACGGTCGGTGTGCTGGGCACCGGCACGCAGGCACGCTACCAGCCTCGCTGCCTGCGGCTGGTGCGCCGCTTCCGGCGCATCGTCGTGTGGGGGCGCTCGGACGAGCGGCTGCAGGCGTACGCACAAGACATGCGCGCGAGCGGCGAGTTCGACGTGCAGACCACCGACTCCATCGAAGAAGTCGTGCGCTCCTCCGACCTGCTGATCACGACAACCGCGAGCACCCACCCCCTGGTGAGATCCGAATGGGTGCACGCCGGCCTGCACATCACCGCTGTCGGCGCGGATTTCCCGGGCAAGCAGGAGCTCGAGGCGGACGTCCTCCTGAAAGCGGACCGCCTGGTCTGCGACCGGGTGTCGCAATGCCGGTCGAACGGCGAGCTGCAGCACCTCGTCCGCGACGGGCAGCTGCCGGCCCATCTCCGGGTGAGCGAAGTCGGCGAGCTCGTCACCGGCAAGCAGCCGGGCCGGCGCGCGGCCGACGAGATCACGGTGTGCGACCTGACCGGCACGGGCGTGCAGGACACGGCGATCGCCGACCTTGCATTCCGCAGGGTGGCCGAGGCCGAGCCGCCGGAAAGCCCGTGACGTTCCTCGCGACACCCCTGCCGGGGCCCACATCGTGAACGGCCCCGATCGTCGCAACATGACCTACCCGCCGCTGGATCGTCCCGAGAGCATACCTACCGTTTTCGTGGAGGCGTGGAACAACCGGGATCCGGATACGCTGGCTTCGGTCTTCGAACAGGACGCCGAGTTCGTAAACGTCGTCGGCCTCTGGTGGCACGATCGCGAGGCTATCCGGAAGGCACACGCCTACGGCCTCGAACGCATCTTTGCCCACTCCACCCTGCGGCTGTCGGAGGTGAGGGTGAAGAGCCTGTCCGACGACATCGCCGTGGTTCACGCGAGGATGACGCTTTCCGGCCAAACGTCCAGCGACGGAGTCGCCGAGCCGGGCGCGCGGCGGAACATTTTCTCGTTCGTCGTCCGCCGGCGGCCGGAGGGCTGGCGCTGTGCCTCGGCTCACAACACGGACGTAGTCCCGAATGCGGAAACCAACGTGCTGGGCGAGGATGGACGTTTGCGACCGGTCGACTACCGCAGTGAATCCTAGCCGGACGCCGCAGGGGCGATCGGCGGCTTCTACGTAGCCTTTCTCACCTCGTCAGACGAGCCGAACGGCCCTTCCAATGAGCGCCGCCGCGATGACCGGGGCTGCCGGCACCTCGCCGGCGCGCTTCCGCGAGATCGAGGTCCGGCACGCTGGTGCCTGCCCGGCGCGTCGTGCGCGTCCCCGCAGCAGAGCTCGGGGCGTCGGTCCGCGAAGCCGGAGACCTCATTTTTGCCTCGGTCAGGGTGGACGCTTGGCCGAGAAACAGCCGGTACGGGCCTTTGGGCGCGAGTATCCGGGCTCCGGTCGGTCTGATTCCATGCAGGAGTGTATTGTTATGTGGACACCAAATCCAACTTTTGTTATTTGT
>CBFGSB010000160.1:0-7034 GCA_965651325.1 uncultured Chromatiales bacterium | reverse complement strand
CGAAGTTACTGGCCGAGGCACACTCCCGCGTACGCAAAGCGGACGCCGGCGTTTTCGAGCTGGCACTGGTTCTCGTAGGTATTGCCGTCCAGGCCGCAGACCGGTTTGTAGTCGCGCGGGCAGTTCTGGCCCTGGGCTTCGCACAGGCCGGCGTGGAGGATGCGGACGCCGTTGCGCTCGGCGCGGCAGGCGTTGCCGTAGGTTTTCTCGTCGGCGCCGCAGACCGGAACGTAGACGCTGGGGCAGGCGCGCACGCCGCAGGCGCCTTCGGTGAACATGTTGATACCCGCGGCTTCGGCCTCGCAGGCGTTGTCGTAGGTCTGGCCGTCGGGAGCGCACACGGGTACGTAGACCTTCGGGCAGTTCTGCAGGTCGCAGCGGCCCTGGCGTTGCACCGGAATGCGATCGAGCGACGCCTCGCAGCGATTCCGGTAGGTGCGGGCATTCATGCCGCAGACGGGGTCCAGCGTATCCGGGCATTCGTCGTCGAGGCAGGCGCCCTGTGCCGCGACGTCGATGCCGGCGCGCTCGGCGTAGCAAGCGTTGCTGTAGGTGTTGCCGTCCGCGCCGCACACGGGCTCGAACTCGCCGGGGCAGGGCGTGGCCGTGTCGCCGCACATGCCTGGCGACTCGACCTCCACCCCGGCGGCGCCGGCGAAGCAGGCATTGCTGTAGGTGTTGCCGTCGGTGCCGCACACGGGCTCGAAGTCGTCGCCGCATTCGGCGGCGGCGGCGCAGCGCCCTTCGGAGGCGACCTCGACGCCGGCTTCGCCGGCGAGGCAGGCATTGCCGTAGGTCTTGTTGTCGGTGCCGCAGACTGGATCGAGGACATCGCTGCAGGCGCTGCCACCCGGGCCGGGCTGCTGGCGCGGCCGCTCCGCATCGGGCAGCCCGGGCTCGCTCGCCTGCGGGGGCGCCTGCTCCGACGGCGGGGTTTCGCCCGCGGTATCGACGCACGCGCCATTGCTCGCCACCTCGACCCCGGCCCTCCGCGCCACGCAGTCGTTGCTGTAGGTCTTGCCGTCTGTGCCGCAGACCGGGTCGTACTGCATGGTGCAGGCGACATCGTCGCGGGCCTGCGCGAACAGGTTCAGAAGCTCTACCTGCGCGGCCCCGGCGGCGGCCGGCACCAGGGCGCATGCAATCGCCAGGAAAGTAGTGCGTCGTTTGCCCGTCATGTTCACCTCATTTCCTGCCCGCCGCCGCTACCGCCGGCCGGCTCGCCGCCTTGCGCCGGGCGGCGGCCGCGACCGGCATACCCGCCGCGTCGCGGGCCTCTGCCACGTACTCGCTGATGCTCACCAGCCGGAAACCTTCGTCCGCGAGCTGCGGCAACTCGCGCTCCAGCAGCGCCAGCGTAGCGGGGTACGGATGCCCGATGCCGACCGCCATGCCGCGCTCGCGCGCAAGCCGCTTCAAGCGCTCGAACTCGCGCGCGACGGTCGCGGGGTCGGGATCGGGATCCAGGAACACGTCGCGCTTCACCGCGGGCACGCCGGACTCGCGGGCGATATCCAGTGCGATGCTCCGGTGCGTGGTGCGGCTGTCGACGAAGAACAGGTCGCCCTGCGCACGGATCTCCTGCATGAGCCAGCTCATGTGGCCCGGGTGCCGCGTGATGAGACTGCCCTGGTGCGTGTTGACGCCGACGGCGTGCGGGACCGAGTGCAGGCTCCGCGCGAAGGAGCGCGCCAGTTCGCCGCGCGTCGTGTCGAGCAGGATGGCACCCGGCTCGGCGGCGCCGTCCCATTCCATCGGCTGCAGCGGCAGGTGCAACAGCACGTCTTTGCCCGCGGCATGCGCAGCTTCCGCGAGCAGGTTCGCGCCCGGGGTGGACGGCAGGACCGCGCAGGCGACGGGACCGGGGAGTGCCACCGCGCGCCGCCCGGCCGCAAGCTGGTAGCCGAGGTCGTCGATGATGATGGCGATGGTTGGCGCGCCGCCCGGGGGCGCGGCGAGCGCCGCGGCGGACAACGCCAGTGCCGCCGCGCCCGCGCCGATGCCCGCCCGCAATCGGCCCGTCACGTGACCCGGCTGTGCATGACGCCGAGGCGCCGCAGCCGTTCCACGGCTTCGCCAAGCTGCGCATCGCCCCGGCGGTCGACGCCCGACGACAGGCCGGGCGCCGGATAGTTGCCCGAGCTCTCCACGACGACGTCGGGCAGGATGCCCTGGCGGTGGATCGAATCGCCGGACGGTGTGTAGTAGCGGGAGGTGGTCAGCTTCAGTGCGCGGCCTTCCGACAGCGGCATCACGGTCTGCACCAGCCCCTTGCCGAACGTTGCCGTGCCGACGATCAGCGCGCGCCCGTGATCCTGCAGCGCACCGGCGACGATTTCCGAGGCGGAGGCCGAGCCTTCGTTGACGAGCACGACCATGGACCCCCCGTCGAGCAGGTCGCCGCGCGCCGCCCGGCGCGTGAAGCGGGCTTCGGGGCTGCGGCCGTCGGCGGTGACGATCACGCCTTCGTCCAGGAACAGGTCCGCGACGTCGACCGCCGACTCCAGCAAACCGCCCGGGTTGTTACGCAAATCGATGACAAGCCCCGAGAGCTCCCGGCCATCGCGCTCCACCGCCGCTGCCTGGAGCTCCGCGACGGCTTCGCGCAGCTCGTCCGGCGTGCTGTCGTTGAACTGGCTGATGCGGGTATAGCCGACCGCCGACTCGAGCAATTCGTGGCGCACGCTTGCCACCCGGATGCTCTCGCGGTGCATGGTGAAGCGCAGCGGCTCGCGGGCATCGGCCCGCTGCACCGTGAGACTGACCCGCGTACCGGGACGGCCGCGCATGCGTTCGATGGTGTCGTGCATCCGCTCCGGGTCCACCGCCACACCGTCTACCGACAGGATGGTGTCGCCGCTGCGGATGCCTGCCCGCTGCGCCGGCGTATCGTCGATCGGCGCGATCACCCTGAGCTCGTCGTCGAGAGTGCTCACCTCGATGCCGACGCCGGAGTAATGGCCGGACGTGGTGATGCGGATGTCGCGGTACTCGTCGCGATCCAGGAACTCCGAGTGGGGGTCGAGCCCCGACACCATGCCGCGAATGGCGCTTTCGAGGAGCTCCTGGTCGTCGACCGGCTGGACATAATCCTGCTTGACGCGGTCCATGACCTCGGCGAACAGGCGCGCCTGCTCGAAGGACAGGCTGCCCCCGTCATCGGGCGGCCGCGAGCGGACGTCCGCGAGGTAAAGCCCCAGGCCGGCGACGGCGCTGACGGCAAGCACCAGGATGGCGGCGGTTCGTAACAGCAAGCGCTTTTCCTCGATACCGGCGGTTCACGATAGCATAGCTCCGGCGGGCGGGAACTCGCACCTCCTGGCGCCCTTACCCGGACGGTTGGCGGCTGAACCAGTCCCGGGGATCCACCGGCCGGGCGTCGCGCCGGATCTCGAAATACAGGCTTGCCCGCGGCTGGCCGCCGCTCGCGCCGACGGTGGCGATCACGTCGCCGGGCGCCACCCAGTCGCCCGCGCTCTTCAGGGTCGTTTCGTTGTGCCCGTAGAGCGTGAGGTAGCCGCCGCCGTGGTCGACGATCACCAGGAGGCCCATGCCGTCCAGCCAGTCGGCGAAGACGACCCGGCCGTGATAGACCGCGCGCACTTCCCGGCCGCGCGGCGCGGCCAGCACCACCCCGTTCCATTTGAGCCGGCCGCTGGCGCGCGGTTGCCCGAAATCGTGCAGGAGCTGGCCTGCCACGGGCCAGGTCAGCTTGCCCTTGAGCGACGCGAACGGCTGGTCGGAGGTGATGGGGTAGTCCGACAGGATGGCCGTCAGCTCGGCGATCAGGCGCGACAGGTCGGCTTCCTGGGCCGCGAGGCGCTCGATCTCCGCGCCGTCCTCGGCAAGCCGCGCCTTCAGCGTCGCGAGCAGTGCCTGCCGCTGCTCCTGCGCCGCGGCCAGCTCGGCCAGCTCGGCCGTGCGCGCCTCCGCAAGCGCTGCCAGCCGCTCGCGTTCCGCCGCCGCCTCGGCGTGCAGCCGCGCGAGTTCCTCGAGTTGCGCCGTCACGGCCTCGATCCTGCCGTGGCGGTAATCGCTCAGGTAGCGGTAATAAACGAGCAGGCGCCCGAGCGTCGCGGGGTCCTGCTGGTTCAGGAGCAACCGGATGCGCTCCTGGCTGCCGCCCATCCAGGCCGCCCTGACCTGCGCGGCGAGCTGGGCGCTTTCCTCCGCCAGTTCCGCCTCCGCCGTTGCGATCTGCGCCGACAGCTTCCGGAGCATCTCCGAGGCGTAGCGCTCCTGCTGTTCGATCTCGTTCAAGCGGATGCGCTTCCCGGAAATGCGGACCTCGGCGGCCTCCAGCTCCCCGGCGATGCGGTCGCGCTCGTCGGCGCGCCGGTCCATCTGCTTCTTCAAGTCGCTGATGCGCTCGCGAACTTCCTCGAGCTCGCGCTCCTTGATGCGCACCTGGCCCTCGTCCTGCGCCGGGGCAATTGCCGGCACCAGCAAACTCAGGAGTATCAGGAACGGCCAGGCGCGCGTCATGGTGCGGGAGTGTAGAACGTTTGCGTTGCTTTCGCCGGACCGCGGCACCCGGGGCCGGCGGCGGCCTCCGCTGGTATACTGCCCGTTTTCGCTCCCGGACGGGCCTGCGTCCGCCAGCCGCCGATTTCAGGCGCACAGCCGATGGAACAGTACCTCGAATTCACAGCCAATCACCCGCTGCTCGTCGGCGCGCTGCTGCTCTCGTTCTTCCTGGTGATCTTTTCCGAGGTGCGGCGCAAGGCGCGCGGCGTCACGAGCCTCGAGCCGCAGGACGCGGTCAAGCTGATCAATGCCGACGCCGTGGTCATCGACCTCAGGAGCGCCGAGGCGTTCGCGCGCGGTCACATTGTCAACGCCAGGAACATTCCTGCCGACGAGCTCGGCGAGAACAGTGCTGTTATCGAGAAGTTCAAGTCGCGGCCGATCGTCGCCGTGTGCGAGGCAGGGATGACGTCCGGCCGCGCCGTGGAGAAGTTGCGCAAGGCGGGGCTCGAGAACGTGTTCGGGCTGCGCGGCGGCATCAACGCCTGGCAACAGGCGAGCCTGCCGCTGGTCACGGCGAAGAAAACCAAGAAGAAGAACTAGGCCGGCAGGACGCCGGTCGGCTGCATGACTGCGACACCGACAATCGAGCTCTATGGCAACGAGTATTGTTCCTATTGCGCGGCAGCGCGCATGCTGCTGAAGAAGAAGGGCCTGGACTGGCAGGAAATCTCGGTCTCCAGCGACCCGGAGGCCCGCCGGGAAATGCAGGCGCGAGGCGGCGGGCGCACAGTGCCGCAAATCTTCATCGACGGACAGCCGGTCGGGGGGTTCGACGAGCTGTACGAGCTGGAGGAGAGCGGGGAGCTCGACCGGATGCTCGGCCGCTAGGCCGAGGCCACAATCGGATTCAATCACAGGACCAAGGTAATGGCAGAACAGGAAAACAAACCCGCGGAACGCCGCATTTCCATCCAGAAGATCTACCTCAAGGACTTTTCGTTCGAATCGCCGCAGACGCCGCAGGTGTTCGGTGAGGGCAAGTGGGAGCCGAAGACGAACCTGAACCTCCGCAGCACGCACAGCGCCGGCACGGGCGACCATCACGAGGTCGTGCTCACGATCACGGTGGAAACCAAGCACGACGACAAGACGATTTTCCTCATCGAGCTGCAGCAGGCCGGCCTGTTCCACATCACCGGCTACAGCGACGAGGAGTTCTCGGCGGTGGTCGGCAGTTTCTGTCCGAACGTGCTGTTCCCGTACGCGCGGGAATCGATCGCCGGGATCGTCTCCAAGGGAGGCTTTCCCGAACTGCTGCTGCAGCCGATCAACTTCGATGCACTGTATGCGCAGAGCCGGGCGGAAGCGCAGAAGCAGGCGGAGGCCGCCGTGCAGCCTCCGCCGGCGCCCGGCATCGCCGGCAACGGGGGCGGCGGGCACTGAACGCCGCCCCTCAGGAAGACTCGCAGGCGCCGGCGATCGCGGTGGTCGGCGCCGGCTCCTGGGGCAGCGCACTCGCCGTACAGCTCGCGCGCTCGGGCAGGGCGATAAGCCTCTGGGGCCGCAATGCCGCGCAGCTCAGCGCGATGGCCGCCGAGCGGGAAAACCGCCGCTATCTCCCCGGCGTGCGCCTGGCGGACAACATCCGCGTGGAAGCGGAGCTCGCGGATGCCATCGACGGCGCCGGCGACATCCTGCTGGCCGTACCGAGCCGCGGGCTGCGCGAGACGATCACCCGGCTGCAGCCGCTCATGCACGGCGGCGAGCGCATCTGCTGGGCCACCAAGGGCTTCGAGCTGACCACCGGCAAGCTGCCGCACGAGGTCGTGCGCGAGCTGCTCGGTAAAGATCGCGCGATGGCGGTGCTTTCCGGGCCGACCTTCGCCCGCGAAGTGGGTGAAGGCCTGCCGACCGCGCTCACCATCGCCGCCAACGACGAAGCATTCGCCAGCGACCTGGCGCGCGCGCTCTCCGGGCCGAGCTTTCGCGCCTACACCTCGTCCGACATCGTCGGCGTCGAGGTCGGCGGCGCGGTCAAGAACGTCATCGCGATCGGTGCGGGAATTTCCGACGGGCTCGGCTTCGGCGCCAACGCGCGCATTGCGCTGATCAACCGCGGGCTGGCGGAAATGATCCGGCTGGGCGTCGCCCTCGGCGCGAAGCAGGACACGTTCGTCGGGCTCGCGGGCATGGGCGACCTCGTGCTCACCTGCACCGACGACCAGTCGCGCAACCGGCGCTTCGGGCTGGCGCTCGCTTCGGGGCAGACGATCGAGGAGGCCGAGGCGGGGATCGACCAGGTTGTCGAGGGCGTGCGGGCCGCGAAGGCGGTGCACCAGGTGTCCGGGCGGCTCGGGGTGGAGATGCCGATTTGTGAGCAGGTTTACCGGATACTGTATGAAGGGGTGGCGCCGCGGGATGCGGTTGGGGCTTTGATGAGCCGGGAGTTGAAGGCCGAGTAGCCGTCTTTCTTGCGCCGGTGCTTGTCCGGTGGCCGCACCGGCAGGGGGGCGGGGGGTGTGTTGGGGGATGGCTCCCGGAGGTACGGGTGATTTACCCCAAAG
>CBFGSB010000159.1:0-7040 GCA_965651325.1 uncultured Chromatiales bacterium | reverse complement strand
CGGCGCGTTCTCGGGCGACGCTCCCGTGTAGCGGGAAATGCGATCGAGCGCGCCTACCGGCACGTACAGCTTGTCGCCGTCGGCGTATTCGAGCATCAGGTATTCCGCGGAAACGCCCGCGGTGTCGAGCGTAACCAGTCCGAGATAGCGCCCGACGCCGTATTCGGCATGCACGACCGGGGAACCTTCGGACAGGTCGTTCAACTCGCGAATGATAGCCTCGGGGTCGCGGGAGGCAGCACGGCGGCGCGAGCGCTGCCGCGGCTTCTCGCCGAAGAGCTGTTGCTCGGCAATGATCGCGAGGCGCGCGCCCGGCAGCAGGATGCCGGCGGCGACGGGTGCGACGGCGACGCCGAGGCGCTCGTTGCTCTCGACGAACGCCTGCCACGTCTCGAAGCGCTTCACGGCGAGTCCGCGCCCCTGCAGCAGGTCGACGATATTCTCGCGGCGGCCGGCGGATTCGGCGGTGAACAGCACGCGCCCGTCGAATTCGTCGAGGAAGCGCATGAGAGCAGCCGCCGCGTCTTCGTAGCGGGCTTCAACGCGGATCGCCGGCGGCAGGAGCGTCGGCAGGTTGATGGCGTGCGCGGATTCCTGCACCGACTGGGGGGACCAGCTCACTTGCCGGAAGTCCGCCAGCGCGCGCAATACGTCATCGGGTGCGGCGAAGGCTTCGTCCGGCGTGAGGATCGGCCGTTCCGGGTCGACGCTGTAGAGGCGGTAGCGTTCCTCGATCCCGGCGCGCATCGCTGCGAGCATCGCCGGCAGGTCCGCCGGTGCGAATACCAGCGTGTCGCGCGGCAGGTAGTCGACCAGCGTGGCCGTCGTGTCGAAGAACAGCGGCAGGTAATACTCGATCCCGCCGTGCGCGATGCCGTCCGACACCTCGCGGTACACCCGCGATTTCGCAGGCTGCCCTTCGAAGCGTGCGCGGTAGGCGCGGCGAAAGCGGCTGATGTCCCCGGCATCGAGCGGCACTTCCCGCGCCGGCAGGATCTCGACGCTTTCGACCGCGTCGGCGGTGAGCTGCGTGTCCGGATCGAACAGCCGCAGCGTCTCCACCTCGTCATCGAAGAAGTCGATGCGGATCGGCATGCCGGATCCCATCGGGAAGATGTCGAGCAGCGAGCCGCGTACCGCGATCTCGCCGTGCTCGTTCACCTGCGGCACGCGCAGGTAGCCTGCCGCCGACAGTGAATCGAGGAACGCCTGGCGATCGAGCTGCTGGCCGGTGCGGAGCGAAAGCGAGCGTGCAGCCACGTAATCCGTCGGCGGCAGCCGCTGCAGCAGGCTCGGCGCCGAGGCAATGACGATGCCGCGCTCCAGGCCGGGGAGGCGGGCGAGGATGGCAAGGCGCTGCGAGACGATGTCCTGGTGTGGCGAGAACGAATCGTAGGGCAGGGTCTCCCACTCCACGAAATGCGCAATGTAAAGCCGGCTGCCCGCGAACCAGCGCATCTCGGCCTCGAGCTGGTCGGCGTGCCCCGGGTCGGTCGCCAGCACGAGCAGGGGACGTTCGACGGCGTGCGCCAGCTCGACGGCGGCAAGCGCCGCACTCGCACCGATCAACTGGCCGAGGGACAGCGCGCGCGCGCTGAGCGCATCAGGCGGCGGAAGCAGCAGGGATCTTTGGGGCACGAAAACGACGAGGGCAGTCAGGCGAAACGGCCCGCTATTATCGCACAGCCGCGCTCGGGGTCTCTAACCGGCCGGGGGCGCGAGGTTTCCTGTGCAGGCGCGCGCTTTGCGCCCGAGGCCGTGAGGCGTGGCCGGGGACCTCGCACGCGCGGCGTGCTTCTCCAGGAAGGTGCCGGCGCGCTCAGCGCTTGGTTACGGAGTGGATGACCTTGTCGTATTCGAAATACACGATGAAGTCGGCGTATTCCCAGCTCGAGATCGGCGGGTCGCCCACGGCGCCGATGCGCGCCTGGGGCTCACCGTAACGTGCTGCGACACGATCCTGGCTCATGCCGCGGGTCGGCTTGCCCGGGGCCTCGAACATGGCCTGCGCCTCGGCAGGGCTCATGTCGAGCGTATCGGCGTGCGCGGCAGCGCCTGCCAGCAGCACCAGAGTAAAAGCAGCGAACCTTGACATTTCGTCTCCCCTCCACCGACCGCCGGGCGACCCGGCGGCTCTCGAGCTACGGTTCCGGATTATTTACACGTCCGGACGTGCCGCTCGCGGACCTGGTTCTCACAACCAGCGCCTGAGTATATAGGTCGCCGGTGGTCCGGACGCGGCCTGGCGCGATTCGGCAGGCCGGCAGGCACCGAAAATGTGAGCTTGATCACAAAACAACTGTGGTTTAATGCGGCCGTGATCAGCTCCGTCGAGTCATTCATCGGGTTCCGGTACCTGAGAGCCAGGCAGCGCACCCGCTTCGTTTCCTTTATTACTCTCATTTCGCTCGTCGGGATCGCGCTCGGCGTGGCCGCGCTGATCGTGATCCTGTCCGTGATGAACGGCTTCGAAGCCGAGTTGCGGAGCCGCTTGCTCAGCATGACGGCGCACGGCTACGTCACCGGCGAGGATGGGCGGGTCGGCGAGTGGCGTGAGTTGCAGGCGCGCATGGCGGCGACCCCGGGCGTGGCCGCGGCCGCGCCCGTGGTCGAGCTCGAGGGCATGATCCGCACCGGGCGCACGCTGACGGCGGTGCTGGTGAACGGCGTCCTGCCCGACCTCCAGCAAGAGCTGTCGAGCGGGAACGTCGATTTCGTCGAGGGCGGGCTGGGAGCGCTCGCGTCCGGCGAGGACGGCATCCTCCTCGGGCGGATCCTGGCTTACAACCTCGGCGTGCGCATGGGCGACGGCGTCGTGCTGCTGGTGCCGCGGCCGGCCGGCAACGGCACCATGGAGCCGGTGCTGGAGCGCTTCGTGGTGCGCGGTATCTTCACGGCAGGCATCCAGGAGCACGACGCGGGGCTCGCCATCGTGCACGCGCAGGATGCGGCACGGCTGCTGGGCATCGGTGACGCCGTGACCGCGGTGCGTTTTCGTGCGAACGACGTGATGCACGCGCCGGCGATTTCCAGGACGCTCGCGGACCGGCTCGGCCCCGGCTTTCGCACGAGCGACTGGACCATCGAGAACCAAAGCTACTTTCATGCGATCAAGCTCGAGAAAATGATGATGTCGCTCATTTTGTCGCTGATCATCGGCGTGGCTGCGTTCAACATCGTCGCAAGCCTGGTGATGGTCGTCACCGACAAGACGGGCGATATCGCGATCCTGCGGACGCTCGGGATGGGACCCGGGGACGTCGTGCGCGTGTTTTTCGTCCAGGGTGCGGCAATCGGCTGGTTCGGCGTGTTGCTCGGCGTTGCGGGCGGCGTGCTGCTGGCGCTGAACGTGCCGACCCTGGTTCCCGCGATCGAGCGCTTCTTCGGCTTCCAGATCATGCCCGGGGACGTTTATTACGTGTCGCGCATACCGTCGATAGTCGAATGGGCGAACGTCGTCGTGATCGCGGTGGCGGCGCTGGTGCTGACCTCGCTCGCGACCTTGTATCCTGCGCGTCGCGCGGCGAAAGTCGATCCCGCCGTGGCGTTGAGGTACGAGTAGGCGATGGCGCGCTTCGAGCTCTGGATCGGCCGGCGCTACGTGCGCTCGCGGAGCGGCAACCGCTTCCTGTCGATGATCTCCGCGATCTCGATGCTCGGGATCGCGATCGCGGTCGCCGTGCTGATCGTGGTGCTGTCGGTCGTCAACGGTTTCGAACAGGAGCTCAGGGTGCGGCTGCTCGCGATGTCGGCTCACGCCACCATCGAAAGCACGGACGGTTTCCTGCGCCGCTGGCCGCAGAAGCAGCGCCTGGCGTCCGGCCATGCCGGTGTCGTTGCGGCCGCACCGTACGTAGAGGGGCAGGGGCTGCTGATCTTCGGGGAGCGGCTGAGCGGCGCCGAGCTGCGCGGGATCGATCCCGTGCTCGAGGACACGGTTTCGGGTGTCGGGGACCTGATGACCGAGGGCGAGATGGCGAGCCTTGCGCCGAAGAGCTTCGGCATCGTGCTCGGGGCCGCGCTCGCCGATCACCTGGGGGCGTCTCTCGGTGACAAGGTTACGGTGACGCTCGCCGAAGGCATCGTCACTCCGTTCGGCGTCATGCCGACCACAAAGCGCTTCACGGTGACCGGTATCTACCGCGTTGGCATGTACGAATTCGACCGGCGCCTCGCGTTCATCAACATGGAGGATGCCCAGGCGCTCTATCGCCTCGGTGATGCGGTAACCGGACTGCGCCTCGCCGTGACGGAGATTTATCGCGCGCCGGAAATCGTGCGGGACGTAGCGCTTACCCTCGGCGAGCCCGTCCTGGTCGGTGACTGGACGCGGACGCACCCCAATTTCTTTCGCTCCATCCAGATCACGAAATCGATCCTGTTCGTGATCCTGCTGATGGTGATCGCCGTGGCCGCGTTCAACATCGTTTCGACGCTGGTCATGGTCGTCAAGGAAAAGCAGGCGGACATCGCGATCTTGCGCACCGCCGGTGCCCGCCCGTCGAGTATCCTCGGCATCTTCGTGACGCAAGGCACGATCATCGGGCTCGTCGGCACCCTCGCGGGACTGCTGGCGGGTGTACTGCTCGCTGCGAACCTGGAGAGCGTGGTGGGATTCATGGAATCGACTTTCGGCATCAAGTTCCTGGCGGCCGACGTGTATTTCATCAGCGACCTGCCCGCCGACGTGCGGGTAGCCGACCTCGTCAAGATCTGCGCGATCGCCTTCGCGCTGGCGCTGCTTGCGACCGTGTACCCGGCCTGGCGCGCCGCGCGCACGCTGCCGGCGGAGGCCTTGCGTTATGAATGAAGCCGCCAGATCCGCGACCGGCGATTCCGTGGTTTTCGAGTGCCGCTCCGTGGTGCGGCGTTTTCGCGAAGGCCACGCGATGCTCGAGGTGCTCTCCGGCGTCGACCTGACGGTGCGCGAAGCGGAGCGCGTCGCCATCGTCGGCGCGTCCGGCTCCGGCAAGACGACGCTCCTGCAGATCATGGGCGGCCTGGATGCGCCGACTTCGGGTGAGGTGATCGTCGGCGGGCAGTCGATGGGGAGCGCGGACGAGGTCGCCAAGGGCGAGCTGCGCAACCGCTTCCTCGGGTTCATCTACCAGTTCCACCACCTGCTGCCGGAGTTCACGGCGGAAGAGAACGTCGCCATGCCGCTGCTCATCCGTCACATGCGCCGCCGCGAGGCGCTGGCGCAGGCGAGGGCGCTGCTCGAGCGCGTCGGCCTGGCGGAGCGACTTACGCACAAGCCGGGCGAGCTCTCCGGCGGCGAGCGCCAGCGCGCCGCGGTGGCGCGCGCGCTCGTCACGCGGCCGAAGCTCGTGCTCGCCGACGAGCCGACCGGCAATCTCGATGCCGGCAACGGCGAGCAGGTGCTGAAACTGATGCTGGAGCTGAACCGCGAGCTGCAGACGAGCCTCGTCATCGTCACGCACGACCAGGGTATCGCCGAGCGCATGGACCGTATCCTGGTGCTGGAAGGCGGCTGCCTCAAACCGCACGCGCCGTAGCCTCGTGCGCGCCGTTATACGGCGATCGCATCAGCGCCGCCGGCGCCGGCGAGCTTCCAGGTAATCCGCGAGCGAGGCGCGCCACAGCAGGTCCAGTGCGATGTAGCCGAGCAGTCCCGCCAGCGTCCCCAGCAGCGCGCCCCCGAGCAGGAGCGGCTGCCAGACGGCGACAAAGCTTCCCGTCAGCCATTCGATGGAGAACTCGAACGCGAACGGCTGCGGCGGCAGGTCGAGCAGCCGCTGGCCGACGCGGTAGGCGAGGTAATAGATCGGTCCCATCGTCAGCGGGTTGCTGATCAGCGTCGTGAGTGCCGCGACCGGGAGATGGATCCGCAGCAGGATGGCGAGCAGCGACGCGATGAGCGTGTGCCCCGGCACGGGCAGGAATGCGAGAAACAGCCCGAGAGCGAACGCCGGCACGACGTTGCGCCGGCGTACGCCCCACAGGTTCGGGTCGTGCAGCAGGTGATCGAACGGCGCGAGATACCACCGCCCGTGGAAAATCTCGCGTTTCAGCGCGAACTTCCGAAAAAATCGTCTTGGCATCGGGCAAACGGCGCGCTTCTATCAAGGGCGTGGCGGGAGCGTCATGCCGCGCATCATAACCAGCGGGGTCGCGCAAGGACACGCGGCAGGTGTTGCGAGCGCCGGAAGCGCAAGGAAGCGGAACATGCTGCGATACTGCCTGGCGGCGCTCGCCGGCGCCTTTGCGCTACAGCTCGGGAGCCGCCTGCCGCCGGAATGGCTGTGCGCGAGCGCGCTCCTGCCCGCGGTGGCCGGTCTCCGGTTCCGCCGATGCCGGGTCGCCGCCTGCTTCCTGCTGGGAGCCTGCTACGTCGGCTTCGCGGCGCAGGCCCTCATCGACGATCGCCTGGCGCCGGCGCGCGAAGGTGAGACCGTAACGGTCGTCGGGCGCGTTCTCGACTTCACGGACGCGCGCGCCAACCCGGCGCGGTTCCTGCTGGAAACCCGCGGCGATACGACGCTGCCCTCGCGCCTGCGCCTGAGCTGGTACGACGCGCCCGATGTACCGCGCATCGGGGAGAGCTGGACCTTGCGGGTGCGCCTGCGCCGGCCGCGCGGGTTCTCCAACCCGCTGCGCTTCGATTACGAGCACTGGCTGTTCCGGCAGGGCATCGGCGCCACCGGCTACGTCGTCAACGGTGCCGCCAACGCCAGGCTGGAGGACATGCCCATCGACGGCATGTCGGCACTGCGGCAGCGGCTCGTCGATCGCATGCTGGAGGTGCTGGGCCACAACTCCGCCACGGCCGTGCTGCTCGCGATCACCGTCGGCGCGACGCACGAGATCAGCCGGGCCGAATGGGATCGCTATGCCGCGACCGGCACCAGCCACCTGATGGCGATCTCCGGCATGAACATCGCGATGGCGGCCGGCGGCGCGTACCTGCTCGCCTGGTTGCTGATCGCGCCGTGCTGCCGCCGCGCCAACGTGCGCGACGCCGCCGCCATCGTCGCGGTCGTGGCGGCGATCGTGTATTCGGAAGTGTCGGGATTCGCGAT
>CBFGSB010000158.1:0-7074 GCA_965651325.1 uncultured Chromatiales bacterium | reverse complement strand
GCAAAGCTGCGCGATGAAGTCAGTTACAACTTCGGCGGCGCCAATACGCAAAGCAACGCCGGTACGGCGCAGGTCGAGGAAGAGCGCTTCGCCATAAAGCACACCTTCAATGGCTCCCGGTTCCAGAACGAGGTCCGCCTGTCCACCGAAGACGTCCGCTGGGCGCAGCAGCCGGCGAGCTTCGAAAGTGCGCAGCGGCTGGAACTGGCCGACCGCCGGGCAGTGCTGAACATCGGCGGTAACGCCGGCTACCAGGTCAAGGGCCAGAGCGGCTGGTCGATCGGTAACGACTTCACCTGGCTGGATCTCGACTGGCACGGCAACCACGTGATCAAGACGGGTGTCAGCTACCGGGACATCGACCTGGAAATGCTCCAGCAGCACAACACCAACCCGCAATATTTCTACAACGTCGAGATCGAAGGGCCCGGCACGTTCAACGTGGTGCAGCCCAACAGGGTGCAATGGTTCGTCCCGGCTTCCGGCAGCGACGTCGGCGGCGCCTTCGTGTCGAAGCAGAAGCAGTACGGCTTCTACATCCAGGACGACTGGGACGTCACCGACCGGCTGACCCTGAATATCGGCGTGCGCTGGGACTACATCGACAATCCCACCTACACGGACTACGTCACGCCCGCGAACCTGGTCGCGACGCTGGAAGGATGGGAGAACATCCAGGACACCGACTACGACTACCGGAATTACATCAGCACCGGCAGCAACCGTGACAACGTCAGCGATGCCTGGGCGCCGCGGCTGGGCTTCAGCTATATCCTGGACCAGGACGGCGCGCACACGCTGTTCGGCGGCTACGGCCGCTCGTACGACGTCATCCAGTTCGACCTGATCAAGAACGAGGTCATGCGCGGCACCTTCGCCACGGCCGAGTTCTTCTTCACGGGCGATCCCGACAACCCCTGCGACCCGGCGACGCAGGACAACTGCGTGGCCTGGGATCCGGCCTACCTGACGCAGGAGGGGCTGGACAGCCTGGTGACCGACGTCGAGGTAATGGACGAGGCACACCTGCTCCCGAACGACCTGAAGCTGCCGTACTCCGACCAGGTGAGCATCGGCGTGCGCAGCACCTGGGGCGATTACTGGTCGACCGAGGTGAGCTATTCGCACGTGCAGAGCTACGATCAGTTCAGCTGGTATCTCGGCAACCGCCGTGAGGACGGTTCATTCTTCGAGCCCGGCACGATCTGGGGCCCCCCGTGGGGGTTCGGCCTGCCGGATCGCGGCCGTTCGCTGATCATCGGCAGGAACGACGGCGAGACCGAGACTGACAGCGTGTACGTCAAGGTAGCCCGTGCGCATCTCGAGAACTGGGGTTTCTACGCCGCCTACACCTTCACCGATGCAACGGAAAACCGCATCGTATCCAACCAGTTCAACCTGGACTATCCGACGACCGGCGGTTACGGCAGCTATCACGTGGTGGATGTGCCGAAGCACACCCTGGTCGCCACGGCTTCCTATGACTTGCCGTGGGAGATACAGGCGGCGGCGAAGTACACCTACAAGTCGTCACCCTTCAAACAGTTCCTGAACGAGTCCGATGGCCCCGGACAGCAGTTCCTGGACCGCCTCGAGCCGGACGAGGGTGAGTTCCGCAGCTTCGACCTGTCGCTCGTCAAGAACTTCGCCACCTCGTTCCTGATGGACGAGTCCGAGGCGTGGGTACGAGCCGACATCGTCAACCTGTTCAACCACAGCAACTACCATAGCTTCATTCTCGGCTACAACAATGCGGACTTCGGCGCGCCGAACTTCAACAGTGCCACGTTCGGCCGCCGTTCGGTGAAGCTGTCGGCGGGCTGGCGGTTCTGACGAGGGCGGGCGAAACCCTTTTGTCGGCATAGCCACACAGGCGGCCGAGCCGGTGCTCGGCCGCCTTTGTTTTTGAGGAGGAAGCATTGAGCAGGATCAGCGCAAGCGTCGGTCCGCTGGTCGCGGCCCTGGCGCTGACGGCGTGCGGCCCTGCGCCGGCACCGGGTGAGTCGAAAGTGGCGGAGCTGCCTCCCGCGGATTTCACGATGTCCGCCGAGCAGGAAGCGTTCGTCGACGATCTGAGCCGGCGTACGTTCGATTACTTCTGGGAAACCACCGACGCGGCGACCTGCCTCGCGCCCGATCGCTGGCCGGACCCGCCGTTCTCCAGCATTGCTGCCGTCGGCTTCGCGATTACCGCGTACGGCATCGGGGCGGAACGCGGCTACGTGGATCGCGATGACGCGGCAGAACGGACACGCGACTGCCTGGAATTCTTCTACGCGGCCCCGCAAGGTCCGGAGCCCCGGAGTGTCGCGGGCTACAAGGGGTTCTTCTACCACTTCCTTTCGATGGAAGATGGCACCCGCCACAAGACGACGGAATTGTCGACCGTCGACACCAGCCTGTTCCTTGCCGGCGTGCTGTTTGCGCAGAGCTATTTCGACCGCGACAACGAAACCGAACGGGCGATACGCGAGACCGCCGACCGCATCTACCGGCGCGTCGACTGGACCTTCTTCCTGCGCAACCAAAGCGGCACCGAGGCGGCAAACCTCGAGAACTCGCACGGCCTGGCGATGGGGTGGTACCCGGAAAGAGGGTTCGGGACGCACGACTGGGTGGGCTACAACGAGGCAATGCTGGTGTACGTGCTGGCGCTCGGTTCGCCAACGCACCCGGTCGGGCGCGACGCCTGGGACCAGGGCTGGGCGGCGCGCCTCGAGCAGGACTGGGGCGAGTACTACGGCCAGGAGCACCTCATGTTCGAGCCGCTGTTCGGGCACCAGTACTCGCACGTCTGGATCGACTTTCGCGGCATCACCGATGACTTCATGCGCACGAAAGGCATCGATTACTTCGAGAACAGCCGGCGCGCGGCCCTGTCGCAGTACCGGTACGCGCAGGACAATCCAAACGACTGGGTGGGCTACGGCGGTGATTTCTGGGGACTGACGGCGTGCGACGGGCCGGGGCCGCTGATCGGTTACGAAGTGCACGGCAAGCCGCGCCGGTTCTTCAGCTACTCGGCACGCGGCGCGAGCGGGATTCGGGTGGTCGACGACGGCACCATCGCCCCCACGGCGGCCGGCGGCTCCGTGGCGTTTGCTCCCGAGATCGCCATTCCGGCGCTGATGGCAATGGCCGAAAAGTACGGCGAGCACTTGTATACGCGCTATGGCTTCCGCGATTCGTTCAACGCGAGCTTCACCTTTGCGGATGTCGACACCCCGCGCGGCGCGGTCGTGCCGGGGCTCGGCTGGGTGGACGACCAGCACCTCGGCATCGACCAGGGGCCGATCCTCGCGATGCTCGAGAATTACCGCAGCGAACTGGTCTGGCGAACGATGCAGCGCAATCCGTACATCCGGAAGGGCCTGCGCGAGATCGGCTTCGAGGGAGGCTGGTTGCAGTGATCCTCCGCGCTCAAGAGGGAGAAACATGGACCTGTCGACGCTCGACCTGGCTATCGTCTTCGGCTATGCCCTGGGGCTGATCGCCCTGGCGACGTTCGTGTCGCGCGAGAAGGCCGGGCAGGAAAAGGACACCGAGGATTACTTCCTGGCGGGCAAGACGCTGCCCTGGTGGGCGGTCGGCGCTTCGCTGATCGCCGCAAACATTTCCGCCGAGCAGATCATCGGCATGTCGGGATCCGGTTACGTCGTGGGGCTGGCGATCGCTTCCTACGAGTGGATGGCCGCGGCGGCGTTGCTCATCGTAGGCAAGTATTTCCTGCCGGTATACCTGAAGCGCGGCATCTACACGATGCCGCAGTTCCTCGAGCAGCGATTCGACACGCGCGTCAAGTTCGTCATGTCGCTCTTCTGGCTGGTGCTGTACACGTTCGTCAATCTCACCTCGATCCTGTGGCTCGGCGCCATGGCCGTCACGGCGTTGACCGGCTTCGACGTCACCTGGGGAATGGTCGGGCTTGCCGTGTTCGCGGTGGCCTATTCTTTGTATGGCGGGCTGAAGGCCGTCGCCCTGACCGACATCATCCAGGTCGTGCTGCTGGTGTTCGGCGGTTTCCTGATCACCTGGATCGCGCTCGACCGTGTGGCCGACGGTGCCGGGCCGCTGGCGGGTTTCGCGGCGCTGATCGACCAGGCGCCCGGCAAGTTCGACATGATCCTGTCGAAGGACAACCCGGAGTACATCAACCTGCCGGGCATCAGCGTGCTGATCGGCGGCATGTGGATCATGAACTTGTCGTACTGGGGGTTCAATCAATACATCATCCAGCGGGCGCTGGGGGCGGAGAACATCCGGGAAGCGCAGAAGGGCATCGTGTTCGCGGCGTTTTTGAAGCTGCTCACGCCGTTCATCATCGTGGTGCCGGGGATCGCGGCGTTCGTCCTGAGCCAGTCGCCGGAGAGCTCGCTCGAGATCGCTGTTTCGGATGCCGCTTACCCGAACCTGATGGCGCTCGCGCCGGTGGGTATCCGCGGGCTGGTGTTCGCCGCGCTTATAGCAGCCATCGTGTCCTCGCTGGGCTCGATGATGAACTCGATCTCGACCATCTTCACGCTCGACGTCTACCGCCCGTTGCACCCTGGGGAGGAGAGCGAGCGCCACCTCGTCGTCATCGGCCGGCTGGCGAGCCTCACGGCCATCGTCATCGCGGTGCTGGCGGCGCGCCCGCTGCTCGGCAACTTCCCGCAGGCGTTCCAGTACATCCAGGAGTTCACCGGCTTCTTCACGCCGGGCATCTGCGCCATCTTCATCCTCGGCGTATTCTGGAAGGGCGCGACCGCAAACGGTGCGCTGGTGGCGGCCGTGGCCTCGTTCCTGCTGTCGCTGGCCGCCAAGCTCGTGCTGCCGGAGCTGCCGTTCATGGATCGTGTCGGCTACGTGTTCCTGGCGTGCTGCGCCAGCATGGCGCTGATCGCGATGATTGAGCGCAAGCCGCAGCCGAATGCCGTCGAGCTGGGTGACGTCGATTTCTCGACGTCGACCGGGTACTGGATCGGCTCAGCGGTGGTCGTCGCCATCCTCGTCGTGCTGTACGGTGCTTACTGGTAGTCGCGTGGTGGATTGCCGCAAGCTTCGCACCGTCGCGCTGCTGGGTATCACGCTTGCGGTGACGTCGTGTTCCCGCCCCGCGGAGTCACCGGCCGACCGCGAGCAGTCGCCGAAGGACGAGCCGCCGCTGCCGAACGTCGTTTTCATCCTCGCCGACGACATCGGTTACGGCGATATCGGCGCTTACGGCGGGCGCATCGCCACCCCGAACATCGATGCGCTCGCCAATGCGGGCATGCGCTTCACCGACGCGCATTCTCCGGCGGCGTTGTGCGCGCCGTCGCGCTTCAGCCTGCTGACGGGCAGTTACCCGTACCGCAACGGCCGCGCCGGCGGCACCTGGGACATCAACAACAGCTCGGGTTTCGACGCCGGTAGCGAGCATCTCGTCGAGGGGCGCCACGTCACGGTCGGCGAGATATTGCAGCGCGCCGGCTATCGCACGGCGTTCATCGGCAAGATGCACCTGGGCGGCGACGTGTACGACAGCAAGGGCCGCGTCATCCGCGAGAAGGACCGGCTGAACGAGATGGATTTCAGCCGCGGCCTGCGCAACGGTGTCGGGGAACACGGGTTCGACTACAGCTTCGGACTGGCGAGCGGCATCCAGCACGAGCCGTACGCCTACTTCGAGAACGGCCGCTACTGGACGATCGACCCGACGGCGCCGGCCGACAACTCGAGCACGGTATTGCGCAAGAACGGCCGCTACACGGTCGGCAACAACGGTGTCTCGGAGATCGTGGAAGCGCAGGAGATACCGGCGCGCATGGACCGCGATTACGATTCGAGCCAGGTCGGCCCGATGCTGGTGCGAAAGGCGATCGGGTTCATCGAGCGTCACCGCGAGCGCAACGAGCGCGAGGGCCGCAACCGGCCGTTCGCGTTGTACTACTCGTCGCAGGCGATCCACGTGCCGCACACGCCGCCGAAGGACTTCGACGGCGATCCGTCGACGGTGGACGAGCCGGTCGCCGGCACGACCGGCGGGATCACCTCCGACATGGTGCGTGAGCTGGACCTGCAGGTTGGGGCGCTGGTCGCGGAGCTCCGCGAGGCGGAGCTGCTCGACGACACGTTGATTTTCTTCACGAGCGATAATGGCGCGCTGTGGCCGGACTCCACCGAGTACGGCGACCCCAAGCACGACAACAACGGGCCCTGGCGCGACTACAAGGCGTCGGTCTACGAAGGCGGGCACCGCGTGCCGTTCATCGTTCGCTGGGGCGACGGCAGCCCGGCGGGTTCGAAGATCGAGCCGGGCTCGGTGTCCGATCAACTGATCGTGGCGCACGACTGGGTGGCCACGATGTACGAGCTGACGGGCCAGCCGATGGCGCCGGACCAGGCGATGGATGCCGCTTCGCTGCTGCCGCTGCTGCTCGGCGAGGACGATGGACCGGTGCACGAGTTCATCCTGTACCAGGCCGGGTATTCGCAGGTCGGGGCGCTGCGAAAGGGCAGCTGGGTGCTGGTGGTGGACGAGCACAACGAGGCGACGGAGCTCTACAACCTGGAGGCGGATCCCTCACAGGCGCAGAACCTGGTTGACTTGCCGGAGCATGCGGCGCGGATCGAGCAAATGCGGGAGGAGTTCCTGCGGTACAACGATCACGATAATGCGACGTTCGATGAGCCGCGGACCACGAGTGTCATAGGTCAGGGGTCTCGGTAGGCTCGCTGGGTCGCTGCTGAAGGTTGTAGCAGTGCGCCGGCTCCGAAGGCGTCCCTTGACCGACGCTCGTCAACACGAAACCGCTGACATCCCGGTGAACTACAGGATCGCCAGGCTGGGTCGGAAAGCTCCCCGCGAAGAAGCGCATGCTTGTCAATTCGGAGGCAATAGGGCTGCTTCGAAGATTCTCCACGAAGGGGTGCCAGTCCCGAGAGCCGTAGGGTAAGCGCCCGACGGCAGTAACCTGGCAGACCGTTGAGCGGCATCCGACTGACACCGGCAAATTCGCTCCTGGGCTCGAACCAAGCAGGGACCGCAGTTCTCGTTCCGTGCGCGGTGCCCACAGTTCGTCCCGCGACTCTGCCGACATTTCGGCAAGCAGT
>CBFGSB010000157.1:0-7142 GCA_965651325.1 uncultured Chromatiales bacterium | reverse complement strand
GCCGTGCTGACGCGGCCGATCGACAAGCGCGCCGCGTGCTACTACGCCTCGGCCTGTGGCCGCGGCTGCGCGATCGGCGCGGCGTTCCAGACCACGACATCGCTGCTGCCGATGGCGCTTGCCACGGGCAACCTGACGATCGTAACCGACGCCATGGTGTACGAGCTCGTCCTGAACGGCAAAGGCAAAGCCGAAGGCGTCGCCTACATCGACAAGAAATCGGGGAAGCAGCGGTCGGCAAGCGGGCGCGTGGTCGTGCTCGCGGCCAGCGCCGGCGAAACTGCGCGCATCCTGCTGAACTCGAAGAGCGCGGCGTTCCCCGACGGCGCGGCGAACTCGAGCGGCCAGGTCGGGCGCAACCTGATGGACACCGTCGGTGCCGCGATGGGCGCCCAGTTCCCGCTGCTCGAGAACCGGCCGCATTACAACGAGGACGGCGCGATGGGCCTGCACCTCTACATCCCGTTCTGGCTGTACGAGGAACAGGCACGCGGAGAGCTCGACTTTCCGCGCGGCTACCACTACGAGCTGGGCGCGACGGGCCGCGGCGAGCCGGGGATGAGCATGGGCGATCTCGCCGATTTTGCCGGTGGCTATGGCAAAAAGCTCAAAGAGGACGTGCGCCGCTACTACGGCAGCTTCCTGAGCTTCACCTGCCGCGGCGAGATGATCCCGAACGCCGACTCGTACTGCGAGGTCGATCCGGAGACCAGGGATGCCTGGGGCATCCCCACGCTGCGGTTCCATTTCAAGTGGTCGGAGCACGAGCTCAACATGGTCCGGCACTTCCAGAAATCAACGAAGGAAATCATCGATCGACTGGGCGGGACCATCGACTGGGGCGATCAATCCGCGGAAGAAGCGATTTCCGCAGGCGGTCAGATCATCCACGAAGTCGGCACGACGCGCATGGGCGACGATCCAGGCACGTCGGTCACGAACCAGTACGGCCAGTCGTGGGACATCGACAACCTGTTCGTCACCGACGGCGGCGTTTTTGCCAGCAAGGCGCATAAAAATCCGACGCTGACGATCATGGCGCTGGCGTGGCGCAGCAGCGAGTACCTGGCCGAGCAACTCGGGAGCCGAACGTTGTGAAAGAGGGGCGTGGCCAGGGACTGCGCGTCGACCGGCGCACGACGATCAAGTGGCTGGCCGCGACGATGGCGGCGGGCTACGCCGGCTGCACTGCCGACGACAAGCGCCTGGGCGACGAAATACCGGCCGCTCGGGAAACGACGCTGCTCGGAACCGCCGCCCGGCCGGGCACCGCCGGCTACGGCGCCGACCCGGACCTGGTGAACCCCGTGGTGCCGTGGGCGAGGACGATGACGGAGGCGCAGTTGCGCACGACCGCCGCGCTGTCCGACCTGATCCTGCCGGAGGACGAGCACTCGCCATCGGCCAGTGCGGTCGGCGTGCCCGATTTCATCGACGAATGGGTGAGCGCGCCGTACCCGCAGCAGCGCGACGATCGCCAACGAATACTGGGCGGACTGGAATGGCTCGAGCAGCAGAGCCGCCATCGCTTCGGTACCGCCTTCGCGGAGGCGCGGGAGGCTCAGCAGTCGGCCCTGGTCGATGCGATTGCGTATCCGGACACCGCAGCGGATGAGGAGCTGGCTGACTTCTTCCGACGCTTTCGCTACCTCACGGTCGGCGCGTTTTATACCACCGAAGCAGGAATCAAGGACGTCGGCTACATCGGCAACGCGCCGATGGCCGGCCCTTACCCGGGGCCGAGCACCGAGGCGATGGCGCACCTCGAAGGCGTGCTGAAGCAACTGGGGCTGAGCTTGCCGGCAGGAGCTTCGTGAAATATCAAACCGTCGTCTGACGGTAGATCGCCGCAGAAAGCGGCGGTGAGGACAAGGTGCTGCTGCACGAGCGGCCTTCCTGCCCGCGGCGACCCGACTCTCCGGCTTATGGTCGCAGGCCTCGGGTTCGACTACCGGTGCCGGCACCAGCTCGTGCCGTTCAGCGGGACGCCCCGCTAGGCGTCACCCGCTCGATCGGGGCCACCTCGATCGCGCTGAGATCCGCGGCCATCAGGAAACCGGTCAGCTTCGCAAACATCGCCACCTGCTTCGCAAAAAGCCGTGCATCGAACCGGTCCATGCGTGCGGAAACGGCCCAGTAGGCACCGACGTCGCCTTGTATGCCGAAAGTCGGCAGTCCCAGCAGCGCGCCCTGCCGGGACATGCCGTACCACGGTCCCTGCGAACCGCCGTGGCTCCCCGGCCGGCCCGGCGAGCGAATCACCGTCCGGGGAACACGATGCTCGACAGCAGCCGCGTACGCGGCGTCGATCATGGCCTCATCGGCACTTGTGTAAACCCAGGTAGCCAGCGGCCGACCGCTGGCGACGATCGCCTCCCCGGCTTCGACATACTCGATCTGGCCAAGATGCTCCATCGCGACCTGCGCGACGATCCTGTCGCGAGCGCCCGGGAACTTCACGAAGTAGTCCTCATGTGCCCAGGTACCTTCGGCGCCCGGCATGAAATGACGGCAATCCAGCTCGAGGAAGAGAGTGCGCGGGCGGTCACGCCGCGGTATCTGCGACATGTAGCGGACAACGGCGAGCAGGCCGAGTGCGCCGTTGTCCTGGCTGATCGAGGGGCCGTCCGTATGGGTGCGCAAGTGAATCTGCTGGTCGCGTTCGGTCGCGAAATGCCGGCCCGGGAGGTAGGCGACGAGTTGATAGGCTTCCGAGCTCGAACGCTCGCCTTCGACGCGCAGGGTTGCCTGCCGGCCCGCGCGAGCGTCCGCGATCAGCGCGTCTCCCGTCGTACGATCGACATACGCGGACGGAAAGTCGTAATGCTCCGGCACGCGAAAGGTGTAGAGGCCTTCGGTGGCGGCGCGGTTCAGGTTCATGGCGAACACGACGCCCATGGGTCGTGCATCGGCCATGGCGCGCACGAAGTCGGACGAGGCTGTCAGCTCGTCCCAGACCCCCGGCGAGATGGATTCGGGCACCGGGGAATCGGTTTCACTCTCCCCATCGTAATCCGGCGTGGCGCGTTCGTAATCGCTGGTCCCGAAGGCTGTTCTCACCTGTGCGCGCGGTACAGGGCGAAAGACGACAATCTTCCCGGCGACCTCCGGCGGATTTTCCGGATCCCACAACACCAGGGGCGCCGTGACCCCTTCCGGGCCGGTTAGCCCGCAGTTCGCGCCATGGTTCGCGAGCGGCACGGAGCGCCCCTCGCAGCTGAGGCTCCACGCGGAGTCGTCGGGCCACACGCTGCTCTCCATGCGCGTGAAGGTCCAGGGCGACCTGTGCACGTCGACGCACCCGAAAGCATCAAGGCTGGTCTCGAGGAATTCGAGGAACCGGTGCCAGGACGGCGTGCCGGTCAACGCCGGCCCGAGTTCGTCCTTGACGGCATGCCAGGACCGGGCTTCCTGCTCGGTTGTGATCCAGCGCGCATTGACCTCCGACAGCCAGCGCGAGCGTGCCGCGACGGCTTCAACAGGAAACACGGCCGCCGTTGCGAGACCGAGCATCGCCCGCCGGCGCGTCAGGAGCATCAGATTGCCACCGCCGCGGGTTCACGCCTTGCGTTCAGGCTCAATGCGAGAACGCTGAAGAACGAAATCGCGCACATCCCGGCGAGATAAAGCGCAATCGAAAGTGTCGAGCCGAACTCTGCGAACAATGCGGTGGCGATGATCGGCGCGAATCCCCCGCCGACTACCGAGCCGATCTGGTAGCCGATCGACGCGCCGGAATACCGCACCTCCACGGGGAACATCTCCGCGAACAGCGCGGCCTGCGGCCCGTACATCATTGAGAGGAACAACATCTCCACGACGACCGCCAACGTGATCAGGAACGGGGAACCGGTTTCCACCAGCGGGAACATGGCAAAGCCCCAGGCCCCGGCCAGCACTGCACCCGCCATGAAGATGCCGCGCCTGCCGTATTTGTCCGAGATGCCGCCGCACACGACGAGGATCGGAATCATCAGTACGCTCGCGATCATGACCGCTGACAGCAAAACCTCGCGCGCGATGCCGAGCGTAGAGGAGCCATACGCGATAATGTATGTGATGGCGATGTAAAAGCAGGTGTTGTTGGCGACGAAGGCGCCGCCGGCCAGCAGCACGTTACGCAAATGACCACTGAGCACCCGCACCAGGGGCAGGCCCGTTTGCTGCTTGCCGTCGGCAGCCTCCTCGGCCTGCTCGAAGTCGCCCGATTCCGGCAGGCGAAAATGCACGTACATGCCGATAGCGATGAGTACGACGCTGAGCAGGAACGGGATGCGCCAACCCCAAGCCAGGAAATCCGGATTGGACGTACCCTGGCTGACCACGATGAACACCAGGTTCGCCGCGACAAGTCCGAGCGGTACGCCCATCTGGACGAAGCTCCCATAGAATCCACGCCGCGCCAGCGGTGCGCTTTCAATCGCCATCAGCGCGGCGCCACCCCACTGGCCACCGACCGCGAGGCCCTGCGTGAACCTGAGCACCACCAGCCCGAGCGGTGCTGCAATGCCGACCTGCTCATAGGTCGGCATGAGGCCGATGCAGGCGGTAGCAACGCCCATGACCAACAGCGCGACGGATAGCGCACGCTTGCGTCCCACCAGGTCGCCGAAATGCCCGAACAGCACCCCGCCGATCGGCCGCGCGATGAAGCCAACCGTGAACGTGGAGAACGCCGCAATTTGCGCAACCAGGGGCGGCAGGTCGGCGGGAAAGAACAGGGTCGGGAACACCAGCGCAGCGGCGGTGCCGTAGATGAAAAAGTCGTACCACTCGATCGCGGCCGCTCCCGACGCGGTAACCGCAATCTTGATAACCGATCCGCCGCTCGTCTTGTTTGCCATTCCTGCCCCCTTTTTATTGTGAGCAAGCCTCCGGCCTGCCCCAATGCCTGGCACTCACTTACGCTTCTTTTTCTCCCTGGTCGTCTCACGGCAGATTGCGTGGAAGCCTGCTGCCATGAATGTCGCCATGTGATGCTTGATTGATTCAAAGTCGTCGGACGAGCAAAGACCCCCGGATAGTTCATCCAACCGGCCGGTGCGTGCCAGCACGTGCGTCATTGCGCCGGACAAAAAGTGGTAACCCCAGTAGATGGATTTCTCATCGCACTCCGGCATCGCCTTCTTGAGCAACTCGATCAACGCCAGCACCACCGGGTTGAAATGCCTGGTCATCTTCTCCGCACCCCAGCCGCCGGCGCTGTTCGCGTGCGCGGCGACTTTCCCGAAGGCAAGCCAATAATCCAGGTCTTCGATTTGGGCGTTGAGGTCGATGTCGATCCAGGCGCGCAGGGAGCCTTCAACCGTGATGTTCTCGCCGGCTTCCTCCGCATAGCGGCGCATTGCCTCGAGCCTGTTGCGTGCGGAGATCGGCGCCTTGCGCGCCCAGACGGCCTCGTAAATGCTTTCTTTGCCGTTGAAGTGATAGTGGATCAGCGTCGGGCTGACGCCGATGTGCGCGGCAACGTCCTTCAGCGTCACGCCGTGGTAGCCGTACTCGGCGAACAATCGCTCGGCGGCGTCGAGTATGCGCTCGATCGACGCTTCGCGAGCGCGGGCCTTGTGCTTGCGGGTGGCGTCGGTTTTTTCGATTTGCTCAGCGCTCTTCATGGCTCACCGATCCGTGGACCTCCGGGCTGAACGGAGGCAGGAAAATGTCGAAGCGCCGGCCACGGTGCGAACGGGCGTTGGCAACCGCGGAAAACAGTCTCACGGATGGACTGCCGCCGTCAATACTCACTGCGGTGTGAATCAACTTTCGCGGAAGAGAGCCTTCGCCGGCAATATTGACTTACGTGTCAGTGAATGTTTACTGTTGCCCCTCACCGCGAACGAGCACCTCATGCCTCCGCTTCCACAGCCGTGTCGACCCGCCCGCGCCGAGAGACTCGTATTGCCCGCGGCTCTTTTCCTCACCCTCGCGGCGGCTTCGGCCGTCGCCGGTGAACAGCGGCCGCAGGTTCGCACCCACGCGGGAATCGTGCAGGGCATCGTGGCGGCCGACTCGAACGTAGCGGCGTACAAAGGCATTCCCTACGCGACGCCGCCAATGGGCGACCTGCGTTGGCGCCCGCCCGTTCCGGCGCCTGCATGGGACGGGGTACGTGACGCGGCCGCGTTCGGGCACGCCTGCCCGCAGCCGGCGCGCGGGCCGAACAGCCTTTACTTCGGCGACATGGCGCCTGCCAGTGAAGACTGCCTGACCCTCAACGTCTGGACGCCCATCGGCGCGCGGAAGTTGCCGGTCATGGTCTGGATCCACGGGGGCTCGTTGCTCACAGGCAGCAGTTCCGAACCTTTGTACGATGGCGGCAATATCGCTCGCCAAGGGATCGTTTTCGTTTCGATCAACTATCGTCTTGGGGTGCTCGGCTACCTGGCCCATCCGGCACTGAGCGCCGAATCGCCGCAGGGCATATCCGGCAACTATGGGCTTCTCGACCAGGTCCTGGCCCTCCGCTGGGTGCGCGACAACATCGAGGCCTTCGGCGGCGACCCCGCGGAGGTCACGATCGCCGGCGAGTCCGCGGGAGGCCTCAGCGTGATCGCGCTGCTCGCGAGCCCGCACGCACGCGGCCTGTTTACGAGAGCGATTGCGCAGAGCGGACGCATCTCCACGTTCCGTGAGCTGCACGACGACATGCCGGGCCTGGCCTCGGCCGAAGCCATGGGAACGGCGTTGGCCGAGGCAGCGAACGCGTCGAATGCCGCAATGCTGCGGGCCGCCGATCCGGCAGCGTTGATCCGGGCCGGCCTGGCGAACAGGTGGCAATCCGAGCCCGTGATCGACGGGGTAGTGCTCGAGCGCCAGCTTGCCGAAACGTTTGCGCGCGGCGAGCAGGCAAAGGTGCCGGTGATCGCCGGCTTCAACGAAGGCGAGGTCCGGTCGTTCCCGTTCCTGGTACCGGCCATACCCGAGAGCCGGTCCGCGTACGAAGCGGAAATCCACTGCCGCTTCGGTTCGCACGCTTCGGACTTCCTCGCCGTGTATCCCGGAATCGATCCGAAGGCAGACATCCTGGCTTCGATCCGGGACGGCCTGCACGGGTGGAGTGCCCAGTTCCTGGTACGCCGACAGGCAGGCGTGGGGCAGCCCGCCTACCTGTACTTTTACCGGCACAGCACGCCGGCGCAGCGCGC
>CBFGSB010000156.1:0-7144 GCA_965651325.1 uncultured Chromatiales bacterium | reverse complement strand
TGTCGAGCCACTGGCTTTTGAGGCCGGCTTCGTAGTTGCGCAACGTGTCCGGGCCGTAAGACGCCGGGATCAGGCCGGTGGCGGCCGCACGGAGGCTGTTGTTGCCGCCCAGCCGGAAGCCTTCGCTGTACAGGAGGTACACCATACGCTCATCGTCGACGTGGTACTGCGTGCTTAATTTCAGCACCGTGTCGTTGGCGACCCCCTCGCTCGTGAGCGTGCCGCCCACATCCAGGGAGCCCGCAATCGGTAGTCCCAGCGGGAAATCAAACTTGTCCATTTCCTTGCGGTCGTATTCGAACCAGCGAAGCCCGCCGGTCACGTCCCAGCTATCGGTAAGGCTCCAGGTGACTTCGCCGAAGACGGCCGTTTGCTTGATTTTCTTGTCGTAAGCTTCCTGGTAATAGATGTCGGTCGGGGGCAACGGGTACTGGACGTCGTACCCGTAGTAGTTCGCCAGGTAGGCGTAGTACTGCGCGGCCGCCCAGGCATCGGTATTCGTCAGCTCCGGGTTGAGCGCTCCGGCGAACCACCAGTCGTAGACATCTTCATAGAACGCACCCGCCATCCATTGCAGGCGGCTTTCGGTCGTGGAGGTCAGGCGTGCTTCGAACGCATAGCGTTCCTGCCCCTGCCAGTTGAAGGTCGTGCCGTTGGTGTAGTCGGTGTCGTAGAGCGGGTAGTAGGAGCCGTAGGACGCTGTGCGCCACTGCTCATAGTACATGTTGTCCCATTCGTAGCTGATGTCGCGATTGAAGTCGGACGCCGTCAGCGACAATTCGGCGAAACCGAGGTCGCCGGTGAGCGTCATCGAGCTCTGGTACCAGTCGTCCTCGCGGTATTCTTCGAAGAACCGCGTGACCTTGTAGTCGCCGATGGCAGGGTCCGACTCCCAGCTCCCCGTCGCCCGGCTGTTCTGCGCGATGAAGCTCGCCAGCAGGTCCCAGCGATCGGTGATGGTCCAAAGCGCCTGCAGGCGGCCGCCGTTGGTCTCGTAGTCGTTCCAGTCGTCCTCGACCACGGCGGAGTTGTCGCCGATACCGGCGAGGTCCATCCCCAGGACGTTGTCGATGTAGCCGCCTTCGAGTGCGTCGAAAGCGACTGCCCGGATCGCCAGGCGATCGTCGATGACCGGCATGTTGATCCAGCCGTTCACGTCGTAGCTTTCCTCGCCGCCCCTCGTCGTGCCGACGACGGCCTCGGCCTGCGCGGCGAACCCGGCGAGATCCGGCTTGTTGGTGATGATCCTGAGCGTGCCGGACTGTGAGCTCGAGCCGAACAGCGTACCCTGGGGTCCGGGCAGCGATTCGATCCGCGCGATATCGATCATCCGCACATCGACCTGCTGCGAAATGGAGGTCATCGGTTGCTCGTCCAGGTACACCGAGACCTGGCTGTCGGTGCGATATTCCGCGGAGCCGGTCGAGATGCCGCGCATCACGACGGAGTTGCGGCCCGGCATGCTGTTCACGAGGTTCATGCTCGGCAGCGCCTTCATGAAGTCTTCCATGTTCTGGAAGGCCTGGCGCTGGATCTCGTCGGTCGAGAATGCGGTAATGCTTTGCGGTACGTCCTGCAGGCTGGTTTCGCGCCGCGTTGCCGTGACGACGATTTCCTCGAGACCGCGCAGCGTGGTCTCGTCCTGGTCCTGCGCCAGCGGCGAGGTGCCCGGGTACAGCGCCGCGATCACGGCGGCGGCGATGGGCGTCATCGTCGGCAGGTCCCTCACGCCCTGAACGTGCGACAGGGACGACTCTGCTGCTGCGGGCTTGCAGCCCGGTGCACTCGCATTGCTCATGTTCAAACTCCAGGGACTAACGGGTGCAACATCCGCTGTGCAATGATGCGTGCTGCAGCCAACCGTCGAACCATGCCCCGAAGCTCGATCGATAAACAACCCGACCCCCATATTATGGAATCGGTGCCGAACCCGGCCGCTGGTAAGCTACAGTGCAACGCACCTCGACTCAGCGCGTCAGGTGCTGCAATCTCCGTGACCGGCAAAGCACGCTCTACCTTCTCGTTGACGCTCACCTGTTGCGCGCTGTTGCTCGGCACGATTGGCCGCGCCGAAGAGCTCCCCGGACATCCTGCGGACGCCGGCGTGCCGGGCTGGCGAGCCGATCACCACATGCACCTGGGCTCGCCCGACATCTGCAAGCGCATCGGCGATTGCCTGCCGTCCAACGATCCTCCCGCGGTTTTCGGCGCCGATGCGGTCGAGGCGCTGGACGCGGCCAACGTTTCCCGGGGTGTCGTCTTCTCGTCCGCGTACCTGTACGGGCTCCCTTCGCTGCACCTCGACCCTGCAACCGTTGCCCGCCTGGTGCGGCTGGAGAACGAGTTCACGGCAGCGGAAGTCCGGCGCCATGCGGACCGGCTCGTCGGTTTCCTGTCTGTCGACCCGCTGCAGCCTGCCGCGATCGATGAGATCCGTCACTGGCGGGACAGCCCCGCGCTCGTCGGCTTGAAACTGCACCTGACGGCCTCCGGGGTGCGCATACAAGATCCGGACCCGCGCAACCGGCTGGCGGAGGTCGTCCGCGAAGCCGCGGCGCAGGGACTGCCGATGGTGATCCACATAGGCGGCGGCACGTTCGATGCCGACGATGCCGAGACGTTCATCCGGACGATCCTGCCGGCGGCCGGCCGTTCCCCGGTGCAGATCGCCCACGCCGCCGGCGGGTTTCCGCTGGCCGGCAACAACCACGTCGAAGTCCTCGGGGCATTCGCCGCTCACATTTCCCGGGAGGACCCGCTTACCGCGCACGTGCTGTTCGACCTGTCCTACGTACCCGCTCCCGAGGAAGGGCCGGATGTCGCTTCCGCACTCAGGCGCGAAATGTACCGCATCGGCCTCGACCGGTTCCTGTTCGGCTCCGACTACAATGTGCTGACGCCGGCCGCGCAGATCGAAGCCATTGGCCGCCTGGGGCTCACCACGCAAGAAGAAGCGATCCTGAGGGAGAACTGCGCAGCCTGGGTCTGCGGCACTTTATGATTTCCCTGAACGGCATCGGAAGCGGCCGGCAGGCGCCGGGAATCGTGCGTGCCGGGCTGCTGCTCGTTTTGCTCCTGGCCGCCCAGACCTTTGCGCGGCCGGTCGCCTTGATCGGTGACCGGCTCATTGACGGCGTTACGGACGAGCCACACACAAAAGCGGTCGTCATCGTCGATGAGGGGCGTATCGTCGCGATCGGCGGCCGCGACAGCATCCCGGACGATGCAAGCATCATCGAGCTGCCGGGCACCACCCTCATGCCGGGCATGATCAACGCTCACGAGCATCCGCTCATGTTCGCGAGCGACTACCAGGATGCGCATTTGCAGGCCTCGTCCGCGTACAAGGCGTTGCTGGGCCTGGCGGCCCTGCAGCAGCAACTGCTCGCCGGGTGGACGACGGTGCGCGTGATGGGCGATGCGGATGTCTTTTACGCCAACCAGGACATCCGCAGGACGATCGAGTCTGGTGTGTTCGTCGGACCGCGGCTTACCGGGGCCGGCCATTACATCTCCATTACCGGCGGAGGCGGCGACATCAACTACCTGTCGCCCGAGCAGCATGTGGTCGCGGACGGGCTCATCGCCGACGGCCCGGAGGAAATCCGGAAAGCGGTGCGCACGGAGGTCAAGTACGGTTCCGACTGGATCAAGCTGCTCGTCACCGGCGCCTTCCAGTCGGTCGGCGACAATCCGCGCAACGTCGCATTCAGTCCGGAGGAGCTCGCGGCCGCCGTCGGGGAAGCGGAGCGCCTCGGCGTGCCGGTCGCCGCGCACGCGCACGCCGCACAAGGCATCAAGATGGCGGTCACGGCCGGCGTGCGCTCGATCGAGCACGGCACGTACATGGACGACGAGGCGATCCGCATGATGGCGGAGCGCGGGACGTTCCTCGTGCCGACCATCTATGTCGGCGATTACTACGCCGAGGGAGACGAGCTGCTCGCGCAAGACAAGAACGACGATTACATGGAAAACTACCGCGCGATTTTCCTGGCGATGGTGGGCCGCGCACACGACCGCGGAGTGAAAGTGACGGTTGGCGTCGACCTGGGCGGCTACGCCGTCGATCCCACGGTGTTCGCCCGGGAGTTCGCCGTGCTCCACGAGGCGGGACTGACGCGGATGGAAGCGATCCAGGCCGGCACGCGTGTCGGTGCGGAGCTCCTGGGCTGGGACGATCGCGTCGGCACGATCGAGCCCGGCAAGCTCGCGGACGTCATTGCCGTCACCGGCAATCCTCTCGAGGACCTGGCCGCTCTGGAGCGGGTCGAGTTCGTGATGATCGGCGGCAGCGTCGTCAAGGCGCCGGACGCGGGCGCCCCGCTCGGCGGTGTGCTCCCTAGCGCACGGTAAAGGTTTCCGACTCCGCCAGCACCTCGTAGCCGTCATCTTCCAGCAGCCGCGCCGCGTAGCGTCCCGGTGGCAGCGGCCAGCCGAACTCCGCGGTATTCCCGTCGAAAGCCAGCGCGCCCGAGCTGCGTGCGCCGACGTAGCTGTACGCAACGTAGCCTTCGCTGTCGCACGGCGCGCCCGCCTCGACGATGGCGATCCAGTCCAGCCGGTTGCCGGGGGCGTTCTGCCACCGCAGGCGCACCGGCTCGCCGGGCGCATAGCGCCTGTCCTCAACGGCGATCGCGGGGACGGCGTCCGGGGCCAGCACCCAGAGCTCGTTCCGGCTCAATGGCTCTCCATCGGCATCCTGCAGCACGACGAGGTAATGCCCCGCGGGCACGGCCTTCGCCGGTATCTCCACCCGGTCGCGGTCGGCCTCGAGCGTCAGCCGATGCTGGGGCGCCGTGCCATCACGTTTTCCGTGCAGCACGATCGATGCTCCGGCGTGCCCCGGCGCGTTGTAGTAGACGCGAATGACATCGCCGGCGGCGTGCACACGCTCCGCGGGGGCGACCAGCACGGGCATGGCCGCCGGCCGCACCTCGAACTCGGACACCACCGCGCGGTGATCACTCGGCCAGGGCGACACGCTGACAGCGACGTCGCGCGCACGCTCCTCACCGGCGATCGAGCTGCCCAGTACCTTCGCCGGCCCCGCGAACCACACGAAATCGATGCGCGCCTGGTCGGTCGGGTCGTCCGGGTTGTAGTCCTCGATGCGCGGCCGCGCCGCCCACCAGGTGAAGCCCGGCGCGCCGATGGAATCCGGGTGAGCCGCCCGGTAGGAATCCTGCAACCCGGAAGCCGCGATGGCGCGGCTGACCGGCCACGCGAGCTCCAGGGCGCCTCGAGGGAATTCTCCGGTAGCCGCGGGAACGAGGTCGCCATGCGCAGGCGCATTGAAATCGCCGGTGAGGAATACCGGTGCGCCGCCGCGGTGGACGGGCGAGAGTGCCGCGAGCACGGGCTCGATCTTCGGCAGCCGCACGCGGCGTTCGAGGGCGATCACGTCCGCCGCCGGGCGGCCCGCCCGGAGCCAGTCGGGACCGTAAGGGTCGGAAGGCAGGTGCACGTTCGCCATCGCCAGCATTTTGCCCGGCGCAACCTCCACGAACAGGAAACGGCCGTCGCCGTTCGGCGGGTCCACCAGCGGGAATCTCGAGATGACGTGATTGCGAAGATCGAAATACCAGCCGAGATCGCGCGCCAGCCGCGCCAGGTTGCCCTCGGGTTCCTGCACGCCGACGATGTCCGCGTCCGCGGCACGGATCGCTTCCGCGACCTTCGCGAAGCTGACGTGCGTGCCGCCCCACTCGATGTTGAACGACATGATGCGGAGCGTCGTTGCGGCAGGCCGTGGGCGCTCACCGGACGCGGCCGTGCCAGCCGCAGCGGAATTGCCGTACCCGGCCGGGGCGGCGGCAATGAGCAGCAGCGCGAGCGCGGCAGCGGGACGGAGAGCAGTCATGAACGGCACCGTTTCATCCCGGGTCAGCGTTCCACACTGTGAAGCATTTTCGCAGGATGTGAGACGGTGGGCTGCATCACGGTGGGCTAATAGATTTCGCCGCGCGAGGAGAAGAGCTTGCCCGCGTCCACGGACAGCGTGTAGGCGATCCCGTCCTTGCCCGTCCACTCCTCGAGGTCGAACAGGCCCCCGGGGCCGATCCGGTACACGTCAACACCGCGGATCGTCAGCGGCTGGCCCGCTTCGCAGGCGTCGGGACCTGCCGTGGTACGCATGAAGTACACGTACGGCGTCTCGTGGTCCGCGGTCGCGAACACCTGCGCCATGCCGGTCGCCGGGTCGACGTGCAGCGAGGTCTCACGGTCAGCAGCGATCGCGCGCGCCTGCGGCGTCCAGCCGTCGTGCACGAGGCGCGCCAGCATCGCGACCGTGCGGCCGATCCGGTCGCGCTCCTGCAGGTGCTGGTCCGTGAGGATGCTGGCGAGCGCCGGCAGCGCCAGGAAATCGCGGGCGAGCGTCAGGTCCTCGTGAAACGGGTCCGCCAGCGCGTGCTCCGCGGTCAGGCTCGCCTCGCTCATCGCGGCGTAGACGAACTCGCCGAGCACCGCCATGCCGGCGCTGGTGCCGCCGATCGGCGCCGGTTTTGCCGCCACGTGGTTGATGGCATCCTCGACCGGTGTGTCCTGCCAGAAGCGTACGTAGCGCGACTGGTCGCCGCCCGCGATGAACAGGGCTTCCGCGTTCCGGATCGTCTCGATCACGAACGGGTCCGAGGCGGCCTCGCGATTCCCGAACACCAGGGTTTCGACCGAATCGCAGTTGCACAAGGCGTAGACGTAATCGTTGTACTCGTCGGCGCCCGAGGCGCGCAGCACGACGAAATCGCCGCCGCCGCCGAGCTCGCCCATGCGCACGTAGTTCTCGTCGACGTCGGTGCCGCCGCCCTGCAGCACGAGCAAGCCTTGCGTGGCCGCCGTGACGTCTTCCTCGTTACCGGTGACGTAGTGGCGGTAACCCGGGTCGGCGTGGGCGGTTGTGATCGCGAAGGCAATTGCATAGATTGCAGCGGCAACAGTGCGAGCGACAGTGCGGGGCGTAGGATGATCCAGGAGTCTGTCCGTTGCGGTTCTGACGCGGCGAGCATAAACGACGCACGGCCGTTGCCGCCGGTCACGGTTTCACGATGTGAGACTCGTGCAAGCATTCACGCGGGGCGTTTGCTGCGCAAGCTGCGCCTGGGCGCCGGTATTGCGCTGGCCGCATGTGTCGCCGCATGCGGCG
>CBFGSB010000155.1:0-7144 GCA_965651325.1 uncultured Chromatiales bacterium | reverse complement strand
GTCGTCGTCACCGCCGCCGGTAACGACGGCCCGGACCCGATGACCATCGACGTGCCCGGCAACGTGCCGTACGTGATCACGGTCGGCGCGCTCACGGACAACTACACGCCCTACGACGGCTCGGACGACCGTCTCGCGTCGTTCTCATCGGCGGGCCCGACGTTCGAAGGCTTCGTGAAGCCGGAGCTCGTCGCACCCGGCGGCCACATGGCGGCGTCGATGTCGAGCAGCAGCTTCCTCGCCAACATCGACCCGGGTTCGATGAACGTCGCGCAGCAGCTCTTCGTGATGTCCGGCACCTCGCAGGCGGCCGCCGTGACTTCCGGTGTCGTCGCGCTGCTCTTGCAGCAGGAACCGGGGCTCACGCCCGACGAGGTCAAGTGCCGGCTGATGGCCTCCACGCGGCCGGCCGTTAACAATCGTGGCAAGCTCGCGTACAGCGTGTTCCAACAGGGCGCCGGCCTCATCAACGCGGTGTCCGCGCTCAACAGCCCGGCATCCGGCTGTGCCAACCGCGGGCTGGATATTCATGCCGACCTGCGTGGCACCAAACATTTTGGCGGTCCCGCCAACCAGGACTGGCGCGGGCGCTATTACGTCATGGACATGGAGGGCTGGTGGTGGGGCGAGCCGCTCGAGTCGGACGGTTTTACCTGGTCGCGGGGCTACCCGTGGGGCGAGGGCTACCAGTGGAGCCAGGGCTTCACCTGGAGCAGGGGTTTTACCTGGAGCCGCGGGTTTACCTGGAGCCGGCATTACACCTGGGCGAGCGGTTTCACCTGGAGCCGGGGCTATACCTGGAGCCGGACGCTGCCGTGGTGGGATGAGCGGCCGCGACCGATGTCACCGGCCAAGCCCGCGTCGATCGCGTCCTGGGTGCCCAACGAGTAACCGGATGTGACGCCGTTCCGATCGTGGGCGGCGCATTCCGGATCCATGACGCCCATCAACGCGGCACCCACGGTGCTCGAGGAAACTGGACCCGTGACCCCGAAACGACAATCGAATGCCGGCCGGCGCCCGCATCCGGGGCTGCGCGGCGGCGCGCTGGCAAGCGCATTGCTGTGGCTGCTCGCGACGCCGCTGGCTGCGGCGGCGGATGCGCCACCGCTGTTCCTGGAGCACCTCACGACGGAGGACGGCCTGCCGCAGGCGACCGTCATGACGACGCTGCAGGACTCGCAGGGCTTCGTCTGGCTCGGCACCGAGAACGGCCTGGTTCGCTACGACGGCCGCGAACTGTTCCGCTACGCGCACTCGCGGACGGAAAGTGGATCCCTGCCCGGGAACTACGTGTGGAAGGTCGTCGAGGACCGGCACGACAACCTCTGGATCGCGCTGAACGGCGACGGGCTCGCGCGATGGGACCGGCGCACGGACCGGTTCACCAGCTACCGGCACGCGGCCGGCGACCCCGGATCGCTGGCCAGCAACCGGGTTCGCACCGTGCTTTTCGATACGCGCGGCTTCCTGTGGATCGGCACCTTCGATGCGGGTGTCGACGTGCTCGACCCGGCATCCGGGCGCATCGAGCACTTGCGCCACGATCCGGAGGATCCCGCCTCACTCGCCAGCGATCGCGTCTCCACGCTCACCCTGGACGGTGCCGGCAACGTCTGGATCGGCACGGACCAGGGACTGAATCGCTGGCATGCCGGTACGGGTACGCTCTCGCGCGTCGGCGCGCAATCCCTGGCCGGCAAGGAAATTTCCCGCGTCCTGGAGGCGGACGATGGTTCGCTCTGGGTCGGCACGTTCAATGCGGGATTGCTGCAGGTCGACCGCAGCGGCCGCCTCCTGCGGAGCTTCCGGCACGAGCCGGACAGCCAGGCCTCGCTCGCCAGCGACGACGTGCGCGCGCTCCTCGAGGACCGCTCGGGGCGGCTTTGGGTCGGTACGGCGAACGGCCTCGATCTTCTCGATCGTGCGTCGGGCAGTTTTGCGCATTACCGCCGCGATCCCAACGACAGCGCGTCGTTGCGCGATTCATTCGTGATGTCGCTGTACCAGGACCCCGCCGGGCTGGTCTGGATCGGGACGCGCGCCGGCGGCGTGAGCCGCTGGAATCCGCGTAGCTGGGCGTTCGGCGGGTATCGCCCGGCATGGCTCGAAAACCAGTCCGTCACGGCGTTTGCCGACGCACCGGAAGGTGACATGTGGATCGCGTCGCTCGCCGGGCTGGTCCGCTTCGATCCCGCCACCCGCACGGCAACGCCGCTCGATGCGATCGTCGGGCAGGAGAATGCGCTCGGCAACAGCCCCGTGGCGTCGCTCCGGCAGGACGATCGGGGGGCACTGTGGATCGGCACGATGGGGAACGGTCTCAAGGTGCTCACGCCTGGCGGGAGCATCGAGTCGATTCCGGTAGAGGCCGGCGATGCGCATTCGTTGAGCGACGCCCGGGTAATGTCGCTCCTGGAGTCGCGCAGCGGGGCAATCTGGGCCGGCACGTGGGCCGGCGGCGTGAACATACTGGATCCGGACAGCCGCACCGTGCGCCAGCTTCCGTATGGCTCCGCGCCGGGCGCCGTGAGCGGGACGACCGTAACCGCGATGGCGGAGGATGCGCACGGCAATTTCTGGCTGGGCACTTTGGGCGAGGGCCTCAACCTCGCGCGCGCCGACGGGACGGTGCTCAAGGTCTACCGCCAGGATCCGGCCGATCCCACGACGCTACCGGACAACACGGTGTATGCGCTCGCGGTCGACGCCGGCGGTGACGTCTGGGTCGCAACCGGGGGCGGACTCGCGCGCATCAAGGATCCCGGTGCGGCCCCGGACAAGATCGAATTCCAGGTGTACTCCAGCGAGGACGGTCTCTCGAGCGACACATTGTGGGGCGTGGTGCCCGACGCGGCCGGCCATCTCTGGCTGAGCAGCAACACGGGCTTGATGCGGCTCGACCCGGAGACGGGCGCGGTCAGGTCCTACCATCGCTATCACGGGTTGCAGGGCGAGGAGTTCTCGTTCGGCGCATCCTTCCGGCTGCGCGATGGCCGCTTGAGCTTCGGCGGGCCGGGCGGCTTCAACATTTTCGATCCCGCGGCGCTGCCGGGGAACACGGAGCCGCCGCGCATGGCACTGGTGAACGTGGACGTGCTCGGCGTGCGCGCCGTTGGGGAAACGCCCTTCTGGCTGCGTGACCGTATCGAGCTGGACTATCGCGGCAGCATCGTGTCGCTCGATTTCGGCCTGCTGGATTTCGCGTCGCCCGCGCACAACCGGCTCGCCTATCGCATCGCCGGCCTGACCGACGACTGGATCGACCTCGGTGCGGAGCACCGTATCACGCTCACCAACCTCGACCCGGGCGATCACGTGCTCGAGGTCCGCGCGGCCAACTCCGATTCCGGCTGGAGCAGGCCGCTGTCGTTGACGATTCACCGCGATCCCGCGCCGTGGGCATCGCCGCTCGCCTATGTCATCTACGCGCTCATCCTCATCGGGTTGATTGCGCATCGTGTTTACCGGCACCGGGAAAAATTCCGTGAAGTCGTGCGGGCACGCGAGCGGCTCGAGGCCGAGGTGCAGCTCCGCACGCGCGAGCTCCGTGAGAGCAACCAGCAGCTCGCCGAAGCGGTGGAGGCGAAAGGCAATTTCCTGGATCGCATGAGCCACGAGCTGCGTACGCCGATGAACGGCGTGGTCGGGATGACCGAGCTCCTGTCCCGTACACCGCTTTCGCCGACCCAGTCGCATCTTACGAAAACGATCCGCTCGTCGGCGCAGGTGCTCCTGCAGATCGTCAACGACCTGCTGGACCTGTCGAAGATCCGCGCGGGCAAGATAGGCCTCGAGGCGCTGCCGCTCGACCTCGGACAGGTGCTGGAGGAATGCACGAGCCTGTTCGCCGGCGCGGCCGAGGCGAAGGGCATCGAGCTCGTCGTGTGCCCGCCGAAGGCCGCGGCGCGCACGCTGCTCGGCGATCCGCTCAGGATCCGCCAGGTCCTGATGAACCTCATCGGGAACGCGGTGAAGTTCACCCGCCAGGGTGAGGTGTTCGTGAAAGCCGAGATAGACGCTATCGAGGCCGAGCGGGCTTTCGTCAGCCTGAGCGTCAGGGATACCGGCATCGGTATGGACGCCGCGGCGGTCAGCCGGGTGTTCGAGCCTTTCGTGCAGGGCGACGAGAGCACGACACGCAACTTCGGCGGCACCGGGCTGGGACTTGCCATCTGCCGCGAGCTTGCCGAAGTGATGGGCGGCCGCCTGACCGTCGAGAGCCAGCCGCAGATCGGCTCCTCCTTCTGCCTGTCCCTGCCGCTGGCACTCGGGCCGGCGGCCGAGCGGCAGCCGGCGCGCCTTGCCGGGACCGTGCGCATCCTGTCGCGCCGTCCGTCGGTCGCCGAGTCACTCGCGCGTCATGCGACGTCGCTCGGCCTCACGCCGGTCGGCGATGAGGCGAACGAAGCCGATGTGATCGTCGTGGACGCGGGTAGTCACGCCGGCACCTTGCAAGCCTTGCTCGGGCCGTCCGGGTCCTCGCGGGCCGATCTCGTCGCGATCGCCACCGCCGCCGAAGGCGAGGCGTGCAAGCTCGGTACGCGCCTGCCCGAGGAGCGGATCGTGCTCAAGCCCGTACACCGGGTCGCCTTGTACGAGGCGCTCGCCGCCGCGCTGCACATGCCCGTCGCGGCCGATGCGAAGCCGGTGCCGGAGAAGACCATGGCACCGCTGCGCGGCCACGTGTTGCTGGTCGAGGACGAGCCGGTGAACGCCGCGGTGGCAGAAGGCTACCTGGCGGCGCTCGGCTGTACCTCCGTGTGGGTCAAGGGTGGCACCGAAGCCGTCGCACGCGCCGCGGCCGAACGTTTCGACCTTATCATGATGGACCTGAACATGCCCGGGATGGACGGGTTTACCGCATCGAAGCTCATCCGCCAGCAGCAACGCGGCGGCAGCGGCGCGCACCGCGTGCCGATCGTCGCGCTCACGGCCCACGATGCCGCCCATTACCACGAGAAGTGCCTTGCGGCGGATATCGACGACATCCTGAGCAAGCCGTACACGCTCGAGGATTGCGCAAGCCTGCTGCAGCGCTGGCTGCAGGGCACCGATGACGTGCCGGTGACGGCGTTACGGGAAGCTCGCGCATCCGGTGTCGCAACGTCAGGGGAGAACAACGTCGCCGCCGCAACCCTCGCGAGCGTGGATACCAATACGGTGACGGCATTGCGCCATCTTCCCGCGGCCCGGCATGCCGACCTGTACGCCCGGCTGGTCGAGCTGTTCCGATCGAGCTCGGCACAATCGCTCGCGGAGCTCGAAGCGGCACTGGAAGGGGACGACCTGGCCGCGGCCGCTGCGGTGTGTCACAAGATGGCGTCGGCCGCGGCCAACGTGGGCGCTCTCGCGTACGCGCAGCAGGTCAGGGCGCTGGAACGGCACTGCCGCGCCGGCGAACGCGAGCGTGCTCGCGAGCTTGGCCGCGCGTTGCAGGCCGCGCACGAACCCTTGATCGAGACGCTGCAGCAGCAGCAACTGAAGGCCACGGCATGACTACCGGTGACTTGCACGGCCGGCTCGCGATTATTGCCGACGACGAGGACCTCGGGCGCGTGCTGCTCGGCGAATCCGTCGCCGCGGTCGGGCTCGAGAGCCTCTCGTTCGCCGACGGCGTGCAAGCCCTGGAAGCGGCGCTGCAGAACGACGTCGCCATCGTGCTGCTCGACGTCGACATGCCCGGGCTGGACGGCAACGAGGTCTGCCGGCGCCTGCGCGCCGATCCGCGCTTCCGGAGCGTGCCGATCGTGATGGTAACGGGGCACCAGGACTCGGATGCGATCCGCTGTGCCTTCGAAGCGGGCGCGACGGATTTCATCTCGAAGCCGGTCAACTGGGCGCTGCTGCCGCGCCGGCTGGAGTACATCCTGCGCAATGCCGCCGCGGCCGAGCACATCGAGCGGCTCGCGTACTACGACACTTTGACCGGGCTGCCGAACCGGCAGCGCTGCATCGACCTCACGGGTTCTCTTTTCGAGACCGCGAAGCGGCTGGACGAGTCGGTTGCGGTCGTCTATCTCGACCTGAACAGCTTCAAGCGCGTGAATGACACCTTCGGCCATGCCGTCGGTGACGAGGTGCTGCGTATCTTCGCGACCCGGCTCACGCATACGCTGGCGGGCTTCGCCGCGCAGCACCCGGGACTGGTGGTATCGCGCTTCGGCGGCGACGAGTTCGTCATTGCGGTGCAGCATGCACAGGCGCGGGAGATCGGCATGCAGATTGCCGCGGCCTGCAACACGGCTTTCGAGGAGCCGATCGCCTACGAATCGCTCGAATTCTATTCGGCGCCGAGCATCGGGCTTGCCGTGTACCCGGACGACGGCGGTGACGTCGCCACCGTCCTGAAGCACGCGGATACCGCGATGTACCAGTCGAAATCCGGCGCCGCCGGGCCGATCGCCGTTTACACGCCGGTCATGAGCCGGCGGTTGCGCGACTGGCTGGACCTCGAGGCAAGGCTGCGCCACGCGGTGCAGGACGACCTGCTGAAGTTGGTATTCCAGCCCAAGTTCAACTTGCGTGACAGCCGGCTCGTCGGTGTCGAGGCGCTGTTACGCTGGCGCGACAAGGAGGTCGGGGAGGTTCCGCCGTCCCGCTTCGTGGAAATCGCCGAGGACAGCGGCCTGATCATCGAGATGGGGCAATGGGTCGTGCGTGCCGCGTGCCGCCAGCTCCGCAAGTGGCTGGATCGCGGCTGGCGGGTGCCCGTCGCCATCAACTGCTCCGGCAAGGAGCTGCTGCATGGCGACCCGGCCCGCGTCATCGAGACAGAAGCCGCGGCGGCCGGCGTGCCGACGCACCTGATCGAGATCGAGATTACCGAGACACTGCTGGTGAACGATTCGGCAGCGGTGCAGAACGTGCTGCAGCGCTTCCGCCAGCTCGGCTGCCGCATCGCGCTGGACGATTTCGGCACAGGCTATTCATCGCTGGCCTACCTGACGCACTTCCCGCCGGATCGCATCAAGATCGACAAGGCATTCGTCCGCGACATCGATCGGTCGGAGAGCGATGCGGCGATCGCCAACGCGATCCTGTCGCTGGCGAGCGGCCTCGGGCTCACGGTAACGGCAGAGGGCGTCGAGCGCGCGGGGCAGCTCGAGTGGCTGCGGGCGCGGGGGTGCCACGAAGTGCAAGG
>CBFGSB010000154.1:0-7163 GCA_965651325.1 uncultured Chromatiales bacterium | reverse complement strand
GCCAGCGTGCGCCACATCGCCTGCGTAGGCGGGCGGCGGGGCCTCCGGGAGATGCGCATCTCCAGCCCGCCCGGGCGATGCGGCGCCCCGGGCAGCGCGCGCCGCGGGCGTTCCCGCGAGGGCGCTGATGGCGGCCAGGACGGATTCGGGGGTGGCGGGCGCGTGCAACAGCGGCAGGCGCCGGTAGTCGGCGACGCTGGCGATCGCGTCGCGGAGAGCGTGAAAAACGGAGAGGCTCAGCATGAGCGGCGGCTCGCCGACGGCCTTGGAACGGTGGATCGTGTTTTCACGATTGGCGGCCGACTCCATGATCTGCACGCGGAAGTCGACCGGCAGGTCGGAGCATGTCGGGATCTTGTAGGTCGAAGGCGCGTGCGTCTTCAGCTCGCCCTGCTCGTTCCACCAGAGCTCCTCGGACGTCAGCCAGCCCGTGCCCTGGATGAAGCCGCCTTCGATCTGGCCCATGTCGATCGCCGGGTTCAGCGACTTGCCGCAGTCGTGCAGGATGTCGACGCGCAGCAGGCGGTGCTCGCCTGTCAAAACGTCGACGATGACCTCCGACACCGCGGCGCCGTACGCAAAATAGTAGAACGGGCGGCCGCTGAAGGTCGCGCGGTCGTAGTTGATCTTCGGCGTGCGATAGAAGCCGGTGGCCGACAGCGAGGTGCGCGCGAACCAGGCGAGCTGCACCAGCTCCGGGAAGCCGATGACCTCCTTGCCCACGCGCACCTGGTTGTTGCGGAACTCGACTAAGTCTTCGCTCACCTTGAAATGCTCGGCGGCGAAGCGCGTGAGCCGCTTTTTGATCTTGCGCGCCGCGGCCTGCGCCGCCTTGCCGTTCAGGTCGGAGCCGCTCGACGCCGCCGTGGCGGATGCATTCGGCACCTTGCCGGTGTCGGACGCGGTGATCTTGATCTGGTCGAGGTCGATCTGCAGCTCCTCGGCGACGACCTGCGCGACCTTGGTGAACAGCCCCTGCCCCATCTCCGTGCCGCCGTGGTTCAGGTGCACGGTGCCGTCGGTGTAGACGTGCAGCAGCGCGCCGGCCTGGTTCAGGTGGGTGGCGGTGAAGGAAATACCGAATTTCACCGGGGTCAGCGCGATGCCGCGCTTGAGCAGCGCGCTCCCTGCATTGAAAGCGCGAATGTCCTCGCGCCTCCTGGCGTAGTCGGCACTCACTTCCAGCTTGCCGACGATCTCCTCCAGCAGGTTGTCCTCGACTGTCTGCCGGTAGGGCGTCACGTTGCGCTCGCCGAGCCGATAGAAATTCCGCCGCCGGATTTCGAGCGGATCCCGGTCGAGATACCGCGCGATATCGTCCACCACGTGCTCGATCGCGAACATTCCCTGCGGCCCGCCGAAGCCACGGAAGGCCGTGTTCGACACCGTGTGCGTCTTGCAGCGGTGCGACACGATCGTGACGTTCTCGAGGAAATAGGCGTTGTCGCAGTGGAACATCGTGCGGTCGTTGATCGCGCCGGACAGGTCCGCCGACATGCCGCAGCGGGACACGAACGTGAACTCGATGCCGTCGATCAGGCCGTCGTCGGTGAAACCCACCTCGTAATCGATCACGAAATCGTGCCGCTTGCCCGTCATGAGCATGTCGTCGTCGCGGTCCAGGCGGAGCTTGCAGGGCTTGCCCGTCTTCCGCGCCGCGAGCGCCGCGATGCAGGCGATCAGCGCCGGCTGGCTTTCCTTGCCGCCGAACGCGCCGCCCATGCGGCGGCAGAGCACCACCACGTCCTTCGACTGTTTGCCGATCGCCGATGCCACGAGGTGCTGCACTTCACCCGGGTGCTGCGTCGAGCTGTACACGACGAGATCGCCGTCCTCGGCCGGCATCGCCATCGCGATCTGCCCTTCGAGGTAGAACTGGTCCTGGCCGCCGACGCGGATGCGCCCATCCAGCTTGTGCGCTGCGGCATCGATGTGCTTCCGGCTGTCTCCGCGCCGGATGGTCTCGGTCGGCAGGACGAAGGATTCCTGCTCCAGCGCGGTGAGCGGATCGAGGATCGGTTCGAGCTCCTCGTAATCGATGCGCGCCAGCCGCGCGGCGCGGCGCGCCTGCCCGACGGTTCTCGCCGCAACCGCGAAGACGGCCTGCCCGGCGTACTGCACCAGGCCATCGGCCAGGATCGGGTCGTCGGCCACGACGGTGCCGTAGTTGTTCTCGCCCGGGATGTCATCGGCGGTGATCACGTCGACGACCCCCGGCGCGGCCAGCACCGCTGCGAGATCGAGCGAGCGAATACGCGCGTGCGGTTTCGCGCTCATGCCGACCGCCACGTACAAGGTACCGCGCGGCTCCGGGATGTCATCGGTGTACAGGGCCTCGCCGCTCGCGTGCAGGGCGCTGCTGTCGTGCGGTACGGGCTGCCCGACGCCGCCGACGATGGCGCCCGCGCGCGCTTTTTGCTCAGGCGAGCTTCTGGCGTCCATAGCCGTACACCGTGTCGCCGCGCTCGCCGCGGGTCTCGAGGTAAAAGCGGAACAGGAGGTTCGCGCAGACCTGCCGCCGATAGCCGGCAGACGAGCGCATGTCGCCGAGCGGCGTGAAATCGCGGTCGAGGGCCGTCATCGCCCGCCGCACGCTCGCCTCGTTCCATGCGCCGCCGACCAGCGCGGCTTCGGCTTCCGGGGCGCGCTTCGGCACGGCCGCCATGCCGCCGTACGCGATACGTGCGCCGGCCACGCGCTCGCCGTCGAGCTCCAGCCAGTAAGCGCCGCACACCGCCGAGATGTCCTGGTCGAAGCGCTTTGAAACCTTGTAGGTGCGAAACACGGCCTCCGGCACGGGCAAGGGGATCCGCACCCGCTCCAGCAGCTCGCCAGGCTCGAGCGCGGTCTTGCGGTAGCCCAGGTAGAAGTCGCGAAGCGGCAGCTCGCGCGTGCTGCCGCCGCGGCGCAGCACGAGCACCGCGTCGAGCGCGAGCAGCGCCGGCATGCTGTCGCCGATCGGCGAGCCGTTCGCGACGTTGCCGCCGAGCGTGCCGGCGTTCCGGATCGGCGGCGAGGCGAAGCGCAGCAGCAGTTCCTGCAATTCCGCGTAGTGCTCCAGCAACACCGGCATCGCGTCGGTGAGCGTGACAGCAGCGCCGATCTCGATATGCGAAGCCGACACCGTGATGCGCTGCAGCGCCTCCACGCGCCCGGTGAAGATCACGACCGGCAGGTCGCGTAACTGCTTCGTCACCCGGAGCGCGACGTCGGTGCCGCCCGCGAGCAGCGTCGCGTCCGGGAATTCCCCGACCAGCCGCGCCAGCTCGTCGAGCGTCGCGGGCGCGAAGTAGCGCCTGCCGTCGGCTTCAATGGCGACATCGCCGCGGCGCGCGATCGCCTGCAGTTGTTCAACGCGCTGCCGCTCGTCCGCGACACCGCGTCCCGAGCCGTGCGGCGCGCGCAGCCAGCCCTGGTCCGCCTCCGCGGCACCCAACCGGTACATCGCCTCGGCGGCGCTGACGATCGGCCGATACCCGGTGCAGCGGCACAGGTTCCCGGCGAGCGCGTCGTCGATGGCCCGCCGGTTCGGCGAAGACTCGCTCTTGTACAAAGCGAACATCGACATGATGAAGCCGGGCGTGCAGAAGCCGCACTGCGAGCCGTGGCAGTCCACCATCGCCTGCTGCACAGGGTGCAGGCGGCCGTCGGCGCCGCGCAGGCTTTCGACGGTGAAGAGCTCGCGCCCGTCGAGCGTCGGGAGGAACCGGATGCAGGCGTTGATCGCGCGCACGCGGAGTTGCCCGTCCGCGCCGGGTTCCGCCAGCGCGACCGTGCAGGCGCCGCAGTCGCCTTCCGCGCAGCCTTCCTTGGTGCCGATGCGGCCCAGGTCCTCGCGCAGGAACTGCAGGAGCGTGCGCGTCGGGTCCGGATTGGCAAGCTCGATCAGCTTGCCGTCGAGCCGGAAGCGGATCGTATCGGCCGGGGCATTCGCGCTGTCACGTTCGATTGTCATGCGGAAATCCGCCGCCGCCTCAACTGCCGCGGTAGGTCGCGTAGCTCCACGGGGAAACGAGCAGCGGCACGTGGTAATGCGGGTCGTCGCCCAGCGTGATGCGAATGACGACCTCGTCGAGGAACGGGGGATCGCCGCGGTCCGCCCCGCGACGGGCGAAATAGTCCCCGACGAGGAACTCGAGCTCGTAGCTGCCGGCCCGGTAGGTTGCGCCATCCAGCAGCGGCTTGTCCGTCCGGCCGTCGGCCCCGGTCGTTGCCGACGCGACCAGGTGCCGGCCGTTCGCCAGGGAAAACAGCTTGATGTCGATGCCCGCACCCGGCCTGCCGTGTGCCGTGTCGAGTACGTGAGTCGTCAGGCGTCCCATACGGCGATTCTATCAGGGCTACCCTTGCGAAAGCCGGCCGGGAGCGGCCTCCCGGGGGTGCCGGGACGCCCCGGCGGCGGGGCATGGCTTGTGCTACTTTAGTGAGGCAGAAGGGACTGCGGTCGGGGGTTCGGGTTGGAAGGCGAGCGGGTCTCACGGCGGGCATTCATGGCGGCCTCCGGCGCGCTCGCCGGCACGGGCCTCGTGCGGGCGGGCGCGGCCGGAATCCTCGCCATCGCCGGTGCGGCCTGCACGGCGCGCGACGAGGGCGCGCCTTTCGAACACCTGGACCAGGCCGAAGCCCGGGAATTCGAGGCGATCGCCGCGCGTATCCTCCCGACGACCGACACGCCCGGCGCCCGCGAAGCCGGCGTCATCTGGTTCATCGACCGGAGCTTCGGCAGCCTGTTCGAAAGCCAGCTCGGCTTTGCCCGGCAGGGCCTCGTCACCTTCCAGGCGCCCATCGCCCGGCGCTACCCGGGCGCCGGCGCTTTCTCCGATCTCGACCCCTCCGACCAGGACACCTACCTCGCCGGCCAGGAGAACACCGGCTTCTTCCAGTTGCTGCGGGTCATGACGCTCGCGGGTTTTTTGGGGATGACTGCCTACGGCGGCAACCGCGACCACGTCGGCTGGCAGTTGCTCGGGATTGCCGACGGCCCGCACGGCTGGCAGCCGCCGTTCGGTTACTACGACGCCGGGTACCGCCCGGACGCGAACGATGCCGCCTGAGCACAGCGCGCGCTTCGACCCGCGCGCACCCGTGGATTTCGTGGTCATCGGCTCCGGTGCCGCGGGCGGCATCCTCGCGAAGGAGCTTGCCGTCAACGGCTTCGACGTCGTGGTGCTGGAGCAGGGCCCGTTCCGCACGGCGGCGGAGTTCACCCACGACGAGATCGCCGTCATGCTGCAGTTCGAACTGCTGGGTGGACCCGGACAGGTTCTTCAGCAGACGTTCCGCAGCGACGCGAGCGAGACGGCGGAAGTGGCCGGGCCGCTGCCGCCCGCCATGTACGCCCAGGGCGTAGGCGGCAGCAGCGTGCACTATTCCGCGAACTTCTGGCGCTTCCGCGAGAGCGACTTCCGGGAGCGCAGCCTGCTCGGGCCCATCGCCGGCACCAACTTCGCGGACTGGCCGATCGGCTACGACGAGCTGGAGCCGTACTACACCCGCGTCGACTGGGAGATCGGCGTCTCGGGGGCTCCCGGGCCGTCGGACCCGCCGCGCTCGAAGCCTTACCCGATGCCGCCGGTGCCGGTCAAATCGTCGGGCGTGCTGCTGGAGCGCGGCGCGCAGAAGCTCGGGCTCACCGCCCAGCCCGCGCCGCTCGCGATCCTGTCGAAGCCCTGGCTCGGCCGGCCGCCCTGCGTCAACTGCGGCTACTGCATGGGATTCGGTTGCGAGGTGGGCGCCAAGTCGTCGACGCTTTCCACGATGGTTCCGCTGGCGCTGGCGAGCGGGCGCTGCGAGATCCGCGCCGGCTGCGCGGTGCATCGGCTGGAAACGGATGCGCGGGGCCGTATCCATGAAGTGCTCTACCGCGATACGGAAGGCCGCGAGCTCGCGCAGAAAGCGCGCGCCGTCGTGTTGTCCGCGAACGGCGCGGAAACGCCGCGCCTGCTGCTGTCTTCCGCGAGCGAACGTTTCCCCGACGGTCTCGCCAACTCGAGCGGCTTCGTCGGCCGCAATCTCATGTTCAACGGCCATTCCGCCGCCGAAGGCGTGTTCGAGCACCCGCTGAACGAATACAAGGGCGTGCAGGTGACGCGCATCATCCACGACTTTTACGAAACCGACCCGAAGCGCGGCTTCTACGGCGGCGGCGGCATCGACGCGCGGCCGTTCCTCTCGGCGACACCGATCATGCACGCCATGCTGAGCGTGCCGCCCGGCGCCCCGCAGTGGGGCGCCCGGTACAAGGAGTCGATGGCCTGGCGCTACGCGCACCAGATGGCGATCCTCGGGAGCACGACCTCGCTGCCGCAGGATGGCAACAACATCACGCTCGATCCCACGCATACCGATCCGCACGGGCGCCCCTCGCTTCGCGTCACCTACAGGGACCACGACGACGACCTCGCGATGTGCAATTTTCTCCGCGAGCGCGCGCTCGAGCTGTTCGACGCGGCGGGCGCGCAGCAGTCCTGGTCCTATCCCGTCGCGCCGCAGACGTCGAGCCCGCACCTGCTCGGCACCTGCCGCATGGGCGACGATCCGGCGACTTCGGTCGTCGACCGCTATCACCGCAGCCATGACGTGCCGAACCTGTTCATCTGCGACGGCTCGAGCTTCGTCACGTCGGGCCGCGGCCAACCCACAATGACCATCATGGCACTCGCCTTCCGCGCGGCGGAACACATCGGCCGTGCCGCCCGCGCCAACGAAATCTGAAGCCACGCACGAGGACCCGCGATGACACCCACGAGACTACTGCTGCTGTGCCTTGCCGCACTATCTACCGCCTGTGAGCCGGCCGTGGAGAGCGCGCCCGCACAGGACGATGCACCGCCCGACATCCAGTACATCAACATGCCCGACATGGAGGGACTCGACCTCCCGTTCTCGGCCGCCGTCCGGGTCGGCCACACGCTTTACCTCTCCGGCATGATCGGCAACCTTCCCGGCAAAATGGAGCTCGCGCCGGGCGGCATCCAGGGCCAGACGCGGCAGGCGCTCGAGAACGTCAAGGCGACGCTGGAGCATGCGGGTTCCTCGATGGACCGGGTCGTCAAGTGCACGGTCTTTCTTGCGGACATGAGCGAGTGGGCGGCGATGAACGAGGTGTACGTCACCTTTTTCGAGAATCCGCCGGCGCGTAGTGCGTTTGGTGCGAATGGGCT
>CBFGSB010000153.1:0-7265 GCA_965651325.1 uncultured Chromatiales bacterium | reverse complement strand
ACTCGATTCACCACGTCAAGGACCGCGGCTACGTCGAGGCGCCGGTGCGCATCGCTTCCATCATGAAGGAGCTCGAGCGCACCGACATCTTCGAGAAGATGCCGCCGCGGCACTACAACCGGACGCACATCGAAGCGGTGCACGAGCCCGGTTTCGTCCGCTTCCTGCAGAACGCCTGCGCCAACGTGCCGCCCGGCAAGTCCATCTACCCGTACGTGTTCCCGGTGCGCAACCGCGCGCGGCGGCCGCGCGAGCTGCCGCTGCGCGCCGGTTACTACTGCATCGACACGTTCACGCCGCTGAACGAGAACGCCTGGCACGCGGCGCTGGGGGCCGTCGACTGCGCGCTCACCGGGGCGGACACCCTGCTGGACGGCGGGCAGGCCGCCTACGCGCTCGTGCGCCCGCCGGGGCACCACGCGGAACGGGAGGCGTTCGGCGGCTTCTGCTATTTCAACTCGTCCTCCATCGCGGCGCACTACCTGAGCCGCCACGGGCGCGTCGCGCTGCTGGATATCGACTATCATCATGGTAACGGCTCGCAGGATATCTTCTGGCGCCGCGAGGACGTGCTGACGATATCGATGCACGGCCACCCGCGCGCCACGTATCCCTACTTCTCCGGCTATGACGACGAGAAGGGAGAAGGTCCGGGCCGCGGCTATAACCTGAATCTACCCCTGCCGGAAGGCATCGACGGCGAGCGCTTCGGGAAAGAGCTCGCGAGGGCTCTCGACCGCGTCATGAAACACAAACCGGAATTTCTCGTGCTCGCGCTCGGGCTCGACACCGCCAAGGGCGACCCGACCGGCTCGTTCAGGCTGCTGACGCGCGACTTCCGCGCGAATGGCCGCGCGATTGCCGCGCGCGGCCTGCCGACGCTGGTGGTGCAGGAAGGCGGCTACCGCACGCAGACGCTCGGGGCCAACGCCCGGCATTTCTTCACGGGACTGCGGGAGGGCCTGTCGAACGGCCGGCCCGCGGCGGCGCGCTGATGCAGTGGCGCTACCGTGTGCAACCAAGCGACCGCAGCGCGGTGCGCGCGCTCGTGGCGGCCACGGGCTTCTTTTCCGGCGACGAGGAGGACATCGCGGTGGAGCTCGTCGACGATGCCCTCGCGCGCGGCGACGCCTCGGAGTATCGCTTCGTCCTCACCGATGGCCCCGGCGGCGCGCTGCACGCTTACGCGTGCTACGGGCCGATCTCGGCAGGATCGGCCGAGTTCGATCTCTACTGGATCGCCGTGGCGCCGCATGCGCAAGGCGCGGGCCTCGGGCGCGCGGTGCTGGAGGAAACCGAGCGCCTCGCGAGCGAAGCCGGTGCGGCGACGATGTTCATCGACACGGCCGGCCGCGCGCAGTACGCGCCGACCCGCGCCTTCTACGAGCGCATGGGCTATCGCGTGCACCGGGTGGTGAGCGACTTCTATTCCGTCGGTGACGACAAGGTGATCTATCGCAAGAGCCTGCCGCTAGCGCCGCAGGTCGGCCCAGAGGGGCAGGTGATCGGAAGCCAGGCGAGCCTCGGCGTGCACGCCGGCACGGACCAGCTTTAGGGCCGGCTCGAACCAGATCCGGTCGAGCGGCAGGAGCGGGATCGTGGACGGCCAGGTGCGGCGGCGCCCGGCGGACGAGAAGCTGCGCGCGAGCAGCCGCGCCACCGGTCCCATGCCCGTCGGCTCGTTGAAATCGCCCATGACCACCGTCGGGCGGTTGTCCGCCTCGGCGAGCGCCTCGATCTTCAACGCCTGCTGCCGCCGTTCGCCGCGGCCCAACCCGAGGTGCAGGCACAGCACGTTGATGCGGCCGAGCTCCGAGTCGATCGTCGCCTCGATCATCGAGCGCGGCTCGCGCGAGCCGTAGCTGATGTCGTGCTCCCGCCAGTCGGTAATCGGCCAGCGGGACAGCAGCATGTGACCGTAGTCGCCGTCGGGCGTACGCACCGTGCGGACTTCGGCGCGATGGTCGCCGAGCGCGTCGCCGAGCAGGTCGAAGCCGTCACGGCGGTCGCGCCGGCTGTCCACCTCCTGCAGCGCGGCGATGTCGGGGCCGATCGCGCGCACGTGCTGCCGGACCCGCTCCGGATCCAGCTTCCCGTCGACGCCGATGCAGCTGTGCACGTTCCAGGTCAGCACGCGCAGTGTCGTTTCCGTCATTCCGCTTGTCTGCGGCGGCGCACGCGCGCGACGAGCCGCTGCAGCACGAATGCGAGCCCGATCCACAGCACGGCGACCAGCGCGAACCACAGAATGTTCATCGCATCGGGGTTGCGCCACATCTCGCGCAGGCGGTCACCGACCATGGTCATCACGAACACTCCGGGGACGAGCCCGAGAGCGGTGCCGGCGAGGTAGGCGCGCGGCCGCACGTGCGCCGCGCCCATGATCATGTTCACGACCGTGAACGGCGCAACCGGCACCATGCGCAGCGCGGTGACCGTGATCGTGCCCTGGGCCTGCAGGCCGCGATAGATCTTGCGAAAAGTACGGCCGGTAACGTTGCGCACCGCGGCCGCGCCGGTCCAGCTCCCGGCCAGGTAGCCGACCCACGCGCTCACCATGGCACAGGCCATCGCGGTGACGAAGCCGAGCAGCGGCCCGAGCATCATGCCGGTTACCGCGAGCAGCACCGTAAGCGGGAACAGAAGGAGCCCGCCCACCACGTACGCGCCGAGCAGCAGCGGGTACAGCCACCAGTGCTCGCGCGCGCCGGCCAGTGCGGGCATCAGCACGTCCGGGTCCGCCCAGCGGGCAAGCGGTGTGTACGTCCACACGAGCACCAGCGCGAGCAGCGCCGCGGCCACGCCCCCGAGCCGCACGAGGCGCCTGGCGTCCGACTCGCGGGTTTGCGCATCGAACATGTCGCCGATGAATTCCTCCGGGCGCAGCGGCCGCTCCGGATCGGCGACGAGCGTCAGCGCTTCGTCCAGCGCTTCGCTGTGCGTCTTGCGGGGCTCGAGTGGCGCCAGGCCGCGGCCTTCGCACGGCGTTCCATCGATGAGCGCGATGAGGGACTCGCCGCGCGCCAGTGCGTCGTCGATCGCGGCCGGCGCGGTGCCGAGGTGCTCGCCGAGCAGCCGGCACAGCAGCGCGCGGATGCCGCGGCGGTGTTCCCCGCTCGTCGCCTCGATGGCGACATCGCACTCACTGTCGGCACCCATGGAGCGGTTGTTCAGGTTGGAAGAGCCGACGCGGATCAGCACATCGTCGACGATCATCAGCTTGGCGTGCACCATGATGGAGCTGTCCGGGTTGCCGGCCCACGGGTAGTAGAAGCGCACGCGCGCGGCGAAGCCGGCCTTCGCGATCTTGTCGCGGAAGCGCTGCTGGCCGGCGCCCATCGTGCGCGCTTCCAGCCAGCCGCGCGGGCTCTGCGGGACCACGGCGACGACTTCGAGGGCGGGTTCCTGCCGCAGGCGCTCGATCAGCGCCTCGGCGACGACGTCCGCGGTGAGGTACTGGTTCTCGATATAGATCGAGCGCCTCGCGGCGCTGATCGATGCGAGATAGAGCTCCCGGATCTCCTCGACCGCCTCCTCTTCGCCGTTGCCGGGCAGCGTACGCGCGATGCCGGCGTCGACGTCGCGGAGATCGGGCGCGACGTCCTCGGGCCAGGCCGCGGGAACATCCGGCGTCTCCACCTCCTCCGACGTCACCTGCCGCCAGCGATGGCAGCCGACCTCGTAGAGGCTCCGCGCCGCGCTGCCGTCGACCATCATCTGCACGTCGTGCCAGGGCGGGTACGGATCGCCGTCCGCCCGGCACCGGGCCGGGTCCTCGGGCCGGTGCGCCGGCGTATCCCAGCGCCCGGTGGTCAGGTCGAAGCCGCCGCAGAACGCGAGGCTGCCGTCGATCAGCACGAGCTTCTGGTGATGGCAGGAGCCCATCGGCAGGCAGTTGTCGAGCGCCACCCGGATATTCTCCGGCGTGCGCCACTTGAGATTGAGCGACGGCAGCGGCTCGCGATCCAGCGCATAAAGCAGAGAATAGTCCCACAGCAGCAGCCGCACCTTGAGATCCGGCTGCCGCTCGACCAGGTACTCGAGGTACGGGAGCAGCGTCTCCGGGGCGCCGTCCTCCGCCGCGCCGCGCTCGCCCACCAGCGGCGTCCGGCTGTCGATGTCCCAGCCCAGGATGAATACGGAGTGGCGGGCCGCCGCCAGCGCCGCCCGCAGCGTGCTGAAATAGCTGGCGCCGTCGACCAAAAGCGCCGCATGAGCGGCGCGCTCGACCCGCCAGGCGGCACCACTCGCCGTCAGGATGCGCAATTGGGCAGCAGCTGCGTCCATCCGCTGCATTCTATCCAATCGCGGTGCATCAACCGGCACCGCCCACCAGTTAATCGCGGTCGGGGTTCGGGGTCAGCACCAGGACGGCCGCGCCGACGACCAGCAGCGGCAGGATGGCGGCCACGGCGGAGCGCGCGTTGCCCGTCGTGGCGGCGGCGAAAGCCACGAGAAAGGGGCCCAGCACGGCGGCGAACTTGCCCACCATGTTGTAGAAGCCGAAGAACTCCGCCGCTTTGTCCGGCGGAATGAGGCGGGCAAAGAGCGAGCGGCTCAGGGACTGCACGCCGCCCTGGGCGACGCCGACGAGGCAGGCCATGGTGAAGAATTCGACCACGGACGTCATGAAAGCCGCCCACGAGGTGATGACGACGTAGATCGAGAGCCCGAGCAGGATGCCTTTTTTCGGACCGATCCGCTCGCCGAGCGCGCCGAAGGCGAGCGCCGACGGGAAGCTCACAAACTGGACGACGAGCAGCGCGATCATCAGCTCCTGCGGGCCAACCCCGATCTTGTAGCCGAAGTCGATGGCGATCTTCATCACCGTGTTCACGCCGTCGATGTAGAGCCAGTACGCGATGAGGAAGTACATCGCCGGCTTGAGCTTGCGCACCTGGCGAAAAGTTTCCGCGAGCTGCGCGAGTCCCCCTGCCATCGCCGCGCCGACCTTCAGCCGCTCCGCCGGGCGGTGCTCGTGCACCCACGCGAGCAACGGCGTGGTGAACAAGAGCCACCAGGCCGCGACGGTCAGGAATGCGACGCGAATCGCGGTCGCGAGATCGGGCAGGCCGAACCAGCCCGGTTGGAGGATCATCAGGAGGTGCACGGAAAACAGGACGCCGCCGCCGATGTACCCGGCGGAGAAGCCGAATGCCGAGACCCGGTCGAAGCGCCCTTCGCTCGTGACGTCGATCAGCAGCGAGTCGTAGAAGATGTTGGCCGCGGCAAAACCGAAAGAGGCCACGGCGAAGACGATAACCGCCTGCAGCCACTCCCCCTGGGGGACGAAGTACAACCCGGCCGTCGCGGTTGCGCCGATCACCGCGAACACGGTGAGCAAGCGCTTGCGCCATCCACCACGATCCGCGATCGCGCCGAGCAGCGGCGCTGACAGGGCAAGCAGCAGGCTCGCGACGCCGTTGGTGGTCATCAGGCGCGCCGTCGTATCGGCACCCGACGCGTCCGCGCTCCAGTAGTCGTTGAAGAAGAGCGGAAAGAAGCCCACGAGCACCGAGGTGGCGAACGCAGAGTTGCCCCAGTCGTAGAGTGCCCAGCCGATGACCGGCTTTTTCAGGATCGCGCTGCGCCAGCCCGGCGTCGCTGCAGCCACCTGTGCCATCTCAGCCCTTGCCGGCGGTAGCCGCGGCGAGCTGTTCACGGTAGCGCGACGCATCGTTGGGCCGGTTCCACGCTTCGTACAGGTCGGCGATCCACGCGAGCGCGCGCCGCGCGCGGCGGTCCGGCCGGGCGTCCGGCTCGACCAGCTGCGGCACGCTGTCGAGCAGCGCGCGCTCGGCCTCCTCGAAGCGGCCGAGGCGCGCCAGCACGTGACCGAAAGCGGCCGTCGTGGTGGCCATCAGCGGATTGTCCGGGCCGTAGTCCGACCGGCGGATGGCCAGTGCCCGCTCGAGCAGCGGCAACGCTTCGTCCGGGGTGCCGCGCTCGGTCAGCACCAGGCCGAGCTCGGTGAGCGTCGAGGCGACGTACTGGTGGTCGGGCCCGACCGAGCGCTCGTAGATAGCGAGCGCCTCGCGCAGCAGCCTTTCCGCCTCTTCCAGCGCGCCCTGCTCGGATTTCAGCATCGCCATGCTCGTCATGTCGTAGGCGACGAACGGATGATCCGGTCCGCGGGCTTGCGTATGGATGGCGAGCGCCTCGGTGAACGCTGCCTCGGCCGCTTCGAAATCGCCGCGATCGCGCTTCAGCGCACCGAGCACGACCAGGGAGCCGGCGACCAGCGAGTGCTCATCGCCGAGCACCCGCCGCGTCACCGCGATCGATTCCTCGAACATCTCCTCGGCCGCTGCGAGCTCGCCGCGCTCCCGCAGGACGACGGCGAGGTTTTGCAGGAACCAGGCGATGTGCGGATGATCGTCGCCGAAGTGCTCGCGGGTGATCGCGATGGCTTCGCGATAGAGCTCCTCGGCGGCAGCCAGCTCGTTGCGCGCCCGCAGGATGCGCGCCAGGCCGCTCTTGGCTTCCGCGGTTTCCCGCGGAAAGCGGTCACCGTGGCTCGCAAAAATCTCCACGCTCTCGAGGGCAAGGCTGCGTGCACGCTCGAGGTCGCCGGTTGCCAGCGCCAGCTCCGCGAGGTTGTCCAGGTTTTCGGCTACCGCCGGTCCCCGCTCGCCCTGGTCGCGCCGGTTCCGGGCAAGCGCGGATTCGAGCAGCTCACGCGCGCGGCGGTAGTCCGCGACCCGGATGAGCGCGAGGCCCAGGTCGTTCTTCACGGCGGCCGACCCGCCCGGGCCGGCCGTTGCCATTTGGATCGCCAGCGCCTGTTCCAGCATGTCGATCGCCGGATCGTACTGCCCGAGGTTGAGGTACACGCGGCCGATGGTTTGCATCAGCGTCGCCTGGATGGCCGGCCGCTCGGTGAGCTCCGCGCTGATCCGCTCGGCACCGCGCGCCAGTATTTCCTTCGCGGTGATGTCGAGGCCGCGGGCATTGCCGGGATCCGGGGCCGTGAAGATGCGTTCCAGGAAGCGCGAGACCTCCATCGCGGTGTCTCGCTCCTCGGTGATGCGCCGGTTCTGGACGCTCATGACGATGCCGAAGGCGACGAGCAGGCCGACCAGCACCGTGGACATGGCGGTGCCCGCCACGTGCCGGCGCAGGAACTTGCCGCAGCGGTACCGCCAGGTGTCGGGCCGCGCCTTGACCGGCAGCGACGCCTGGTGCAGCCGCAGGTCCTCGGAAAATTCATTGACCGAGCGATACCGCCGCTCGGGCTCCTTGCGGAGCGCCGCCATCACGATATT
>CBFGSB010000152.1:0-7384 GCA_965651325.1 uncultured Chromatiales bacterium | reverse complement strand
CGATCACGCTGCTGACGCTCGGCTTGTTCCTGTTCGTCATCAACGCGCTCATGCTGTGGCTCGTCGCGGCGCTGGTGCCGGGAATCCGGATCAGCGGGTTCGGCGCGGCGTTACTCGGCAGCCTGTTGCTCACGGTCCTGAACCTGCTGATCGACTGGGTGACCTGAGCCGCAGCCCGGCCGGTAGCGAGATCAAATCCTCGCCACCGAAGACCCGGGCGACACCGCCCCGCCGATCGCCGCGCCGATGAGCAGGCCGATGCTCGAGATGAGCGCCCACACGCCAACGGCCATGCCCGCGAGGAACCCGAGTATCGGCCCGCCGAACATGCCGAGCAGGAGCCAGACCCCGATACCCGACACGATGGCCGGAAGTATCGCCGCGCCTACGCCTCGCGTCGCGGAACCGGCCTTGTAGCCGCCGACCGCGCCGCCGATCAGCCCGTTCAGCGCCGGCAGGAAGAACAGCACGAGACTGATCCCGATCATCCAGAGTGCGCAAACGACCAGCGATGTTTCTCCACGGCCTGCCATAGGACTGTCCTCGCAAATCCGGTACTGATACCGGAAGTATAGTTGCCGCTGGATGCTCCGGAGGTGGCCTTGTTGCTTGCAACGTCGCTTCCGGACAAGCGTCCTTCGCCCCCGGTTCAGGCATGGCGAGTCCCGGCTAGTAAATGTCGCGATTGGGAAAGCGGTTCGCCGGCGATTCCTGCACCTTCCGCCTCATGAGGACCACTTCAACGAGGATCGGAAGATGACATTTGTGGACAAGGCCACGGCCGAACAGTTACCGGGCGCGGCCGCCAACGGCGGTGCCCTCATCGGCACCCAGGCACGGCATTGCACGACGGTCGACCAATCGGATCGTCGTGTACCGTACAACCTGCGCCAGTCCGGCCGCACGCCGGTCGAGATGCTCATCTCCACGCGCGTCCGCAAGTCGCCGTACTGGCACCTGTCGCACGAGGCGGGGTGCTGGCGCGCCACGGTGTACAACCGCATCTACCATCCTCGCGGCTACGTGCGGCCGGAAGACGGCGGTGCCATGGTCGAGTACGATGCGCTCGTCAATCACGTGACGATGTGGAACGTCGCGGTCGAGCGGCAGATCCGCGTCAAGGGTCCGGACGCCGAGGCGTTCGTCAACTACGTGATCACGCGTGATGCCACGCGCATTAAGCCGATGCACGCCAAGTACGTCATCCTCTGCAACGAGGAAGGCGGCGTGCTGAACGATCCGGTGTTGCTCCGCCTGTCGCAGGACGAGTTCTGGTTTTCTCTCTCCGACAGCGATATCGAGTGGTGGCTGCGCGGTGTGAACACGGGGCGCGGGTTCAAGGTATCGATCGGGGAGATCGACGTGTGCCCCGTGCAGATCCAGGGGCCGAAATCGGAAGCGCTGATGGTCGACCTGTTCGGCGACGCGGTGCGCGACATTCCCTTCTACGGCCTCATGAAGGGCCAGGTCGCCGGGCACGACGTCATCGTCTCGCAGACCGGTTTTACCGGCGAGAAGGGCTACGAGATTTACCTGGTCGACGCGACCCTGCACGCGGAGGACATGTGGAACGCCGTGCTCGAAGCCGGCGCGCGTCACAACCTGATGGTCATCGCGCCGGCGCACCACCGGCGCATCGCCGCCGGCATCCTGTCCTGGGGCCAGGACATGGACCAGGAGATGCTGCCGTTCCAGTGCAACCTGGCCTACCAGGTGCCGCGCGAGAAAAAGGCCGACTATATCGGCAAGCAAAGGCTCGAAGCGGTGCGCGCGGAGATCGACGCCGGGCGCTATCCGTTCAAGCTCACGCTCGCCGGCATCAAGCTCGGCGGCAAGCCGATCACCGATTACGCGCCGGACTTCTGGCTGATCTCCGGGCCCGGTGGCGGCGATCCCGTCGGCTACGTCACCTCCCCCTGGTATTCGCCGGAGCTCGGGACCAACATCGCGCTCTGCCACCTGCCGGTCGGCCTGAAAGATATCGGCACGAAGCTTTCGGTCATGTTGCCGGACGAATACGCGGACGTGCCCGGCGTGCCGGTCGAGGCCGAAGTGGTCGAGGTGCCCTTCCGGGAGTCGGTGAACCCGAACTCGCGCGAAGTCGCGAAGAAAAGCGGGCGCGACTACGCATACTGAGGCCAGGTGACCGCCCCCGTTGAACCCGGGGGCGGTCTCCTTCATTCATCATCGGGGCCCTGACGGCAATGGAAAACCTGCCTGTCTCGAACGTTCATGACGCGCCCGATGCGGTGTCCCTGCGGCAGCTCGTCGAGGGCTATTCGATCGAGGCGACGCCGCGGCAGCTTGCAAGCGCGGGATCGCTGGCAAACCTGCTGCCGGCAGGCACCTGCGTCTACGTGCCGTACCTGCCGCGCTCGCCGATGGCGGACACGGTGAGCGCCTGCCGGCAGCTCGCTGCGGATGGATTTCGCGCCGTGCCGCACGTGACCGCGCGGGCGGCAGCCAGCCGCACGAAGCTCGACGAGCAGCTCGGACGGCTCGCGGAGGCGGGCGCTTCGGCGTTGCTCCTGATCGCGGGTGATCGCCGCCGGCCGGCGGGGCCGTTCAAAAGCACGCTCGAGGTACTCGATACCGGGCTGCTGCAAGCGCACGGGTTTGTCGACGTCGGCGTTGCCGGTCACCCGGAAGGACACCCGGTGGCGGACGCACAAACGCTGCTCGACGCGCTGCGCCGCAAGAGCACGTATGCAGAAGAAACCGGCACACGCATGTGGATCGTCACCCAGTTCGCCTTTTCCAGCGGCCCGGTGATCGGCTGGCTCGAGCGCCTGCGACGGCAGGGTATCCGGCTGCCGGTGCGCATCGGTATGCCGGGTCCCGCGAAGACGCAGACGTTGCTGCGCTACGCCCTGCAGTGCGGCGTCGGAGCCTCCTCGCGCCTGTTCGCCCGCCGGCCGGATGCCATCGCGCATCTTCTCAACCGCTGGACGCCGGAAGGCATGCTGCCGCTGCTGGCGCGCTACAAGGCGGGAACGCCGGGCGCAGGAATCGCCGGCATCCATGTCTTCCCGTTCGGCGGATTGTTGAAGTCCATCGGGTTTTTGCGGACCCTGTGAAAAGAGGCAGGGCATGATGCAAACACACGCGAGGGTCGTGGTTATCGGCGGGGGTATCGTCGGCGTCTCCACGCTCTACCACCTGGTCAAGAAGGGCTGGACGGACGTCGCGCTGGTCGAGCGCCGCGAGCTGACATCCGGTTCGACGTGGCACGCAGCAGGGCTGCTGCCGCTCTTCAACATGAGCTATTCCGTCGGCCAGATCCACAAGTACTCGGTCGCGCTCTACCAGCGGCTCGAGGAAGAGACCGGGCAGGATGTCGGGTTCCGCCAGGTCGGCAACATCCGCCTCGCCACCAACGAAGACCGGATGGACGAGTACCGGCAGTATGCGAGCGTCGCGCAGACGATCGGCGTCAACGTCGAGTTCCTGGCGCCGGAGGAGGTAAAAGCCATCTGGCCGCTCGCGATCACGGATGGGCTGGTCGGCGCCATCCGGCATCCCGACGACGGTTACATCCAGCCCGCCGACCTGACGCAGGCGCTGGCCCGCGGCGCGCGCGAAGGCGGCGGCAAGATTTACCGCAACACCACCGTCACCGGCATCGAGCAGAAGCCGAACGGCGAATGGGTGGTCGGGACCGACAAGGGTGAGATCACCTGCGAGCACGTCGTGTCCGCCACCGGCAGCTTCGCGCGGCAGACGGGCGCGATGATCGGGCTGGATATCCCGGTCATACCGGTCGAGCACCAGTTCATCGTGACCGAGCCCCATCCCGATATCCTGTCGCGGCACCAGCGTGCACTGCCCGAGATGGGCGTGCTGCGGGAATCCGACGGCTCCTGGTACATGCGGGAGGAAGCGGGCGGGCTGTTGCTCGGGCCCTACGAGGCCGGCGCGCCGGCCTGCTACGTGAACGGGCCCTCGCCGGACGCGGAGTACGAGCTGTTCCAGGAGGACATCGATCGGCTCATGCCGCACATCGAGTCCGCCATTCGCCGCGTGCCGATCTTCGGCGAGGCGGGCGTGAAGAAGGTGTACAACGGGGCGATTGCGTATACCCCCGACGGCAGCCCGATCGTGGGCCCAGCCTGGGGCAAGCGCAATTTCTGGCTCAACGAAGGCCACAGTTTCGGCATTACGGCGGCCGGCGGCGCAGGCTGGCAGCTTGCCGAGTGGATCGTGGAGGGCGAGCCGACGATCGACATGCTCGGCGTCGACCCGCGACGCTTCGGCGATTACGCGACGAAGGAATACCTGAAGGCCAAGAACGAAGAAGCGTACTCGATGGTTTTCACGATCCATTACCCGGACGAGGAGCGCCCGGCGGGGCGGCCGCTGCGCACGCCGCCCTGCCACGAGCGGCTGCAGGCGCGCGGCGCGGTGTTCGGCCAGAAGTTCGGCTGGGAGCGGGCGAACTGGTTCGCGCCCGACGGCGTGCCGCGGGAAGACCACTGGTCGTTCCGGCGCTCGCGGTGGTTCGGGCACGTGGGCGAGGAGTGCCGGCACGTTGCCGAGCACGTCGGGCTGCTGGACATGACCGCGTTCGCCAAGGCGCGCGTGTCGGGACCGGGAGCAGAAGCGTTCCTCGACCGGCTGGTTGCGAATCGCCTGCCGAAGGCGGTCGGCCGGATCGCGCTGTGCCACGCGCTGGCCCCGCGCGGCGGTGTGCACTCCGAGTTCACCATCCTGCGGGAGGCCGCCGATTCCTTTTACCTCGTGTCGGCGGGCGCCTGGCAGCGGCTCGACCACGACTGGATCTTCCGCCACCTGCCGGGAGACGGTTCGGTCCGGGTGGAAAACCTCACGGGGAGCATGGGCGTGCTCGTCGTAGCCGGGCCGAAATCGCGGCAACTGCTGGAGCGCGTGGCCGGAACGTCACTGTCGAACGGGGATTTTCCCTGGCTCACGGCGCGCGACACCACGATTGGCATGGCCCCGGCGCGCCTGGTGCGCGTCAACTTCGTGGGCGAGCTCGGCTGGGAGATTCACCACGGGCTCGAATACCAGAACCACATCTTCGACACTTTGTTCGAAGCAGGCGCCGACCTCGACCTGAAGCCGTTCGGCATCCGCGCGATGGATTCGCTGCGGGTTGAGAAATCCTACCGCCTCATCGGCACCGAGCTGTCGATCGAGTATGCCGCGCTGGAATCCGGGCTCGACCGCTTCGTGCACCCGGAAAAGCGCGACTTCATCGGGCGTGAAGGGCTGCTTGCGTGGCAGGAGAGGGGCTTCAACAACGCTTTCGTCACGCTCGAGGTGCACGGCGTTACCGACCGCGACCCGCTCGGCAATAATCCGCTCTATCACGACGGCGAGCTGGTCGGCCGCTCGACCAGCGGCAACTACGGCTTCCGCCTCGGGAAATCCCTGGCGCTGGCCATGGTGCGGCCGGAGCTGGCCGAGCCCGGCGGCAAGCTGGCGATCGAGGTGCTCGGTGACCGCTATGACGCCACCGTGCTGGACGAGAGCCCTTACGATCCCGGGAACGAGCGCTTGCGGTCCTGACCCTGACCTTTCGGGTCCTTCCTGTCACCGCCATTCCGGTACATCTCACGGGCGGCACTGTAGCTCAGCGCGGGCATCTCCTCGCGAAACGCCTTCAGCAGGCACCACGCCATCAGCACCAGTACCAGCGCGAACGGCAAACCGGTGGTGATCGAGGCAGTCTGCAGCGCCGCCAGCCCGCCGCCTATCGTCAGGACGGCCGTGACCACGCCCGACATGACGCCCCAGAAAATCCGCTGCGCGACGTGATTATCGAGCGAGCCGCCGGACGTCATGATGTCGATCACCAGCGAACCGGAGTCGCAGGAGGTCACGAAGAAGATCGCAACGAGGAAGACCGCGAGCATCACCGTCACGTTCGCGAGCGGGAAGCGAGTCAGCAGCTCGAACAGCGCGGTGGCGACGTTGTTGTTGGCCGCTTCGACGATACCCGGATCGACGAACAGCGATTCATAGATCGCCGAGCCGCCGAACGTCGAGATCCACGCGAATGTCAGCAACGAGGGCACGATCAGCACGCCAAAAATGAACTCGCGCACCGTGCGTCCCCTGGAGATGCGCGCGATGAACATGCCGACGAACGGCGACCAGGAAATCCACCACGCCCAGTAGAAGATCGTCCAGGAACCCTGCCAGGTCGAATCGCGCACGTAGGTTTCAGTCCAGCTCCCCAGGGTCAGCAGGTTCTGCAGGTAATGGCCCGTGCTCTGCACCAGGTTCTTCAAGAGGAACAGGCTCGGCCCGACGAACAGCAGGAATACCAGCAGCAGGCCCGCTGCGAGCAGGTTCAGCAGGCTCAGGAACTTGATGCCGCGCTCGACCCCGGTGGCCACCGAGGTTGTCGCGAGGGCGGTGATGATGGCGATCAGCGCGAGTTGCGCGCCGCTGGAGATGCTGATCCCGAATGCCTCACCAAGGCCGGCGTTGATCTGTGCGACGCCGAGCCCGAGCGACGTCGCGAGGCCGAACAGCGTGGCGAGTACGGCCAGCACGTCGATGACATTGCCCAAGAGACCGTGAATGCGATCGCCGAGCACCGGGTAGAACGCGCTCCGGATCGTGAGCGGCAGCCCGCGGTTGAAGGCAAAGTAGGCGAGCGCAAGTCCCACCAACGCGTAGATACCCCAGACGTGAAAGCCCCAGTGCAGGAAGGACAGGTCCATGGCGCGCTGGGCGCCTTCGATCGTCATGCCGGGCGCGCCGGGCGGGTCCTGCAGGTGCAGGATCGGCTCGGCGACGCTCCAGAACATGAGCCCGATGCCCATTCCGGCAGCGAACAGCATGGCGAACCACGAGAGGCTCGAGAACTCGGGTCGCGCACCGGGGCCGCCGATACGGATATGGCCGAAGCGGCTCACGGCGAGATACACGCAAAACAGCAGGAACCCCTGTACCGCGAAGATCAGGAACCAGCCGAAGCGGCGGGTGATGCCGTCCTTGATGGCGTTGAACGTTGATTCCGCGGTATCGAGATTCGCCAGTGTGACAACGATGAACAGCAGGATGAGCCCCGCGGAAAAGCCGAATACGTATGGATGTACCGTGAATTTCGATCCGGTCCTGGCCTGCGGCTCGAGTGCTTCGTCGCTCACGGGGTCCCCTTTCTTGTAATTTTGCTGTTGTCAGTGTAGTTGGTCATGCTTGCAGCTGCGGATCTACACGATGGAAATAGCGCGACCTTTCATCCGGCTTCCTTATGCATTTGATTCCGCCCGCCTGGCCGAGGAAATTTCCGTATTCGGCGGGGGCGACTGGATGGCGCATCCCGCGGGGTTCCGGGGCAACTCCTCCCTGCCGCTTGTTTCCCGCGATGGCGGCGCCAACGAGGACTTTCACGGCGCGATGCGTCCCACGC
>CBFGSB010000151.1:0-7384 GCA_965651325.1 uncultured Chromatiales bacterium | reverse complement strand
GCTTCACGATCGAGAAGGACTACCGGGACCGCTGGTTCTTCCGGCGGCCGGACGGGCGAGCGGTGCCGGCCTGCGGTTACCGGCCGGAAGATGTCACGGACGAAGACGTGGGAAGTGTCGACGAGTACTTCGGCGGAGGCGCTTCCGCGGAGGCGTGGCGAGTTTCGGCGGAAGCGGCATGTGGTTCGGAAGAGAGTCGCGCTTCCGCGGAGGTGTGGCGCGCTTCCGCGGAAGCGGCATGTTCCTTCGTCGAGGAATTCGCCGTCAAGGAGCCGTCCGCGGCCATGTACCGGAAGAGCGCGTTGACAGATGGCGGAGAGGGTGGGATTCGAACCCACGGTACGGTCACCCGTACACTTGATTTCGAGTCAAGCCCGTTCGACCACTCCGGCACCTCTCCGACTCGTTCGTTCAACTTTGTTGCTACCCACCCGGCCGGGGGTGGGATTGACTCGCGCCATCCATGGCGCTCGCCCCTTCGGGGCGCGCTGCGCGCGTCCAAATCGGCAATCCTGCCGATTTGTCGAACCCACGGTACGGTCACCCGTACACTTGATTTCGAGTCAAGCCCGTTCGACCACTCCGGCACCTCTCCGACTCGCGAGCGGCGTAGTTTACATATTTGTGGCGCCGCTTGCGCGTGGCGGGCGGCGCCGGATTGTATTTTGTCAAATCCCAGCAACGGCGCGGGTTTGCGTGAACCCACCGTGCACAGTACCGGTTCGGGCCATGTGCGAAATCACTGAATTCGCCGGCAGCCTGGGTTAGCCTATGCATTCGACAGGAATGTCGGCGACGCCAGTACAATGGTCAGGCACGGAATCGAAGACGAATGCACGTGCCGGCACGCGCGCGAGCCAAAGCGTAGGAATGACGACGACACGCTGTGGCGCGGCGGTGCTGTATCGAATTGAGGAGACTTGATTTGCGGCTGTTGATCCTGGTATCGCTGGCAGCGCTGCTCAATACCTGCTCCGTGACACCGCCGCTGCTCGAGCAGGTCCTCGAGCGCGGCGAGCTGCGCGTCGTCACCCGCAATACGCCTACCACTTATTACGTCGGCGCGGACGGGCCCCGCGGCCCCGAGTTCGACCTCGCACAAGGCTTTGCCGATTCCCTCGGCGTTACGCTCGTCATCGAAACCGTCGATGCCGTATCGGACGTGCTGCCGATGCTTCGCTCCGGCAAAGCCGACCTGGCCGCCGCCGGGCTCTCCATGACCGATGCGCGCCGTGCGAACGTCGACTTCGGCCACCCGTACGATTTCGTGGACATGCACCTGATCTACAAGCTCGGCACCGGCCGGCCGAGATCTGTTGAGCAGCTCGTCGGCAGCCGCATCGAGGTCGTGGCCGGCAGCAGCCACGCGGACATGCTCGAGGCGCTGAAGCGGGACGTTCCCGAGCTCGCATGGATCGAGAATCCCGAGGTCGAGGTCGTCGACCTGCTCGAGAAGGTAGCGCGCGGCGAGATCGACTACACCGTCGCGGACAGCACCAACTACAACATCCAGCGGCACTTCTATCCCGAGCTGCGCGTCGCGCTCGAACTGGCGGTCGACGATCCCATCGCATGGGCATTCAGGCAGGACAGCGACGATCTGCTGGCCCGCGCGGACGAGTTCCTGATCAACGCCCAGCGCCGCGGGCTGCTGGCACAGGTGCACGACCGTTACTACGGGCACACCGAACGGTTCGACTACGTCGGCACTCGCGCTTTCATCCGGCACTTCAAGACCCGGCTGCCCCAGTACCGACCGTTGTTCGAAGAAGCGGGCGCGATGTACGGCATCGACTGGCGGCTGCTCGCCGCCATCGGCTACCAGGAGTCGCACTGGCAGCCGCAGGCCGTGTCGCCGACGGGCGTGCGCGGCATCATGATGTTGACCCGGGCGACCGCCGATTTCCTCGATATCGAGAACCGCGTCGATCCAGAGAGCAGCATTCTCGGCGGCGCGGAGTTCTACGCTCGCCAGGTGGAGCGCGTGCCGGACAGCGTCGCCGAGCCCGATCGCACCTGGATGGCGCTCGCCGCCTACAACGTTGGCTACAACCACGTGATCGACGCGCGGCGGGTCGTCGAATGGCAGGGTGGCGATCCCGACGCCTGGGTGGACCTGAGCAAAGCCCTGCCGCTCCTCTCGCGAGAGCGCTGGTACTCGCGGCTCGACTACGGTTATGCGCGCGGCTGGGAGCCGGTGCTGTACGTCAACAACATTCGCAACTACTACAACATCATGCGCTGGCTGACGGTGAATGAAGTGCAAGCCGAGGACGTGCAAATGCTGGAGGTGTCCAACACGGAGCAACAGGGACCGCCGTTAGGCGGCTCCTGAAAATCGCCCTCAGCGCTTGCCCTCGAAAAACGCCGCGAGCAGGGCAGCGCTCTCCCCCTGCAGCAGGCCCCCGTTGACCTCCAGGCGGTGATTGAATTGCCGCCCGCCGCAAAGATCCACGACGCTCCCGGCCGCGCCGGCCTTCTCGTCGTAGGCGCCGAACACCAGCCGCGCGATCCGCGCGTGCAGCATGGCGCCGACGCACATGACGCAAGGTTCCAGCGTCACGTACAAGGTCGCATCGTTCAACCGGTGATTGCCGAGCTCCGCGGCCGCCGCGCGCAGCGCGACAACTTCTGCGTGCGCGGTCGGGTCGTTGTCGAGCAGGGTGCGGTTGTGCCCGCGGCCGACGATACGCTGCTCGGCCACCACGATGGCGCCAACCGGCACTTCGTCGTTGCTTTGCCCCGCGACAGCGAGCTCGAGCGCCGCGCGCATATGGCCGAGGTCGGTGTCGGACCAGCCCTCGCTCATTCCCACTCGATGGTCGCCGGCGGTTTGCCGGAGATGTCGTAGGTCACGCGCGAGATGCCGTCGATCTCGTTGATGATGCGCAAGCTCACGTGCTCGAGGAAATCGTACGGCAGGTGCGCCCAGCGCGCGGTCATGAAGTCGATCGTCTCGACGGCGCGCAGCGCCACCACGTAATCGTAGCGCCTGCCGTCGCCCATCACGCCCACCGAGCGCACCGGCAGGAACACGGCGAACGCCTGGCTCGTCTTGTCGTAAAGGTTCCAAGCCCTCAGCTCGTCGATGAAAATGCGGTCCGCGAGCTGCAGCAGCTCGACGTATTCCGGTTTCACCTCGCCCAGTACCCGTACGCCGAGCCCGGGGCCGGGGAACGGGTGCCGGCCGACGATCTCGTGCGGCAGCCCGAGCTCCAGGCCGATCTTCCTGACCTCGTCCTTGAACAGCTCGCGCAAAGGCTCGACGAGCTTCATGCGCATCTGCTCGGGCAAGCCGCCGACGTTGTGGTGCGACTTGATGACGTGCGCCTTGCCCGTGCTCGCCCCGGCCGATTCGATCACGTCCGGATAGATGGTCCCCTGCGCCAGCCACTCGATGCCCTCGAGCTTGTGTGCTTCCTCATCGAAGATTTCGATGAACAGGCGCCCGATGAGCTTGCGCTTTTCTTCCGGATCGGTCACACCGGCCAGCGCCGCGAAATAACGCGGGGCCGCATCGACGCGGATGACGTTGACGCCGAGGTGCTCGGCAAAGGTCGCCATGACCTGCTCCCCTTCGCCGAAACGCAGGAGCCCGTGGTCGACGAACACGCACACGAGCTGGTCGCCGATCGCCCGGTGCAGCAGTGCCGCCACCACGGACGAGTCGACGCCGCCAGACAGGGCAAGCAGCACGCGGCCCTCGCCCACCGTGCGGCGCACCTCCGCGATGGCGTCTTCGACGATATTGCCTGGCGTCCAGTCGCCCGGGCAGCCGCAGATGTCGCGCACGAAGCGGCACAGGATCGCCGAACCCTGGGGCGTATGGGTCACCTCGGGGTGGAATTGCAGGCCGTAGTAGCGGCGCTCGGGGTCCTCCATCACGGCGAGCGGCGAGTTCGCGCTGGCGCCGGCCACCCGGAACCCGGGCGGCACGGCCTCGACCCGGTCGCCGTGGCTCATCCACACCTTGAGCACCGGCGCGCCGGTCCCGCCGTGCATGTCGTGCAGGCCTTCGAGCAGCGCGGAGCCCGCCGGCTCGACCTCGGCATAGCCGAACTCGCGCTCGCGCGACGTTTCGACCCTGCCCCCGAGCTGCGCGGCCATCGCCTGCATGCCGTAGCAGATGCCGAGCACGGGCACGCCGAGCTCGAATACCGCCATGGATACCCGCGGCGGGTTGTCGAGATTAACCGACTCCGGCCCGCCGGAGAGGATCACGCCGGCGGGCTGCCAGGCGCGCAGCGCGGCATCGCTCATGTCCCAGGGCTGGATCTCCGAGTACACGCCGCACTCGCGCACGCGGCGCGCGATGAGCTGCGTGTACTGGCTGCCGAAATCGAGGATCAGGATGCGATGGCTATGAATATCCTGCACTAGCCTGTACTAGCTGCTGCTGCGGTAGTTGGGCGCTTCTTTGGTGATGGTCACGTCGTGCACGTGGCTCTCTTTCATCCCGGCGCTCGTGATCTTCACGAATTGCGGGCGCGTGCGCATTTCGTCGATCGTGTGGCTGCCCGTGTATCCCATGGCCGCGCGCACGCCGCCCATGAGCTGGTGCACGATGGCCACCACGCTGCCCTTGTAGGCGACCCGTCCCTCGATGCCTTCCGGCACGAGCTTCTCGAGCTCTTCCGTCGCGTCCTGGAAGTAGCGGTCCTTGGAGCCGTGCGCCTGGCTCATGGCGCCGACCGAGCCCATGCCGCGGTAGGTCTTGTAGGAGCGCCCCTGGTACAGCTCCACCTCGCCGGGCGACTCCTCCGTGCCGGCAAACAGGCTGCCGATCATCACCGAGTGCGCGCCGGCCACCAGCGCCTTGGCGATATCGCCCGAGTAGCGGATGCCGCCGTCGGAGATCAGGGGCACGTCCTTCCTGGCGAGCGCCTCGGCCACGTCGGCCACTGCAGAGATCTGCGGTACGCCGACGCCGGCGATGACGCGCGTGGTGCAGATCGAGCCGGGGCCGATGCCGACCTTGACGCCGTCCACGCCGGCCTCGACCAGCGCCAGCGCCGCATCGCCCGTCACGACGTTGCCGGCGATGATCTGCACGTCCGGGTATTCCTTCTTGATGCGGCGGATGCGCTCCAGCACGCCTTTCGACCAGCCGTGCGAGGTGTCGACCACGACCACGTCGACGCCGGCGCCAACCAGTGCCTCGACGCGTTCGTCGGTGCCATGGCCGGTTCCCACCGCCGCGCCCACACGCAGCGCGCCGTGCTCGTCGCGGCAGGCATTGGGGAAATCGCTCGCTTTCTGGAAGTCCTTTGCGGTGATCATGCCGCGGAGCTCGAAATTCTCGGAGACGACCAGCACCTTTTCGATGCGGTGGCGGTGCAGAAGCGACAGCACTTCCTCGTCGTCCGCGCCTTCGCGCACCGTCACCAGCCGCTCACGCGGCGTCATCGCCGTCGAGACCGGAGCATCGAGGTTGGTTTCGAAGCGGAGGTCGCGGTGCGTGACGATACCGAGGGGCTGCTCGTTCTCGACCACCGGTACGCCGGAGATGTTCATTGCGCGCGTCAGCTCGATGACTTCGCGAATCGTCATGTCGGGTGACACGGTGATCGGCGCGCGCACGATGCCGCTTTCGAACTTCTTGACGGTCTGCACCTGCCGGGCCTGCTCTTCGGCCGGCATGTTCTTGTGGATGATGCCTATCCCGCCTTCCTGTGCGAGCGAGATCGCGAGCCGCGACTCCGTCACGGTGTCCATGGCGGCCGAAAGCAGCGGGATGTTGAGGCGGATCGAGCGGGTCAGGCGGGTGGTCAGGTCGACTTCGCGCGGCAGCACGTCCGAGTAGCTCGGCTGCAGGAGCACGTCATCGAAGGTAAGAGCTTCGCGGGCTATGCGCATCAAAGGAACCTTGGTTAAACGGTCAATTCTACGCCCCGGCAAAATCCCGGTAAACTCCGCGCATGAGTACGCTGCTGCAAACGTCCGCCGCGGAGGCCGCCGTCACCGTCTCGGAGCTGAACCGGCAGGTCCGTATCCTGCTCGAGCAGAATCTTGCCCGCCTGTGGGTGGAGGGCGAGATCTCCAACCTGGCCCGCCCGGCGTCCGGGCACTTGTATTTCACGCTGAAGGACGACGGTGCGCAGGTCCGCTGCGCGTGGTTCCGCCAGCGCCAGCGCGGCGCCCGCACGCCCTTGCAGAACGGCGACAAGGTGCTGGTGCTCGCCCGCGTAAGCCTGTACGAGCCGCGCGGGGACTACCAGCTCATCGTGGAGCAGGTCGAGGCCGCCGGCGAAGGCGAGCTCCGGCGGCGCTTCGAGGCCCTGAAAAAGAAGCTCGCGGCAGAAGGCCTGTTCGAGCAGGAGCGCAAGCGGCCGCTGCCGGCCGTACCAATGCGGATCGGCGTCATCACCTCGCCGAGCGGCGCGGCCATTCGGGACATCCTCACGGTCTGCCGCCGCCGGTTTCCCTCGATCCCGGTCGTCATCTACCCGACCGCCGTGCAGGGCAGCGCCGCGACCGGGGAAATCGTGGCCGCCCTGCGGACGGCGGCGCGTCGCGCGGAATGCGACGTGCTGATCGTCGGCCGCGGCGGCGGCTCGCTGGAGGACTTGTGGGCCTTCAACGAGGAGGCGGTCGCGCGCGCGCTCGCCGCCTGCCCGATCCCGACCGTGAGCGCGGTGGGGCACGAGATCGACTTCACCATCGCGGATTTCGTCGCCGACATACGCGCGCCGACTCCCTCGGGCGCGGCGGAGCTGGTGGCCCCCGACCAGGCCGAATGGCTGCGCAGTTGCGCGGCCTGCACCTCGCGGCTCACGCTCCAGGTCAGGCGCTATCTCGACAACAACGCGCAGGCGCTGGACTGGCTGGGGCGCCGGCTGAAGCAGGCAAGCCCGGCGCGCCGCCTGCGCCAGCAGCACGCGCGGCTCGACCACCTCGTGCGCGCGCTCGGCGGCGTCATGCGCCACGATTTCACGCGTCGCGGCCGCGCGCTCGACGGGCTCGTGAGCCGGTTTCGCGCCCGCTCGCCGGTGGCGCGGCTGGCGCGGTCGACCCAGCGCCTGGACGCGCTCGAGCCGAGGCTTGCACGCGCCGCCCGCATCTCGCTGGAACGCGCCGGGGCCCGGCTCGCGCAAACCGAGCGCGCCCTGCGCGCGGTGGGCCCGCTGGCGACGCTCGAGCGTGGCTACGCCATCGTCACCGACCCGGCGACCGGGCGGGTTCTGCGCGACGCCGATCAGGTAAAGGCGGGAACAGCCGTGACCGCTCGCCTGGCCCGCGGCAAGGTCCATGCAACGGTGAACCGTAGCGAGCCGCAGGAGGATTAGAGAGGATTAGCGGGCTCGAGCTTCGGGGGGTGTCATACCCGGGCTAATCGTCGTAGGGCAGCTCGCAGCGGCGGCGGCGATAGGTGCCGTCGCCCTGG
>CBFGSB010000150.1:0-7410 GCA_965651325.1 uncultured Chromatiales bacterium | reverse complement strand
CAGCGGCCGGCCGAGCTTCCAGGCCATGTACTCGACGAAGCGGGTCTTGCCGCAGCCGGTCGGGCCCTTCAGCATGACCGGCAGGCGCTGCGCATGGCACTTCTCGAAGATGGCGACCTCGTCGCCGGATGGCAGGTACCAGGGTTCCGCCGGGATGCGCGGCGCAGCGGCTTCGGCGGCGTTTCCGCTCACGGCGATGAGGTCGCGGGCTGCGCCTCGACCGGCGTCGCGTCATCGGGCAGCCGCGGCCGGTATCGGAAAAAGTCGTAGACGAACAGCCCTACGCCAAGCGCGAACACGGACGCGGCGAGGATCAGCATCAGGAAATGCACCTGGATCTTGAGCTGCGTTTCGATGAAGCCCAGCCCCATGATGCGCTCGAGGTACACCTGTGCGATGCCGGCGGTCGCAAAGGACAGCGTCATGCCGAACATGCCAACGACCTGCAGCCAGAACGCCCAGTAACCGGTACTGCTGCCGGATTCGCTGCGGCCGCGCGTCAATGACGGCATCGCGTAGGTGATCATCGCCAGCGTGATCATGGCGTACGCGCCGTAAAACGCGGAATGCCCGTGCATCGCGGTGATCAGCGTGCCGTGCGTCCACTTGTTGACCGACGGCCAGGTGTGCGCGAGCCCGAGCAGCCCGGCGCCGAACAACGCAAAGACGGCGCTGCCGATCGTCCAGTGCAATGCCAGCGCGTTCGGGTGCGCGAGCCCCGAGCGACGCATCGCGGCGTACGCGTAGGCGGCCATGCCGACCAGCGCGGCCGGCTCGAGCGCGCTGAAGAAGCCGCCGATCGGCAGCCAGTACGTCGGCACGCCCACCCAGTAGTAGTGATGCGCGGTGCCCAGGATGCCGGCGATGAATACCAGCCCCACGATCACGTAGAGCCACTTCTCCATCACCTCGCGATCGACTCCCGAGAGGCGGATGAGCAGGTAGGCGAGGAACGCGCCCATGATCATCATCCAGACGCCCTCGACCCACAGGTGGATGGTCCACCAACGGTAGAAGATCGAAACGGTGTAGTTCTCGTAGTGCAGCAGGGCGGGAAGGTAGAGAATCGCGGCGCTGCCGAGGCCCAGCAACAGCACGCCCTCGGTCGTGGTGAAGCGGCCGGATTTCTTGATCGTCATGCCGATGTTGTAGAGGAAGATCAGCATGCAGATGACGATCACGAGCTTGTGAGGCAGCGGCTGCTCCAGCATCTTGTTGCCGGTGCCGTAGCGGAACAGGTAACCGATGATCGCGGTGACACCCATGATGGTCCACAGGCCGAGCTGGAGGAACGCGAGCTTGACGCTGTGGAGTTCCGTTCGCGATTCGTCCGGCACCATCCAGTAGGTGGCGCCCATGAAGCCCGTCAGTACCCACACGATCAGCAGGTTCGTGTGGATCACCTTGGTGACGTCGAAGGGCAGGATGTACAGGAGCGGGTCGGGGCCTAAGTACTTCGCCGCCGACAGGAGCCCGAACACGACCTGCAGGCCGAAGAGCAGCACCGCGACCGCGAAGTACCAGTAAGCGACCGATTGGGACCTGTAACGCATCTTGAAGCTCCGTGCGGTTCCGCGCGTGACTACCTGAACGAGGCGAGATACGCCGCCAGGTCCTCGATCTGCTCGTCCGTCAGTGTTTCGGCATACGTCGTCGGCATGAACGAAACGCCGTTGGCCGAGTACATGGCGCCCGGTACCACGTGCGCACTCGGCTCGCGGATGGATTCCACGAGGTAGCCCAAGACGTCCTCGGCCTTCCCGCCGTAGTCGGGCGATTGCAGGAGCGCTTCCGTGCGGCTCGCGATGCCGGCGAGCGACGGGCCGGCCATGTCGGCCCCCGGCTGCACCGAATGGCAGGCGTTGCAGGCGGGCGTCACCGTGCGGAACAGGTTTTGCCCGCGCGCCACGTCGGCATCGGCCGGCGTGACCGGGGTTGCTTCGGCGGCCTCTGCCGCGGCCGGCGCGGCGTCGCCGCGCGTCAGCCCGCCGGTGACGTAGATCGGCCGCGGCGGCCAACCCTGGTTGTCGACGTTGCTGACCCAATCGAGGAACGTGACGAGGTCTGCAATATCCTCGTCCGAGAGATCCTGCTTCGGCATCAGGCGCCGATGCGTCTGCTCGTCATAGAAGCGCGACGGGTCGCGCATGTACGCCTCGAGGTAGGGCCTGCCCCTTAGCTGCGCGATCTTCGTGAGGTCGGGTGCGTAGTAGGCCCCTTCGCCGAAGAGCGTGTGGCAATTGATGCAGTTGAACTCGTGCCACACGTCCATCCCCCGGGTGACCTCGGGGGTGATGTTCTCCGCGTTGGTGAGCTCGGGAAACTGGCGGTGGCTGTCGATGGTGAGGGCGAGGAAGACGAAAGCGGCGATGGCGGTGCTCGCGATCGCGAAGTGACGGGCTTGCCTGTTGGTCACGCGTGCCGCCCCTTCACACCTGGATGCCGGACCAGTGGAGCACAACGATTCCGAACGTGTAGCCGGCGGCGACCAGCATCAGGAGCAGCACGAGCCAGCTCGCGATCTTCACCGCAGGGAACCATGCTGCTTCTCGCATACCGACTCCAGGCGCAGGTGGACGATCTAAAAAGTAATTGTTATGTCAGAGAGTTGCAAGCTGGACGTTGGCAGCCGTCCCGCGCTGCGCGCGGCCCCGCGGGGCAGCACTTCGAAAAAGTATAGCAGTTTGCCGGCCGGGCTCCGGCCTGCATGGAGACCGGCCTTGGGCCCGCTACGCAACGTCGTCTGTCGGGTGTTCTCGTTCGCGCTCAGGCGGCCGACAGGGCCTGTTCGAGATCGCCGATGATGTCGTCGATGTGCTCGATACCGATCGACAGCCGGATGGCTTCCGGCGAGACTCCCGCGGCCTTCTGCTCGGCTTCGGAGAGCTGGCGGTGCGTGGTCGAGGCCGGATGACAGGCGAGTGACTTCGCGTCACCGATGTTGACCAGCCGCTTGAACAGCTTGAACGCATCGTAGGCCTTAACGCCCGCGTCGTACCCGCCCTTCAGCCCGAACGTGAGAATACCGGACGCCGACCCACCGAGGTACTTCTGCGCAAGCTCGTGGTCCCGGTGGCCCGGTAAGCCGGCGTAGCTCACCCAGGACACGGACGGATGACGGTCGAGGTACTCGGCGACGGCCTGGGTGTTCGCGCAATGGCGCTCCATGCGCAGTTTGAGGGTTTCCAGTCCCTGGGCGATCAGGAACGCGTTGAACGGCGACAGTGCCGAGCCCGTGTTGCGCAGCGCAACCGTACGGGCGCGAGCGATGAATGCAGCAGCGCCGAACGCCTCCGTGTACACGACGCCGTGATAGGCCGGCTCGGGCGTGCTGAGCTCGGGATAGCGATCCTGGTGCTCGGCCCACGGGAACTTGCCGGCGTCGACGATGATGCCGCCCAGCGAGTTACCGTGGCCGCCCATGTACTTGGTGAGGGCGTGCACGACGACATCGACACCGTAGTCGGCGGGTTTCAGGAGCGCCGGGGTCGGCACGGTATTGTCGGCAATGGTGGCGACGCCGTGTTTACGTGCCACTTTCACGATGCCTTCGAGGTCGGCCACGTTCCCGGCGGGATTGCCGACCGTTTCGAAGAAAATCGCCTTGGTGCGCTCGTCAACCAGCTTGTCGAATGCATCGGGCGAGTCGCTTTCCGCGATCCGTACCTCGATACCGAGCTTCGGCAGCATGTGCGCGAACAGCGTGTACGTGCCGCCGTAAACCTGCGGTGCGGCGACGACGTTGTCGCCCTGCGATGCAAGGTTCAGGATCGCGTAGTTCACCGCCGCCATGCCGGAAGACACCGCCAGTGCGGCCACGCCGTGCTCGAGCTGCGCCACGCGCTGCTCCAGCACGTCACACGTCGGGTTCATGATCCGCGTGTAGATGTTGCCCGGTACCTCGAGGTTGAACAGGTCGGCGCCGTGCTGGGCACTTTCGAATTCGAAGGACACGGTCTGGTGGATCGGCACCGCGACGGAGCGGGTCGAGGCGTCCGGCGTATAGCCGGCGTGGATGGCAATGGTTTCGTCTTTCATCATGTTCCGGAACGCCCAAGTGGACTTGCGCAAAAATGGGGCCATGTTGGACTGAAAGGGCCGGGCGTTCAAATGACCTGTCGTTATGGCGCCATAACCCGGCGTTGTGGGCCTTCTATAATGTACCCGCGCACCCGGCCGCGGTTCGCCGCGGGATGTCGATTCCGGGCACGCCCCATCGACTACAGGACGCCCGGTTCCATTCCCGGAGCCCGGAATGAACAGGAGAAAGCCATGACCTATATAGAAGGTTTCGTCGCCGCGGTGCCCTCCGCGAACAAGGACGCCTACATCCGGCACGCCGCCGGCGCCTGGCCCCTTTTCCGGGAATTCGGGGTCAGCCGGATGGTCGAGAACTGGGGTGACGACGTACCCGACGGGAAACTCACCGATTTCAGGAAAGCGGTGAAAGCGAAGGAGGACGAGACCGTCATCTTTTCCTGGTTCGAATACCCCGACCGTGCTACGCGCGATGCGGCGAACGAGAAGATGATGAGCGATCCGCGCATGCAGGAGGCAGGTGAGTCGATGCCCTTCGACGGCAGGCGCATGATCTTCGGCGGTTTCCGCGCTTTTCTCGACGAGGGAGACGGCGGGAACACGGGCTATGTCGACGGTTACCTGGCCCCGGTGCCGGCGGCCAACAAGGAGGCCTATCGCGAGCTGGCGCAGAAAAGCGCGGCGATATTCCGGGAGTACGGCGCGATTCGCGTCGTCGAAAGTTGGGGGGACGACATTCCCGACGGCAAGGTGACCGATTTCCGGCGCGCCGTGCAGTCGAAGGAAGGGGAGCTGATCGTGTACTCGTGGATCGAGTGGCCGTCGAAGGAGGCCCGGGACGCGGCCTGGCCGAAGCTCATGAAAGACGAGCGCATGCAGCCAGGGCCGGAAGGCATGCCTTTCGACGGGCCGCGCATGATGTATGGCGGGTTTGTGCCGGTCGTCGACGAGTAAGCCGCATCGGCGGTCGGGCCACGTATAATCGAGATGTGGATCGACCGGTACACACGCCAGCAGGGCCGCTCACGGACGATGGCGATGAGCTGAGTTTCTGCAGTAGCTGCGCCTTTTCTACCGTCTGCCTCGAAAGCGGGTACGACAAGTCGCGGCTGCGCGAAATGCACGTGCTCGTCGAACACACGGGCCCGTTCGAGGAGGGCCGGCACGTCTTTCGCGAAGGCGACGAGTTCAATGCCATTGCCGCGGTGCGTTCCGGCACGATCAAGACCTACGTGACGGACCTGGAGGGGCGGGAGCAGGTACTCGGCTTCTACCTGCCGGGTGAGGTCATCGGCCTGAGCGCGATTTCGCGCGCCCGCTACCCCTGCAACGCGGTGGCGCTGGAGCGAACAGAGCTCTGCCGCTTTTCGTTCCCCAAAATGGCGACGCTCGCGACGAAAGTGCCGGGACTCCAGCAGGAGTTGTTCCGCCTCCTGAGCGAGGACATCGGCAAAGCGGGCCTGCTCGCCGGCGATTTCGACGCGGACGAGCGCATGGCGGCTTTCCTCGTCAGCCTGTCGCGGCGCTACGCGCTGCGCGGCTTTTCGGCCACGCTCCTGCACCTGCCCATGTCGCGCACAGACATCGCCAATTACCTGCGGCTCGCGCCCGAAACGGTCAGCCGTATCCTGCGGCGCTTCCGGGACGAGGGGCTGGTCCGGGCGGAGCGCCGGCAGATCGAGCTGCTGGACAAGCCGCGGCTGGAGGAATTGGCGCGCAACGTCCTCCGCACCTGACCCTCGCTTGACCTGGATCAGGACGGCGCGGGCCCCCGCGTGCCATCATGGCCCGTCGATGATCGAGTTCTATCCGCAAATCAAGGGAATACACGTAGCAGCCGTGATTGCAAGCGGCAGCCTGTTCCTGCTGCGCGGCCTCGCCGTGCAGGCGCAGGCGCGCTGGCCGATGCGCGCGCCCCTGCGCTATCTCAGCTATGCCATCGACATCGTGCTGCTGGTCGCGGCACTGCTGCTCGTGGCGATCCTGCCCGCCGCGCTGTACGCGAACGGCTGGCTGGCCGCGAAGCTCGTGCTGCTCGTCGTCTACATCGGCCTCGGTACCTTCGCGTTGAAGCGCGGTCGCACCCCTGCGATCCGGCTGGCAACCTTCGTCGGCGCACTCGCGGTGTACGGATGCATTATTGCCATCGCTCGTGCGCACCATCCCCTGGGGCCGTTGCGGGCATTCGTGAACTGATGGCCCGCCTGGTCCCCTTTGCCTACGGGTTCCGCCCGTTTTTCCTCGCTGCCGGCTGGTACGCGCTGGTTGCGCTGGGCATATGGCTCATCCTGTACCGGGGCGGCGCGGCGCCATTCGGCACGCTGCCCGCCTTCCTGTGGCACGCGCACGAGATGCTGTTCGGCTTCGTGGCGGCCGCGATCGGCGGCTTCATGCTGACGGCGGTGCCGAGCTGGACCGGCTCGCGCGGCTACGCGGGCCGGCCACTGATCCTGCTGTTCTGCCTGTGGCTTGCCGGCCGTATCGCCATGGCCGCCGTGGGCGTCCTCCCATGGTGGCTGGTAGCGGTCGCGGAGCTCGCATTCCTGCCGGCTCTCGCCGCCACCCTCGCGCCGGCACTGTTCCGTTCCACCAATCGCAACCGGCCGCTCCTGGCCGTGCTTTTCGCCCTGTGGGCGACGGACGCCGCGTTCGTCTACGCGCTTGCCGATCTCGATGTATTGCTCGCGAGCCGCGCCGTGCGCATCGCGCTCGACATCGTGCTGCTCCTCGTCACCGTGATCGGGGGACGGATCGTGCCCGCGTTCACTGCTGCGGCCTTGCGCAACCGCGGCATCCAGCTCAGGGTGCGCACCTGGCCGCTCGTGGAACGGCTCGCGATCGGCAGCATGGTCGCGGTCATCCTGTTCGATATTGCCGCGCCCGCGCACTGGACGGCGGCGGCGGTCGCATTGCTCGCCGCGCTGGCGCATGCCGCGCGCATCACGGGCTGGCAGACGCTGCACACGTTCAAGGATCCCATCGTGTGGGTGCTGCACGCCGCATACGCCTGGTTACCGATCGGGCTGTTCCTGAAAGCGGTCTCGATGCTCGCCGGCGCTCCGTGGGCGGTGCACTGGCCGCATGCTCTCGGGGCCGGCGCCGCTGCGACCATGATTATCGCCGTGATGACGCGTGCGTCGCTCGGCCATACGGGGCGTCCGCTGGCGGTCGCGAGACGCATCGCCTGGGCGTACGCGTTCCTGATCGCGGCGGCGGCCGTGCGCGTGTTCGGGCCGGCCGTGCTGCCGCTCGATTATGCGCACGTGATCGTGTGCGCCGGCGTGCTCTGGATCGTGGCGTTCCTCCTGTACGCGTGGGTTTACACGCCGATACTGCTGCAGCCTCGGGTGGACGGCAAAGCCGGGTAGATTC
>CBFGSB010000149.1:0-7465 GCA_965651325.1 uncultured Chromatiales bacterium | reverse complement strand
TGCCAGACGCCTAAGCTCGTGAACAGCACGACCAGCGCGAGCGCGGCAAATGGCGGAAGAAGCCGCGTGGCGATCGAAGTCCGTGAGTCTTCTGTATTCATTATACTGTCGGAAACCGGGGCCTTCGGAGCCGATCATTGCTAAAACTCGTCGTAGTGGCCCTGCTGGCCGCCATATTAGTGAGCCTCGGGGCGGGCCTGTTCTTCCTCTATCGCGACCAGGACGGCTCGACTCGCGTGCTCAAGGCGCTGAAGATCCGCGTTGCGCTTTCGATCGTCCTGATCCTGCTGCTGGTCGCGGCCTACAGCCTCGGCTGGCTCGCGCCGCACGGATTGGAGCGATGAACGGCGGCGGGTATTCCCGCTGCCGGCTGCCCTCCTACATCCAGTAGACGAACACGTAGAGCGCGATCCACACCACGTCGACGAAGTGCCAGTACCAGGCCGCGGCTTCGAAACCGAAGTGGTGCTCCGGCGTGAAGTGACCGCGCATGACGCGCAACCAGATGACCGCCAGGATGATCGTGCCGAGCGTCACGTGCAGGCCGTGGAAACCTGTCAGCATGAAGAACGTGGAACCGTAGATCCCCGTGGACAGCTTCAGGTTCAGCTCGTGATAGGCGTGCACGTATTCCGCCGCCTGCAGGTAGAGGAAGCTGGCGCCCAGCAGGACGGTGAGTCCCAGGAAGATCTTCAGGATCAGGCGATTGTTCTGCTGCAGCGCGTGATGCGCGATCGTCACGGTCACGCTGCTCGTCAGCAGGATGGCGGTGTTGAGCAGCGGCAACCCGAAGGCCGGTATGATCTCGAACTCGCCGCCGACCGCGGCCGGTCCGTTGGTCGGCCAGGTATTCTCGAAGCCGTTCCACAGGAACAGGTTCGTGAAGAAGTTGTTGCTTTCGCCCCCGAGCCACGGCACGGAAAAGAAGCGTGAATAGAACAGCGCGAAGAAGAACGCCGAAAAGAACATCACCTCGGAAAAGATGAACCAGAACATGCCCATGCGGAAGGACATGTCGACCTGGGAGTTGTAGCGTCCCGCGACACTCTCCGAGATGACCTTGCCGAACCAGCCGAACAGCATCGTTACGATGACGGCGACGCCGGTCCACATGATCCAGTAGCCGTAGTCGTTGCCGTTCAGCCAGATCGAAGCCCCGCCCACACCCAGGAACAGTCCGATCGCTCCGACAATCGGCCAGGGGCTGCCATGCGGGACGTAGTAACGGTTATCGTGAGTGGTTTCGGCAGACATGGGAATTCCGGTAGTTAATCCAGGTGCTCGTGGTCATGCGCGTGGGGCGCGTCCCCGGCGGCGTTCGCCAGCCGGTTCGTGTCGAACATCGTATAAGACAGCGTGATGGTGTCGACGTACTCGGGCAGGTCCCGATCGACGACGAAGCGGACCAGCAGCTCGCGCTCCTCGTTCGGCGCGAATTCCTGCGTGGTAAAGCAGAAGCAGTCGAGCTTCTTGAAATATTGCGCGGCCTGCGGCGGCGCAATGCTGGGCACCGCCTGCGCGATCTGCTTGTGGTTGCTGAGGTTCCTGGCCATGAAGGTGGCCTGGTAAATTCCGCCGGGGTGCACGCTCATACCCGGGGCTTCCGCCTTGAAGGTCCACGGCGCTGCCTGGTTCACGGTCGTGACGAACTCGAGATCGACGCTGCGGTCCATCTCCGGCTCCGTCACGGCAACGACTGCCGGCGTCTCGTTGGTGCGGCCGCCGAATCCCGTGATCTCGCAGAACACGTCGTACGCGGGCACCAGCAGGTAACCGAAGCCGAACATGCCCACGGCGACCACCGCCAGCCGGATAGCCATCGATGCCGGGCTTTGTTTCCGCTCCTCGCTCACCTCAGGACCTCATCACGTTGAGCAGTATGAAGCCGATAAAGATCGCCAGCGCAATCGCACCCAGGATCAGCGCCGTCCTGCGCACGCTCTCCGGGGATGAACGCGGCTTCCTGTTCAATTAAATGCGTTTGCCGACGAGACCTTCGGCGGCACCTCGAACGTGTGATGCGGGGCCGGCGACGGCACGGTCCATTCGAGGCCCTTCGGGTTGTCCCATACTTCCTGCGTAGCCGGCTTGCCCTTGCCGCGCGCCGACTGGATCACGACGTAGACGAACAGGAGCTGCGCCAGACCGAAGCCGAACGCGCCGATGCTCGCCACCGCGTTGAAGTCGGCAAACTGTACCGAGTAATCGGGAATTCGCCGTGGCATGCCGGCCAGGCCAACGAAGTGCATCGGGAAGAACAGCACGTTCACGAAGATCGTCGACAGCCAGAAGTGCCACTTCCCGAGCGTCTCGTTGTACATGGTGCCCGTCCATTTGGGCAGCCAGTAGTACACGGCCGCGAGGACGGCGAATACGGACCCGGGCACCAGCACGTAATGGAAATGCGCCACGACGAAGTAGGTATCGTGGTACTGGATGTCGGCCGGCACGATGGCGACCATGAGCCCGGAGAAGCCGCCGATCGTGAACAGGACGACGAAGGCGATCGCGAACAGCATCGGCGTCTCGAAGGTCATCGCGCCGCGCCACATCGTCGCCGTCCAGTTGAAGACTTTCACGCCGGTTGGCACGGAAATCAGCATGGTCGCGAACATGAAGAAGAGCTGCCCCGTGAGCGGCATGCCGACCGTGAACATGTGGTGCGACCAGACGACGAACGACAGGAACGCAATGCAGGCGAGCGCGTACACCATCGAGTCGTGGCCGAAGAGCGGCTTCCTGGCGAAGGTCGGGATTACCTCCGAGATGATGCCGAAAGCCGGCAGGATCATGATGTAGACCTCGGGGTGCCCGAAGAACCAGAAGATGTGCTGGTAAAGCACCGGGTCGCCGCCGCCGGCCGCCAGGAAGAAGCTGGTGCCGAAGAACTGGTCCGTCAGGAGCATGGTCACGGCGCCCGCGAGAACCGGCAGGACGGCGAGCAGCAGGTAGGCCGTGATCAGCCACGACCAGACGAACAGCGGCATCTTCATCAGCGACATGTCCGGCGCGCGCATGTTGAGCACCGTCACGATAATGTTGATGGCGCCCATGATGGATGAGATGCCCATCAGGTGGATCGAGAAGATCATGAACGGGAACGAGTCGCCCATCTGCAGCGAAAGCGGCGGATACATCGTCCAGCCGCCGGCGGGCGCGCCGCCCGGCATGAAGAACGTCGAGAGCAGCAGCGTGAAGGCGAACGGCAGGATCCAGAACGACCAGTTGTTCATGCGCGGCAGCGCCATGTCGGGCGCCCCGATCATCAACGGGATCATCCAGTTGGCAAGCCCCACCATGGAGGGCATCACCGCGCCGAAGATCATGACCAGCGCGTGCACGGTCGTGAGCTGGTTGAAGAACTCGGGTTGCATGAACTGCAAGCCCGGCGAGAACAGCTCGGTGCGGATGCCCAGCGCCAGCAAGCCGCCCACGAAGAACATCGTGAGGCTGAACACCAGGTACATCGTCCCGATGTCCTTGTGATTGGTCGAGAAGACCCAACGCCGCCAGCCTGCCGGCGGACCGTGATGTTCAGCCGCGTGCGCGTCTGCTACTGCAGTTGTCATTCTTCCTCTCCGGCGGCCGCGACCGGTTGCGGCTCTGCGGCCTCCTGCTGGCTCGCCAGCCAGGTTTCAAACTCCGCCGGCTCGACGACTTCTACGACGACCGGCATGTAGGCGTGATCGACGCCGCACAGCTCGGCGCACTGGCCGCGGTAAGTGCCCGTTTCTTCGGCAATGAACCAGATTTCGTTCATGTAGCCGGGAATGGCGTCTTTCTTGAGGGCCAGCGCCGGTACCCACCACGCGTGAATGACGTCCTTCGACGTCAGCAGCACCCGCACCTTGGCGCCTACCGGCACCACGAGCGGTTTGTCGACGTCGAGCAGGTAGTTTTCCACCGTGGTCACGTCGATGCCGGAGCCCTTGCGCCTCGCGGCATTGCTCTTTGCCGACAGCGAGCTGAAGAATTCGACGCCGAGGTCGGGGTACTCATAATGCCAGCGCCACTGGTAGCCCGTGACGACGACGGTCATGTCGGGGTTCTGGCTGTACTCGATCTTGACCAGCGTCTCCGCCGCGGGTACGGCCATGATCAGCAGGATGACGACGGGGATCGTGGTCCAGACGACTTCGAGCTTGCCGTTGTGCGAGAACTGTGCGGCCTCGTGCCCGCGCGACCGGCGATGCTTGAAGATGGTATAGCCCATCGTGCCGAACACCACGATGCCGATAGCCACGCACCACCAGAACACCTGCATGTGCAGGCGCCACGTCTCGTGACTCAGTTCCGTAATGCCCTTGGGCATGTTGATTGCCCAATCCGCGCAGGCCGGACCGGCAATGCAAAGCGCCGCCAGGCCCAGTATCAGTTTTCTTGTCATCAGTAGATCACCCTGCGGGCGTCGTTCCCTTCAATGCCCTTGTACGCGCGGCGCGTGCGGCTCATGAATGTTCCGGCTTGCCTGCTGTCTCATAGTCCATGACCGGCGCGTGTTCGAGTCCGCCGTCGGATTTCGCCTCCCGGCTGAAATCAATCGTGCTCAGGGGTTTCGGATCGGGATGCCGCTGACCAACCGTTTTCCAACCCAGCGCCGAGGCTTCTGGTCGCTCGAACCGCTCCTCGCAATCCTGGCGGCTTACGCCGGTCAAAAGCCAGCGCAGTGTACTTGAAGAGTCACGGGGCTTGCAAACTCCGGGCGGCCTTGTGCTTGCGGGCGAAACGATTCAGATCATGCGCTTACACCGATTTTTTTTGGGGGGTCTCAACGGCGGCGGCGGCCGATGTCGGCGACGTCCAGCCGGTATTCCCGATCCCGCCCGGGCACGGGAACCGGTCCGCTTCCCCAGGCATGCCCGAACACCAGCTCGAGCCGGAGCGGCAGGCCCGCGTCGCCGAACCGACGTTCCAGTGCCGACCGCATACGCGCAAAGCGCTCCTTGCCGGTAAGGGCGGCGTGCCGGCGCGCGAGGGAGTTGCGTGCGCCCGCGGCCGTCAGGTCGCGCAGGAATGCCTCGCTGCTGCGGTAGCTGACGGTCAGGTAATCGACGTCGACAACCGGGTCGCGCAGCCCGGAGCGCACGACGAGGTCGCCGATGTCGTGCATGTCGGGAAACGCGTTGACGTGCTCGCCGGCGTCCACTTCCGCCCACGCTTCGCGCAGGTCGCGCAGGCTGTCCGGCCCGAGCGTCGAGAATGCAAACAGGCCTTCCTTGCGCAGCACGCGACGGACCTCGCCGAAGAAGCCGGCGGGGTCGATCGCCCACGGCAGCAGCATGTTCGCGAACACGAGGTCGATGCAGTGGTCGGCGATCGGTAGCTGCGCGACGTCGGCCTGCAGCTCCGAGATGCGGGCGAAGCGCGAACGGCTGGCCCTGGCCGTGCGGAGCATGCTCATGGACAGGTCCAGGCTGATGATCCGGGCCTTGCGCCACGCCTTTGCCAGCTCGCGGCTCGCAGCGCCCGCGGCCGAACCGGCATCCAGCACGCGCTCGACCGTGAACGTCATCGGCGCCAGCCGTTCGAGCAGCCCGGCAGCGGCATGCCGGTGCACGAAATCGGCGCCCGCGAAGCCGGCCGCCGCACGATCGAATCGGCGGCGCACGTCTCGGCGGTTCAATGCTCCGGGTCGGGAATCGGTCACGCGGCGTATGTTGCCTCAAATACCGGGCGTGGCGTGCGGAAATGGCAGCGGCCGCGGCGCCGCGATGCGGTCACACTCGTGGCATGCCAGCCGTTGCCGTCTGCGACGAAATCGTTCGCCGCCTCACACGCGCGGTGTTTCCGGATTATTGCGTGCTGTGCGGCGCGGCCGCACCGTCCGGCTTCTGCACGCGCTGCCTGCTCGACCTGCCACACCTCCGGAATGCCTGCGGCCGCTGCGCCGTGCCGCTCGCCCCCGGCGCCGACTGCACCGACTGCGCGCGGCGCCCCCCGCCCTTCGTGGCGGCGCGCGCGGCGCTGTCCTGGACGTTTCCGGTCGACGCCGCGCTGAAAGCGCTGAAGTTCCGGCGGCAACTGCACTACGTGCCCGCGTTCGCCGGGCTGCTCGCGCCGCTGCTCGCCGGGGGCCTGCCGGACGTGGACGTGCTGGTACCGGTGCCGCTGCACCGCTGGCGTCACGCCACGCGCGGGTTCAACCAGGCGAGAGAGCTCTGCCGCCCGCTCGCGCGCCGGTTCGGGCTGCCGATCGACACGCAGGCGCGGCGCATCCGGCGCACGCCGCCGCAAGCCGGCCTCGATGCCGCGGCCCGCCGCCGCAACCTGCGGCACGCGTTCGCGGTAAGCGGGCGCTTGCGAAGCCGGCACCCGCTGATCGTGGATGACGTCATGACCACGGGTGAAACCTGCCGCCAGCTCGCCGCGGCCCTGCTCGATGCCGGCGCCGACGCGGTCAGCGTCCTGACGGTTGCGCGTGCCTACACCAGCGGCCGGAACGTGTAATCCAGCACGATGCCCGCGAACACCGTCATGCCGATATAGTGGTTGTGCAGGAAGGCTTTGAAACAGCCTTCCGGATCGCGCTTCCGCGCCAGCCACTGGTGATACCCCATGAGGATCGCGACGAGCACCAGCGACCCGTAGTACCAGCCGCTCAAGCCCGCCATGTGGCCGACCAGCACGAGGCCGAGGAGCATCAGCACCTGCAATCCGCCGATCACGAACAGGTCCGCGTCGCCGAACAGGATCGCGGTCGACTTCACGCCGATCTCGAGGTCGTCCTCGCGATCGGCCATTGCATAGAACGTGTCATAGATCACCGCCCAGGTCACTGCCACCCCGAACACGAGCCATGCGAGCTGTTCCGTGCTGCCCGTCTGCGCGGCGAACGCCATCGGCGCCGCCCAGCCGAACGCCGCGCCCAGCACGAGCTGCGGAATTGAAATAAAGCGCTTCACGAACGGGTAGACGATCGTCAGTCCCGCCGCGACCACCGCCAGCACCTGCGCCGGGCGGTTCAGCATCGCCGCGAAACCCACGGCGATGAGCGAGAGGGCGACGAACAGCGTCAGCGCTTCCGTCGGTGCAACCGCGCCCGTGGCCACGGGGCGCAGGCGGGTGCGGGAGACGTGGGGGTCGATCTTGCGATCCGCGAAATCGTTCAGCACGCAGCCGGCGGAGCGCATGACGATCACGCCCAGGACGAACACCGCGAACAGGCCGCCGTCCGGGTGGCCTTCGCCTGCAAGCCAGAGCGCCCAGAGGGTCGGCCACAGTAAGAGCCAGATGCCGATGGGTTTGTCCAGGCGCATGAGCTGGACGTAGTTCTTGAGCTGGGTCGTGAGGCCTGTGGTGGGGGCCCCGCGGGTGCGTGCCATGTTTCGTGCCATTTACAGTACTCGCGGGAGTCGTCCCTTGTTAGCTGGCGCGGGTGGTTCCGTTGTTGGCGTACGTGGCTGGCGGACTCGCGACCGGGGGGAGGGGCCTTCGGCGCCGGCCACGAGCACGTCCCTGTGGGCCT
>CBFGSB010000148.1:0-7544 GCA_965651325.1 uncultured Chromatiales bacterium | reverse complement strand
GGGAAGCTCCACAAGCCTGGGCGAAGAGACGCCGTCGTGTGTAGAGGCTCCCGGGGAGCGGGTCAGGCGCCGCCGATCGCGTCCAGCGTCGTCTGCGAAACGCTTGCGGGTTCCTGCAGCACGACCTCGGGCTCGTGCACGTAATGCCCCTGCATGAAATGCACCCCGAGCTGGAACAGCACCGCCATGGCGTTGGCGTTCTCCACCCGTTCGGCAATGGTCTGGATTTTCCGCTCGTCGGCCGCTTCCGTTACCTGCCGGACGTTCTCCTGCATTTCCGTGTCGGTGGTGAGGGTGTGCATGAGCTCGCCGTCGATCTTCACGTAGTCGGGCCGCAGGATGTCGAGGATCTGGAACCGGTTCTTGTCGATGCCGTAATGCTCGAGCGCGAACGCGATCCCGAGCTTCCGGAACTCTTCGACGACCTGCTTCATCTGCTTGATGTATTTTGCCGCTTCCTGCTCCGGGACCTGCACGCATATCTTCGACGGCGCAAGCTTGCGCTTGCCGAACTCCTTGCGCATCCAGTCGATGAGCGTTCCATCCTGCAGCGACTGCCTCGACAGGCGCACGAACACCTGGTCGGCGCCGTTCTCGAGGCAGAAGTCCATGGAAGCCGTAATGATCCAGCGGTCGATCGTCTTCATGAGATTATTGCGCTCGGCCGCCGGCAGGAAGTCGGACGGGAGCACGGCGTTACCATGCTCGTCGAGCATGCGCACCAGCATGTCGTACATCTGCATCGAGTCGCTGCGCAGCCCCGCGATCGGAAGCTGTGCCAGGCGGAAGCGGTTCTCCATCAGCGCCGACTTGATGTAGCGCACCCAGATCTCGTCGTACTTGCGCAGCCGCGTGTCGACATCCGTGGAGTCGGTCAGGAACGCGCAATTCCCCCCCTTCTTCTTGCCGTTTGCGTGCGCTTCCGCGACCGCGGCGACGAGCTCTTCCAGGCTGGAGTAAACCCCGCTCACCGCGCAGATCCCGATCGTGCAGGTGAGATTGACGCTCTGGTCGTCCACCTTGAAATCGAAATTGTGGATGTGCTCGACGAGATGCTTCGCCCAGACCTCGCCATCGCGCTCGCTGCCGCGCTCCAGCAGTGCCATGATGACCGTGCCCTCGAAGCGGCCGGCAACGTCGCGCGGGTGCATCTTTTTGCGTACTTCTTCGGCGAGCTGCGCCAGGATCTCTTCGGTGGGAAGGATGCCGACGACGTCTTTCAGCTCCGAGAATCGGTCGGGCTTGATATAGGCCAGCAGGTGCAACCCCGATTTCGGCTTCCTGCCAAGCCGCTTGGTGATTTTTTCGAGCAGCTGGCTGCGGTGGAAGAACAGGGTAGTCGGATCCCGCTTCAGCGCCTCGTGCACGAGCTTGGTGGGCTCTTCCTCTTTTTTCTCCGGCGGCGCGATGCGGATCTGTACATGCGGGCCGTCCTCGAAGTCGACGAGCTGGAAATCCAGCTCGAGCGCCGACGCGTCGCTCTGCCCGAGGCGCGCCCTGACGCTGAGCTTCTCACCGCGCTGCCACTTGCCCTTGGTCGTGGCGACGATTGCGCCCTTGATTGCCGCCTGGCTCTCCGGCTCGAACATGTCCATGAGCGGCAGCCCGACGACCTGGCTTTTGTCCCCGATGCCGAACATGTCGAGCCAGGCGTTGTTCGCATTCGTGACGATGCCTTCCTGGGCGTAGGCGATCGCAGTAGACGAGCCCTGCATGTAATCGTCGAGCTGCTTGCGGTACTCGGTGGCGGAGCCAATGGTCGAGTTGAGCGCCTGCTCGACGCGAAAGGCACGCAGCTCCCGCATCAGGACCGACTGCAGCCGCACCTTCTTGCCGATGGACACGAGGTCGCAGGCGCCCTGCTTCATGGCGTCCTGGATGGCCGCTTCGTCGACCGCGTCGCTGACGGCGATGACCGGCAGCTCGGGAATGTAGGCGTCCTTCTGCTCGACGACCTGGCGCACGGTATCGGAATAGCGGTCCTTGTTGACGACGATCAGCTCGATCTCTCCGCGGCTGAGCGCCTGGTCCAGTTTCTCCGGGTTGGAAACCCACTGGCAATGCGCCGCATGCCCGGCGTCCCGGAGCGTCCTGTTGACGAGCTCGACATCGTCCTGCGATCGGGTCAAAACGGCAATTGAGATACTCTGTCGGTCGTCCAATGACTTTCCCCGGGACTGCTCGGCCGGAAGCGGTTGATTTGCTTGGAAGTTGCGGGCAAGGAACCAGCGGCCCCAGAGTAGACGGACCCCGCAGTCCAAACTGTGACGAGGGTCAAAGTTATCCTTTACCGGGTGTCCCGGCCGTATCGAACAGGCGTGTCCCCGCTACCGCGTCGCCGGTTACCGGCCTGTGCCGAACGGTCGACAGGCAACCCGCTGGCCGGCGTTTCGCGTCGAAAGGCCGCAGCGGTCGTTTTCGGCACCTGCGGGGTTCTGTATCATCGCGCGATGGCCAGTTACAGCACCAGTGAGTTCCGCTCCGGTCTCAAGATCATCATGGACGGCGATCCCTGCGTGATCGTGGAGAACGAATTCGTCAAACCCGGCAAGGGCCAGGCGTTCAACCGGGTTCGCATCCGGAACCTGAAGACCGGCCGCACAATCGACAGGACGTTCAAGTCGGGCGAGAGCGTCCAGGCGGCGGACGTCCACGATACCGACATGCAGTACCTCTACAACGACGGCGAGTTCTGGCACTTCATGGTGCCGGACACCTTCGAGCAGTACGCGGCGGAGGAAAAAGCGGTCGCCGACGCGAAGGACTGGCTGCTCGGGCAGGAGATTTGCCAGGTCACGTTGTGGAACAACGTGCCGCTCCTGGTAGCACCGCCGAATTTCGTGGAACTGGAGATCGTCGAAACCGATCCCGGGGTGCGCGGAGACACCGCGAGCGGCGGCGTCAAGCCGGCGAAGCTCGCCACGGGGGCCGTCGTGCGGGTGCCGCTGTTCGTCGAGCAGGGCGAAGTGATCCGGGTCGACACTCGCTCCAGCGAATACGTGTCGCGCGTCAAATAAAGCCGCCGGCGGCGACCTTCCCCGACAGGTCGTCGACGAAGGCCGCGCAAAGCTCCTGCAATCCTTCACTGTCGCGTTCGCTGAAACGCCCGACGTACGGGCTGTCGACGTCCAGTACACCCAGCACGCGCCCTTCGAGGATCAGGGGCACCACCAGCTCGGAGCGCGATACCGGGTCGCAGGCGATGTGGCCGGGGAATTCATTGACGTCGTGCACGCGCACGGTCTCACGGCGCGCAGCGGCCGCGCCGCACACGCCCTGGCCCGCGGGCAGGCGAACGCAGGCCGGCTTCCCCTGGAACGGGCCCAGCACCAGGTCGCCGTCGCGCAGCACGTAGACGCCGAGCCAGTTGATGTCCGGCAGCGCGTCGTACAGCAGCCCGACGAAATTGGCGGTATTCGCCAGCGGGTCCGGCTCGTCGGCGACCAGCGACTGGAGCTGCCGTCGCAAGAGCCCGTAGTCGACCGCCCGTTCATTGGTCATGCGTCTTCCTCTTCAAAGGCAAAAGTCTGCACCCGGCGGATATCGTTTGCCATCGCGTTGATCATGACGAGGCGGTCGAAGCCGACGGCGACGCCGGCACAGGCGGGCAGGCCGTGCGCCAGCGCGGCCAGCAGGCGCTCGTCGCGCGGTCGCACCGGCAGCCCCGCCTGGCGCCGCCGGGCCTGGTCGGCATCGAAACGCGCCGACTGCTCCCCGGCGTCCTGCAGCTCGACAAAGCCGTTCGCCAGCTCGAGCTCGCCGTAAAACACTTCGAAGCGGTCGGCGACCGCCGCGTCGTCCGGGCAAAGCCGCGCGAGCGCCGCCTGGCTCCGGGGGTAGTGCCGGAGCACGGTCAGCCGGTCCGCGGGAAAGCGCGGCGCTATTCTCGTGGCGAGGACGAGGTCGAGCCAGGCGTCCCGCTCGTCGCCCAACGCCGCTGCGAGGCGATCGTCGGCGCGGCCCGCTTCGGCCAGTGCCCGGATCGGCGCCGCGTCGGTGTCGATGCCGGCGTACCGCTGGAACGCCTCCCGGTAATCGATCGTCTCGGCAGGGCCGCTTAAGCGGCGGGCATCGAGGAGGGCGGTAATGAATTCCAGCGTGTCGCGCACGATGTCGCCGAGCCCGAACCCGAGCCGGTACCACTCGGCCATGGTGAACTCGGGCTGGTGCCGCGCACCCGCCTCGGAGCCGCGGAACACCTTGCCCAGCTCGTAGATGTCCGGCCAGCCGGCCGCGAGCAGGCGCTTCATGCAGAACTCGGGTGAGGTGCGGAGATACATGAGGCGCGCCGCATCCTTGCCGAGAGTCGCGGCGATGCTTTCGATGTGCGGATCGCTCACCGCCGCACGCGCCAACACGGGTGTCTCCACTTCGAGCACCTGCCGCGCCGCGAAGAACTCGCGCGCCGCCGCCAGCATGCGCGCACGCAGCCGTGCCGTCTCGAGGTCGCAGGACGGCCGCCAGCTCATGCTGTCGCGAGGCGGCCGATCGGCTCGCCCATCCTTACCCGCCGGCCGGGCACGAGATCATCGCGCCACGTGCAGGTGTCCGGCGGCAGCAGCACGATCACCGTCGAGCCCATGTTGAACCAGCCGAGCAGGCCGCCTTTCGCGACCATCGGGGACGCGTGCGGATCGAGTTGCAGGTCTTCGACCACGCCGCGCTTGCGCGGCCGGAGCGTACCCGTCCACGGCGTGGTGATGCTGCCGACGTTCAGTGCGCCGACGAGGATCACGATCATCGGCCCGGCCGCCGTGCGGAAGTGACAGATGAGGCGCTCGTTGCGCGCGAACAGCCGCGGCAGCGAGCGCACCGTCCAGTCGTTCACGCTGTAGAGGCTCCCCGGAACGTAGCGGGCCGCCGTCACCTCGGCCGCCAGCGGGCTGTGCACCCGATGGTAGTTGTACGGCGCGAGATAGAAGGTCGCGAACTCGCCGTTCTCGAACAGCTCGGCGTCGGCGAGATCCGTCGCGAGCAGGTCCTCGAGCCGGTACTGCCGGCCTTTCGCCTGCAGCAGCCGGCCGCGGTCGATGCCGCCCGCCGCGCTCGTGGTGCCGTCGACCGGCGACACGACGGAATCGGGCGCGGCATCCACGTCGCGGGCGCCTTCGCGGAGCGCGCGCGTGAAGAACGCATTGAAGTCCGGGTAGCCTTCGGGCGCAGGCTCCGCGATCTCCTCGACGTTCACCGCGTATGCCCCGACGAATGCGCGGATCATGAAGTTCTTGACGGGCCGGAGACGGACCTGCGCCAGCCACCGGACGAGCGCGGTGAGGAGGTGCTTCGGCAGGAGCCGTTGCAGGAGCAGGAACGCTTGCGCCGCAATCTCGCCAGTGCCGGCCGGCATCGCGCTACTCGCCGCCCGGCAGGCGCGGCTGCAGCGGCGCCTGCACGACGAGCGGGCGATCGCCGCCGTAGTGGAACTCGAGCGTGACCTCGTCGCCGGGAGCGAATGCCTGCAACGGGTCGCTCAGCATCAGGTGCCGTCCGCCGGCGGAGAACTCGACGTCGGAGCTCTCGGCCACCGTGATCGAATCGAGCGGGATCATCTCCGCTATGCCGTCGCCGAACACCGTCGCGTGCATCGCCACGCTCGCGAACTCGGGGCTCGTGACGTTCGCGATGACGAGAGGCGTCGCTCCTCTGTTGTGCAGGACCAGGTACGCCGCGGCAGCTTCCTGCCCGGGCAGCGGGGCGTAGATGGCGACGCCGGAAGCGCGGAGCGGCGCGTCCTGGTCAACGCCGCATGCTGCCGCAAGCAGCAACAGCGGGGCCAGCCCGTACCTCATCCCGTCGCCATCAGGACGGGCAGGTCGTGCACGAGTGCGCTCACGTCGTGCGGGCTGCTGAAGAGCGCCGTGAGCGATGCGTCGGGACCGACCACCAGGACGGCAGTGGAATGGCTCATCGTGTAGTCGTCACCCAGCGGGCTCTTCTCGAAGTGGATGCCGAGCGGCTCGGCGAGCGCGCGGATCTGGTCGGCCGTGCCCGTCACGCCGGTGATACCTTCACCGAAATAACCGACGTAGCTCGCGAGCACCTCCGGCGTATCGCGCGCCGGGTCCACGGTGACCAGCACGATCTGCGGAAGGGCGCCGCCGCCCGACGCCGCGAGCTGCCGCCGCGCCGCCGTGAGCTGCGACAGGGTTGCCGGGCAGATATCCGGGCAATGCGTGAAGCCGAAGAACAGGAGGGTGGTGTGGCCGCGCAAACGGGCGGCATCGAAGGTGCGGCCGCCGTGGTCGACCAGGGAAAACTCCGGCAGCGGTCGCGGCTCGGCCAATACCGTGGCGAATTCCACCTGCCGCGGCTCGTCGAAGGCGTCGGCGATGAGCCACGCGACCACGGCGACAGCCGCCACTGCGACGAGAAACGCGATGAATTTCAGGATCCCGGACATAGACCGGTCATTCTAGCGCGCTTTCGCGGCATAACGGCCCCGGGGGCCGTGCTACATTGCGCGCCAGCATGGCAGAGCGCACTCCACCCGCCGCGCCGACCGTTGCGGATTTCATTCGCCGCACCGCCGCTCGTTTCGACGAGGCGGCGCTGGCGTACGGGCACGGCACCGACAACCCGCTCGACGAAGCGGCCTGGCTCGTTTTTGCAACGCTCGGGCTCAATCACGACGAGGCCCCGCGGCACTACGCGCGGACTCTCACCCCGGCGGAGCTCGCGGATCTCGAAGCGCTTGCCGACCGGCGTGTCCGCGAACGCCTCCCGCTCGCCTACCTCGTGCGCCAGGCGTGGTTCGCCGGTCTCGAGTTCTACGTCGACGAACGCGTGCTCGTCCCGCGCTCGCCGTTCGCCGAGCTGATCGGCCAGCGCTTCCAGCCGTGGCTCTCTCCCGGCCGCGTGCACCGCGCCCTCGATCTCGGCACCGGCAGCGGCTGCATCGCGATCGCGCTGGCCCATGCCTTCCCCGACGCCGGGATCGACGCGCTCGACATTTCCGCCGCTGCGCTCGAGGTCGCCGCGATCAACATCGCGCGCCACCGCCTCGAGCCCCGCGTCCGGCTTCTTCGCTCGGACTATTTCGCGCGGCTCGCAAGCGAACGCCCGGCGCCACGCTACGACCTCATCGTCGCCAACCCCCCTTACGTCGACGCCGCCGACATGCAGGCTCTCCCCCCGGAATACCGCCACGAGCCACGCTCCGGTCTCGCGTCGGGCTCCGACGGCCTAGACGACGTCATCACGATACTCGCCGATGCGGCCCCCTTCCTCGCTGACCACGGCCTCCTGGCCGCCGAAGTCGGCAACAGCCGCGACGCCCTCGAAGCGCGCTTCCCCGACGTGCCCTTCGTCTGGCCCGACCTCGAACACGGCGGCCACGGCCTGTTCCTCCTCCCCCGCGAAGACCTGCTGCGCCACCAACCCCGCTTCACACGAGCTGCCGAAGAGCGTCGCGACTGAAGGCCCGTGGCACACGCGCTTGCGCGCCCGGGTAGGCGGGTCCCGGGGCATGCGGCGGTGGAACGCGCCGTCGGGCGCCGGGGCCTGCGGAGCCGTGCCCGGGGGGAGGGGCCTTCGGCGCCGGCCAC
>CBFGSB010000147.1:0-7590 GCA_965651325.1 uncultured Chromatiales bacterium | reverse complement strand
TGCGGGCTCGGCATCCCTGCCTCGCACGCCGCCGAAGACCCCTCCCCCCGGCCACCGCTCCGCTTCAACATCGTTGCCGGGTTTGCAGCGTGCGTTGTTACCATCGGGTCTTCGTATCGAGAATTGATCCATGGTTGACGACTTGCGCAAGCGACAGATTCGCAGCTTCGTGCGGCGTGAAGGGCGGATGACGCCGGCGCAGGAGCGTGCGTTCGAACGGTTGTGGGGGCGCTTCGGGATCGACTTTGCCGCGGTGCCCCTGGATTTCGACAGGATCTTCGGGCGCAGCGCCGAACGGGTGCTGGAGATCGGCTTCGGCAACGGCGAGACGCTGGTGGAACTGTCGACCGCCGATCCGGCGCGGGATTTCATCGGCGTCGAAGTGCACCGGCCCGGCGTGGGCCATGCGCTGCTCGCGGCCGACAAGGCCGACCTGCGCAACCTCAAGGTGATCGTACACGATGCGGTAGAGGTGCTGCGGGAGCAGGTGCCGCCGGGGTCGCTGCAGCGGATCAACGTGTATTTCCCGGATCCCTGGCCGAAGAAGCGGCACCACAAGCGGCGCTTGCTGCAAGTGCCATTCCTGGAACTGGTGGCGGCGCGGCTCGCGCCGGGCGGAACCCTCAGGGTCGCGACCGACTGGCACAACTACGCCGAGCACATCGACGAGGCGGTTGCGGCCAGCGCCGGTTTGCAAGTGGTGGAACGCCGCGAGCACGCCGGCGATGCGCCGCTCGACCGGCCGGTCACGAAGTTCGAGCGCCGCGGCTTGCGGCAGGGCCATCGCATCGTCGACTGGTGCATCGCGCGCGCGGACGCGTGAACTTGCGCATCCATTTCGATGTTCTATAAATAGTGAGAAGGCTCTCAAGGGTGGACTGGTCGGGGTGGCCGCAATGAATATCGAGGATCCGGTAATCGGGCGTTGGTATCGCAACCCGGACGGGCGGCTGTTCGAGGTCGTCGCGGTAGACGAGGAGAATTCGACCATCGAGCTCCAGCATTTCGACGGCACGCTGGACGAAGTCGAGGTCGACACCTGGGGCAACATGCTGATCGAAGCGGTCGGTGCGCCCGAGGACTGGTCCGGCTCGCTGGACATGGACCCGGAAGACTACTCGGGCGCGTCGAACGGCGAGATGCCGATCGGTTGGCACGACCCGCTTGCCTTCCTCGACCAGGCCGAATAGCCCCGGCCAGGAACGCGCCCTGCGCACGCTGCCCCTGCTCCGGGCCCAGGCGGCGCGCGCCCGCTGACGGCGTCATCGTCATCTGAACGGGTTGCTGGTCTCGAAGCCCCGCATAGCGTACGGTCTCTGCCGGATGGGGGGGCAACTTCAGGAATACGGGCTTTGAACGACGCGCGCGGGTCGCTCGCGCCGGGCGGCGGCCTCTGGTCTGCCCTGCGGCCGTATGCCGAGAAGGAATCGCTCGCGGCCTTCTTCGTCGGCGTCTCCTCCGGCTTTCCCTACGCCATGATCGGCGCCACCCTGACTACCCGTCTCGCGCAGAACGGGATCGACAAGCAAACGATCACGGCTTTCAGCCTCGCGTTCCTCGTCTACAACCTGAAGATCTTCTGGGCGTGGATCGTCGACGGCGTGCGTATCCCGCTGCTCGGCAGGCTCGGACAGCGCGTGTCCTGGCTGCTGCTTGCCGGCGTGTTGGTGATCGCGGCGGTCGTGAACCTCGCGCTCGTGGATCCCGAGGCTGCCATTGGCGCCACGGTCGTCGCGGCGATACTGGTCGGGGTCGCCGGCGCAACATACGACATCGTGATCGACGCTTACCGGATCGAGACGCTGAAGCCCTACCAGCTCGGCGTAGGCTCGGGCATGTCGCAGTACGGTTGGCGCATCGGCTCGGCGGCGGCAGGAGCACTCGCGCTGGTGGTCGCGGCGCGCATGGGCTGGACCGCTGCCTACCTGGCCTGCGCCGCGTTCGCGCTGCCGGCGATGCTGACCGGGCTGATCGTGGGCGAGCCCGCGAGGCACGTCGTCGCGAGCGACAAGCAAAGCCTTGCGCAAGTGTGGGGCTCGATCATCAATCCCTTCGCGGAGTTCCTGCAACGGCACGGCGCATGGCTCGTGCTGTTGTTCATCCTGGTACACAAGATCGGGGACACGCTCGCGAACCTCACGCTGCGACTCCTGTTCGATGAGCTCGGATACAGCAACGACGAGATCGCGCTGTACGACGTCGGCTTCGGGTTCTGGGCCTTCCTGGTCGGGATCTTCGTTGGCGGCATTCTCTATACGCGGCTCGGCCTGAAGCACTCGGTACTGCTCGCACTGGTGCTGATGTGCATCTCGAACTTGAGCTTTGCGCTGCTGGCGGCGGCGGGGCACAGCAATCCCGGGCTGGCGGCAGCAATCGGCTTCGAGAACTTCGCCAGCGGCTACGGCGGCGTTGTCGTGGTGGCCTACTTCTCGGCGCTGTGCAACCTGCAGTTCACGGCGGCGCAATACGCGTTGATCTCCGCCGCGGCATCCGTCGTCGGGCGCGTGCTGACCGGCACGACTGCCGGCGGCCTGATCGAGCTCATGGGTTACATCAATTTTTACCTGCTAACCACGGCCCTGGCGCTTCCGGGCATACTGCTCTTCTGGTACATGATCCGCAGCGGCATGGTCGACAGCGCGCTCGGCACGGCGGGAAAAGTCAACGGAGGTCCCGGCGGCGAGGTCTAGCTCGTAGTCCATGATCAGGGGTGCGTGGTCGGAGAACCGCTGGTCCTTGTATACCTCCACGCGCCGGATTTTTCCGCGCAGGCCCGGCGTCACGACCTGGTAATCGATGCGCCACCCCACGTTCTTTTCCCAGGCCCGGCCCCGGTTCGACCACCACGTGTACTGGTCGGGCTCCTGGTTCAACACGCGGAAGCCGTCGACGAAGCCGTGCTTGCCGAACAGGTCGTCGAGCCAGGCTCGCTCTCCGGGCAGGAACCCGGAGTTCTTGCGGTTGCCGCGCCAGTTCTTCAGATCGATCTCCTTGTGGGCGATGTTCCAGTCGCCGCAAAGAATGTAATCGCCGCGTCTGCGGCGCAGCTTCTCGAGGTGCGGCACGAAAGCCTCGAGGAACCGCCACTTGGATTCCTGCCGCCAGTCCCCGGCCGATCCTGACGGCAGGTACACCGAAACGATGCTAATTTTTCCCAAACGCAGCTCGAGATAGCGGCCCTCGTCGTCGAATTCCGGGACGCCGAAGCCGCGAATCACCGCTTCCGGCTCGTGCCGCGAGTAAACGGCAACGCCGCTGTAGCCTTTCCGAACGGCGTCCTGGTAATAGCAGTGATAGCCTTCCGGCATGAAGCAGGGATCGCTGAGTTGATGCTGCTGCGCCTTGGTTTCCTGGATGCAGACGACGTCGGCATCCTGCGTCACCAGCCACTCGAAAAAGCCTTTGCGCGCGGCGGCGCGAATGCCGTTGGCGTTCAAGCTGATCACACGAAACAAATGCCTGCTCCCTCGATTGCACATTGCCGCAACGCCTGTGTCATACTTGATCGTGGCACGCGACGACTGGAATTTTTTGCCAATCATACAGAAGCATTCCATCGATTCAGGACTATGCGCGCGTACAAACAGGAGTTTCTCGATCTGGCCCTCGAAATTGGGGTGCTGCGGTTCGGTGAGTTCACGCTCAAGTCCGGACGCATGAGCCCGTATTTCTTCAACGCTGGGCTGTTCAGCAGCGGCTATGCAGCAGCGAAGCTCGGCCGCTACTACGCGTCCGCGATCGCTGCTTCCAAGATCGAATTCGACATGCTGTTCGGGCCCGCCTACAAGGGCATCCCGCTGGTCGCGCTCGCTGCGGCGGCGCTGGCCGAGCACCACGATATCGACGTGCCCTACGCCTTCAACCGCAAGGAGCCGAAGGCGCATGGTGAAGGCGGTAGCATCGTCGGCGCGCCCCTCAACGGCCGCGTGATGATCGTGGACGACGTCATCACCGCCGGAACCGCGGCACGCGAGGCACACCGGATCATTACTGCCGCCGGCGCGGAGGTCGCGGGGCTCACGATTTCGCTCGATCGCAGTGAAATCGGCAACGACACCAACCTCTCGGCCGTGCAGGACCTCGAGCGCCAACTCGGGATTCGCGTCGTCAGCATCGTCGAGCTCGACGACCTGGTCGACCTGCTGGAGGACTCCGACGAATTCGGCGATTACCTGCAGCCGGTGATGGCGTACCGCAGCAAGTACGGGGTCCAGCCCGCCGGCCTGCAACGGGGCCCGCAAGGGCAGCCCGGCTGAGGTGCGGGGCGAGCCGCGAGCGGTCCCCTCGCGGCGAAATCGCGAACCAGTCCCTGTTGATTCCGTCGCCGGATGTGTGATAGTTCCGCCGTGAATCGCAAGTCCACAACCGTAGCCCTCTTTGCCCTGGCGCCGGCGATCGCGCTGGCCTGCCTGCAACCGGCCGCAGCGGCCCAGCAGGATCCGAAGCTCTACCGCTGGGTCGACGAGCAGGGCGTGGTGCATTACGGCGACAGCGTGCCGGCGGAGTACGCCGATGCCGACAAGCAGATCGTGAACGAGCACGGCATCACGGTCGACGTCGTGCGGGGCAAGAAATCCGACGAAGAGCTCGCCGAAGAGCGCCGCCGGGCCGAGGCCGAGGCGGAACGGGAACGCCAACGGCGGCAAGACCGGGCGCTGCTTGCCACGTACCTCTCGGTGGACGAGATCATCATGCACCGGGATCGACGGGTGGAGCTGTTCCAGGCCCAGGCCCGGGTGACCGAGCTGTACCTTCGCAACCTGCAGCGCAGGCTGGACAAGCTGCAGGAAATCGCCTCGCGCTATCGGCCGTACAGCGAAGACCCGAATGCACAGATGATCGATCCCGCGCTCTCCGCCGACATCGCGGAGACGCGCGACGCGATCACCCGCCACCGGGAAAATCTCGAGCGCTTCAAGGAAGACGAGCAGAGTATCGTGGCGAGCTTCAACGGCGACATCGACCGCTTCAAGATGCTGAAGGGCCTCAACTGAAGGACTGCAACGAGTGCCTGCCCCGCCAGTAGCGGACAGGACACCGACACATTCAATCCTTGCCCGAATGCCCGAAGCCGCCGCTGCCGCGGCGGCTGTCGTCGAAGTCCGCGACCACCTCGAAGCGCACCTGCTCCACGGGCACGAACACCATTTGCGCGATCCGTTCGCCGGGTTTTATCTCGTACGCGGCATGGGCGCGATTCCAGCAGGAAATGAACACCTGTCCCTGGTAGTCGGAATCGATCAGCCCGGTCAGGTTGCCGAGCACCAGCCCGTGCTTGTGGCCGAGGCCCGAGCGCGGCAGCAGTACCGCGGCGAGGCCCGGATCACCGATATGGATCGCGAGCCCGGTCGGCACCAGCACCGTCTGGCCGGGCTCCACGACCAGCGGCGCCTCGATGCAGGCCCGCAGGTCGAGTCCGGCGGAACCGTCGGTAGCGTACTCCGGCAGCGGAATGGATTCGCCGACCCGCGGATCGAGGATTTTCAGCCGGATGGAGCGCAAGTGACGGCCGTTCAGCCCTGCGCTGCCGGGGAAGGAACGGCGGCGGCGCGCGGCGCCTCGAAACGTTCGGCGATCAGCTTGACCAGCTCGCGTGCCAGGACCGGCTTGTCCATCAACGGAAACGACCGTTCGCCGCCGCGCCAGTACACCTCGGCGGCGTTATCCGCCGTGTCGAAGCCCAGGCCTTCGCCAACCTGGTTGGCGACGATCAGGTCGAGCTGCTTCGCTTCGAGCTTGGTCAGCGCATGCTCCCGCAGCCGCTCCGTTTCCGCCGCGAAGCCGACCGTGAACGGGCCGTTTGCCAGCTTCGCCACCGCGGCAAGCGTGTCCGGCGCCTTGACCAGGTCGAGGCGCATCTCCTGCGCCGTCTTCTTGATCTTCTGCCCGGCGACCGTGGCCGGACGGTAATCGGAGACCGCGGCGGCGCCGATGAAGATGTCGACGCCGTCGATCCGGTTCTGCGACTCCGCGAACATCTGCTCGGCGGTCTCGACCGACACGCGCTCGACCCCGCGCGGCGCCGCGAGGCTGACCGGGCCGCTCAGCAGGATAACGGTCGCACCCGCATCCCGGGCTGCCTCGGCAAGCGCGTAGCCCATGCGGCCGGAGCTGCGATTGCTGATGAAGCGCACGGGATCGATGGCCTCGCGGGTCGGTCCGGCGGTGATCATGACGGTTCGGCCCCGCAGGCTGCCGGCCGCAGCGCCCTGCATGACCGAGCCGAGCGCCTCGGCCGCGATAGCGGCCGGCTCGAGCATCCGCCCCTCGCCGAACTCGCCGCAGGCCTGGCCGCCGCTTCCCGGGCCGAGTACGCGCACGCCGCGCCCGGCGAGGGTCTCGCGATTGGCCTGCACGGCAGGGTGCGCCCACATGATCCGGTTCATGGCCGGCGCGATCGCGAGCGGCGCTTCGGTCGCGAGGCATAAGGTAGTCAGCAGGTCGGCGGCGGAGCCACTTGCCAGCCGCATCATGAATTCCGCGGTGGCCGGTGCGACCAGCACGAGGTCCGCCCAGCGCGCGAGCTCGATGTGGCCCATCGAGGCCTCGGCGGCTTCGTCCCAGAGGTCGCGCCGGACCGGCAGCCCGGAGACGGCCTGCAGCGAGGTCGGCGTAATGAACCGCGCCGCGGACTCGGTCATCACGACCTGCACGTTGGCCCCGCCGTCGCGCAGGCGGCGCACGATCTCGGGGGCCTTGTAGGCGGCGATGCTGCCGGTCACGCCCAGGATGATGTTGGTAGCTGCCATGTACCAGCCGTAGCCGAAGGGCGTTAGAGCTTATCCCGCCGCGCGGTGCGATTGCCAGACCCACCCAATTCTCGGCGCGGCCGCCGGTTTTGCGCCTTGCATGGAGATGCCCGTTGACGGAAGTTGGCAGCCTGCCGTTCTGGACAAGGAGCGTCCATGACCCCCTTCGACAATTCCGGGGAAGCCCGGCCTCGCATCAAGCTCGCCCGGGGCGCCGCGGCCGCGCTGTCGGAAGCCGAGCTGCTCGCGGTGCTCTTGCAGGGCGGGCGACGAGCCGGGGATGCGCTCGCCGTCTCCGCGCGCCTGCTGCAGCGCCATGGCAACCTGCGCCGGCTTTTCGATGCAGACCAGCGGGCACTCGCCGCCGAACGGGGTGTCGGACCGGCACGCCTGGCCATACTGAAAGCGCTGCCGGAGCTGGCTAAACGGTATTTCGAGCAGGCGCTGCCGGCCGGGCAGGCGATCCGCAGCCCGGCGGACACGGAGGCGTTCCTGATGGCGCGCCTGCGCGACCTGCCGCACGAGCTCTTCTGCTGCATCTACCTCGATAACCGGCACCGGATCATCGCGTTCGAGGAGCTGTTCCGCGGGACCATCGACGGCACCAGCGTCTACCCCCGCGAGGTCGTCAAGCAGGCCCTCGCCGCCAACGCCGCGGCCGTGATCCTGGCGCACAACCACCCCTCGGGCGTCGCCGAGCCGAGCCAGGCCGACGAACGCATCACCCGCCGCCTCAAATCGGCCCTGGAGCTGGTCGACATCCGCCTCCTCGACCACCTCGTGATCGGCGACGGCGCCAGCACCTCCCTCGCAAGCCGCGGAATGCTCTGAACAAGCCACG
>CBFGSB010000146.1:0-7614 GCA_965651325.1 uncultured Chromatiales bacterium | reverse complement strand
GCCGTGCAGTGGCTGGCCGCGGTCGAGTCGCCGCCGCACCTCGAAGCGATGGTGCCGGCGATGACATTCTCGTCGCCACGCAACTTCTTCTACATGAACGGCATCTTCGACCTGTCCTGGCTGCCGTGGATCTACGTCAACATCGCACCCGACACGCGCGACCGGCTCGGCCTCCCGGGTATCACGAGCACGGAGGAAGCGAGCGCCAGGTGGGAGGAGGTGGCCGAAACCTACCGCTCCTGGCTGCCGCTGGTCGAGCTGCCGTACCTGCGCGACGCCGCGCCGTACTACTACGAATGGCTGCGTCACCCGCCGGAGGATCCGTGGTGGGACTGGGCCGAGATTCGCGGGCGCTACGGCGACGTCGACGCTGCCGTCCTGAACCTGAGCGGCTGGTTCGACGAGGCGTACGGCCCCGAAGGTGCGGGCACGAATTTCAACGGGCTCGTCGCATCCCGGCCGGACGGCGCCGCGAATGCTCACCTCGTGCTGGGTCCCTGGGTGCACGGCGTCGGCTCCACGGAGACCAGCGAAACCGGCGTGCTCGACTTCGGCCCGGCGGCTGTCATCGACTACGACGACCTCGTGCTCGACTTTTTCGATCACTACCTCAAGGACGCCGACAACCGCTTCGCCATCGGCCCGCCGGTGCGCTGGTTCGTGATGGGCGCCAACGAGTGGCGGGAAGCCGGTAGCTGGCCACCACCGCACGCAACGGAACTGCCGCTCTACCTGTCGGGCGGAGCGCTATTGAACCGGGATACCGCGCCGCATGACGGACCGCCATCCAGCAGCTTCCTGGCAGATCCGGCCGCCCCCGTCGTCGACCCCTATGCCTCTTTCGCTCCGCAGGATTACCGGGCACTGGCGGAACGCGACGACCTGCTCGTGTTCGACAGCGCGCCGCTCGCGCAGGAACTGACGGTGGCGGGCGCCCTCGAGGCGGTTGTTTACGCATCCTGCGACTGCCGCGACTTCGACCTGTGGGTGCGGGTACTCGACGTCTACCCCGACGGCCGCGCGATCAGCCTCATGGGACCGGGTAATGACGTTGTGCGCGCGAGTTACCGGAACCCGGAAGCGGGCCGGCAGTTGCTGGCGCCGGGCGAAGTCTACGAGCTGCGCCTGCCGAACCTCGTCACGAGCAACCGCTTCGCGCCCGGCCATCGCGTGCGCATCCAGGTGTCGGCGTCGTTCGCGCCGCACTTCTCACGCAACCTGCAGAGCGGCGACTCCGAGATCTTCTCGGCGGAATCAAAACCGGCGCGTATCATCATCCACCACAGCGAAGCGCACCCCTCGCGCATCCTGCTCCCCGTCATCGACGACTGACGGCGACCCTGCCGTCAGAAGACGAAGCTCAAGGCCAGGAAACCGGCGGTTGCAATGGCGGCACCAAGCAGCGCGTACGGAAGCTGCGTGCGCACGTGATCGATGTGGTCGGTGGCCGACGCCATCGAGGCGACGACTGTCGTATCGCTGATGGGCGAGCAGTGGTCGCCGAAAATGGACCCGGCGACGGCGGCGCCGAGGAACAGCGGCACGTGCAGGTCGAGGTTCATGGCGAGCGGCACGGCAATCGGGATGATGATGGCGAACGTGCCCCAGCTCGTGCCGGTGGCAAACGAAATGAAAGCCGCAGTGAGAAATACCAGGGGTGCGAGCAGCACGACGGGTATGTTGTCGCCGAGGAACCGCGCGACGTACTCGCCGGTGCCGAGCAGCCCGGCCACGTCACCCAGCGCGAGCGCGAGCAGCAGGATCGCCGAAATCGGCAGCAGCGAGCCTGCGCCTTTCATGAACTCTCTCATCAGCTCGTTCACGTTACCGCGCCGCGCTCCGAGGATCATGACCCAGGCGACCAGAAGCGCGAACGATACCGCCCAGAGAATCGACTCGGAGCCGGACCCCGCCATGAGATTGCCGTCTCCCGTGATGTAGAGCCCTATCGGCATCATCGCGATCATCGCGAGTATCGGCACGAGCATGAACGCCGCGGAAGGGACATCGTCCGGGCTTTCATCGATCGTTTCCGCGGAAACGTCGACCAGCGGCGTGGCACCGGGCCACAGCAGCTGGCCCTGACGCGTTCGCTCCTCCGCCTGCTTCATCGGCCCGATATCGAAATCACGCGAGATCACGTACGCGGCCAGGAGAATCGCGGCGATCGCGTACAGATTGAAAGGCAGCGACGCCACGACCGTCTGTAGCGCGTTCTCCACGCCGGCCGTCGCTGTCAGGCTGATGAGAATCGCACCCCAGGCATTCAGCGGAATCATCGCGCATACGGGAGCCGAGGTCGCATCGATGATATAGGCGAGCTTCTCCCGCGACACGCGGTAGCGATCGAACAGCGGCCGGCTGACGGACCCCGCCACCAGCAGCGTGATATTGGACTCGATGAAAATGACGATGCCGCAAATCCACGCAAGCCATTGCGCGCGTTTGCCGTTGTGCACCCAGCGGCGCGTCTCCACGAAATGCACGAAGCCGCGCACGCCGCCGGCGTACTCGATGGTGGCGATCAGGGAGCCGATGATGAGCGCGAACAGCAGCACGCGCGCATCCCCGGGGTCGCCGAACACGGCAATGATGCCGTCGAACGCCTCCGTCACCCCGATCAACGGATTCATCCCGTTGAGCAGCGTGTAACCGATCCAGAGGCCGGCGAACAGCGCAAGAATGACCTGTTTCGTCCAGATGGCGAGGACGATCGCGAGCACGGGCGGCAGCACCGAGTACCAGGCGGGTTCCGTCATGTGGGCCGTCTTTGTTTGTTAAGTTGTGGGCGGCAAGGGTATTCTGTGAGCGGGCAAACGACAATAACGGAGCATCGCACATGCAGCGCAGCAACCTGGCATCGGCATTGGCCCTCGTCCTGTGCGTCGGGGTACCGGCCGCCTCGGTCACCGCTGAAGAGAACACGGCAGCGGAAGATGCGATGGAATACCGGGAGACGATCATGCATGCCATGGGCGCGCACGTATCGGCGATCTCGATGCACCTGCGCGGCCTCGTGGAAGACCATGGCTTCGTCGACGAGCACGCGCAATCGCTGGCGAACACCGCCGCGGAATTGAGCTACGTGTTCCCGGAAGGCTCCAACGTCGGCGATTCCGAGGCGCTGCCCGCGATCTGGGAAAAGCCCGAGGAATTCGCGCGAGCTGTCAGCGACGCCGAGGACGCCACGGCCGCGCTTGCCGAGGCGGCGTCAACGGGCGATCGCAAGGCAATCAGCTCGGCAATGCGCGAAGTCGGGGCAGCCTGCCGCGGCTGTCACAACAATTTCCGCAAGGATGACGACTAGGGCGATTGCCTGCTTGCTCGCCGCGGCGCTGATGCCTGCCGCGATGGCCGCGCCGGGCGGCGACAACGGCGCCAAAAGGGGCGAGTACCTCGTCCACGCCGGCGGCTGCGTCACCTGCCACACCGCGGACGAGGAAGGCGCGGTGCCCTTCGCGGGCGGGCGCGCGCTGGAGTCGCCTTACGGCACCTTCTGGTCACCGAACATCACGCCGGACGTGGAGACGGGAATCGGCGGCTGGTCGGACGACGAGTTCGTCAACGCGTTGTGGCTGGGGGAGAGCCCCGAGGGCAAGCACTACTTCCCCGCGTTTCCGTACACCTCCTACACCGGGATCGCGCGCGACGACGCGCTCGCGATCAAGGCCTACCTGTTCAGCCTGGAGCCGGTGCGCCAGGCGACTCCGGAGCACGAGTTGTCGTTCCTGGCGTCACGTTTCGGCGCGGGATTCTGGAAGCGCCGCTACTTCGAGCCGGGACGCTTCCAGCCCGATCCGGATGCGAGCGCGGACTGGAACCGCGGCGCCTACCTCGTGCGGCACCTCGGGCATTGCGGGGAATGCCACACGCCGCGCGGCCGCTTCGGCGCGCTGCAACGCGACAAGGCGCTCACCGGGAACCCGGAAGGCCCCGGCGGAGAGAAAGTGCCGGGCATCACGGCCGACGCGGAAAACGGTATCGGCGACTGGTCGATCGGCGACATCGAGTACTTCCTCGAGATGGGGATGGAGCCCGACGGCGATTTCACGGGCGGGGTGATGGCGGAGGTGATCGACGACTGCACCAGTTACCTGACGCCGGCCGACCGTCACGCCATCGCCGTTTACCTGAAATCGCTGAAGCCCGGCGCGGATCAGTAACCCACGGCACCGCCATCGGGCGCACGCGAGTCGGCCGCTCCGAGGTAAACGTCGTTCTCGAGGTCGTGGTAAACGCCCATCGCCGAGCCCATACCCCCCTGGAACCGCACCTCGTGACCGAGGGCTTCGTACAGGCGGATCGTGTCCGGCGAAAAGCCGGGTTTCTCGACCTGGGTGTAGTCCGGCAGCCAGCGGTGATGGATGCGGCCTGCCTCGATCGCCTCGCCGATGTTCAGCCCGTGATCGAGCACGTTCAGGATGACCTGCATCGTCGTGGTAATGATCGTCTTGCCGCCGGGAGTGCCGATCGCCATGACGGGTACGCCGTCCTTTGCAACGATCGTCGGTGACATGCTGGACAGCATGCGCTTTCCGGGGCGGATGCGGTTCGGCGCCGTGCCGATGCGGCCTTCCGCGTCGGTAACGCCGGGCTGCGCATTGAAGTCGCCCATCTCGTTGTTCAGCAAAAATCCCGCGCCTTCGACGACGATGTGCGAGCCGTAACTCCACTCGAGGGTGTACGTCAGCGACACCATGTTGCCCTCGTCGTCGGCGATCGAGATATGCGTCGTGCTCGGGCTCTCGTAGATCTGTGCGAACGCCTGCGGATCGCTCTTCGATGCCTTCTCCGGGTCGATCGTCGCCCGCAGGCTCGCGGCGTAGTCCTTCGACGTGAGACGCTCGATCGGCATGTCGTCGACGAAATCGGGGTCGCCCAGGTGCTCCGCGCGATCCGCGTAGCCGCGGCGCATCGCTTCCGTTAGCAGGTGCAGGTATTGCGCCGAATTGAGCCCGGCCGCGGCCAGGTCGTAGCCTTCCAGTATGTTCAGCATCTCGACCATGGTGACGCCGCCGGAGCTCGGAGGCGGCATGCCGACTATCTCGTAGCCGCGATAGCTGCCGCGAATCGGTGCGCGCTCGACGGCCTCGTATTGCGCCAGGTCCTCGAGCGTGATGATGCCGCCGTTCGCTTCCATGAAATCGGCGATGAGCTCGGCCGTCCTGCCCGCGTAAAACCCGTCGCGGCCGTTGTCCTGGATACGCTGCAGCGTGTCGGCAAGGTCGGGCTGCACCCACCTGTCGCCAGGCTGGTAGAAGGAGCCGTCGTCTTTCAGGAATTTTTCAGCCGAGCTCGGGTACCGGTCCCAGAACTCTTCCCGCTCCCTGAAATCGTCGTGCAGCGCCCAGCTTATCGGGATGCCCTCGCGCGCGAGCTTTACCGCGGGCGCCACCAGCGCGGACCACTCGAGCGAGCCGAGCTCCCGGTGCGCCAGCTCGAGCCCCGCGACCGTCCCCGGGACGCCGACGGCGAGGATGCCCAGGTGATTCGGGTAGCCCTCGCGCACTTCGCCGTTCTCGTCCAGGTACATCGTCTCGGTTGCGGCCAGCGGCGCCTTCTCGCGGAAGTCGAAGGTCGTGGTGTAGCCGTCCGCGCCGTAATAGACGAGGAAGCCGCCGCCGCCGATGTTGCCGGCGGACGGCCAGGTCACCGCCATCGCGAACGCCGTTGCCACCGCGGCGTCCACCGCGTTGCCGCCGTTCTTCAGGACCTCGGCGCCGACCCGGGACGCGATTTCCGACGATGTCGCCACCATCCCGTGCTGGCCGCGCACCGGCAGGCGCCCGGCATCGGCGGCGATGCTGCCGAGCAGCAGGGCGGCGGTGCATGCGCCCGCGAGAAAATTGCGTACCCGAATCGTCGCCTTCATCGTCCCTGCCGCCATTGCCAGAACCTGCCCGATGTTTCCGCAAAGCGGCAAATTGTACAGCATTGGCTCCGGCGGCCGACTTGACCCAAAATGCAGGTGTGAACACCGAAGCCATGGCCCCCGCGGGCCTCACGCGCGACCTCTACGATCTCCTGACCGGCGACGAGGACGCTCGCGTCTGCCGCGATATCCCGCTGGATGCCTGCCGTGAGCAGCCGCGGAACTTCTTCATCCACATCGGCTCGCTCGTGGCCACCAAGACCGGCGACCTGCTCTCCAGCCCCAAGGTGGTCCTGTCGTGGCTGCTGATTCATCTCGGCGCGCCGACCTTCATGCTCGGTTTCCTGGTGCCGGTGCGGGAATCCCTATCGCTTTTGCCGCAGCTCTTCGTTGCCGGCTTCATCCGGCGTGTTCCGGTGCGCAAGTGGTTCTGGGTCGGCGGCAGCATCGTGCAGGGGCTTGCCGTCGCCGCGATGGCGCTGGTCGCCCTCACGCAGCGCGGGGCTACCGCCGGCTGGTGCATTCTCGCGCTGCTCGTCGTGTTCAGCCTCGCGCGCGGCGTCTGCTCGATCGCGGACAAGGACGTGCTCGGCAAGACCGTGAGCAAGAGCCGCCGCGGCACCGCGAGCGGCTATGCCTCGTCGCTCGCGGGCGGGATCACGATCGTGGTCGGGGCACTCTGGTTCGTCGTGGCGCCGGACCGGCAAGGGACCGCGTTCTTCGCGACCCTTTTGTCCGCCGCGGGGGCGCTCTGGATCTTCGCCGCGCTGCTTTTCAGCCGGATCGCGGAATACGCGGGCGCAACCGAGGGCGGCGGCAACGCGATCACGGAAGCGGTCCGGCAGCTCGGCCTCATCCGCAAGGATGCCGACCTGCGACAGTTCCTTGTCGTGCGCACGCTGCTACTGTCGACCGCTTTGGTCGCGCCTTTCTACATCGGGATCGCGAGCCGTGCGTCGGAAGGCGCGATCTCGCAGCTCGGGGCGTTGCTCATCGCATCGGGCGCCGCGGGTTTCGCGAGCGCGGCGGCCTGGGGGCGCCTGTCGGACCGCTCGAGCCGCAAGACCATGGCCGCGGCGGCGGTGCTCGCGGCGTTCGCCGGGTTTGTCACCGTGGGCGTGTCGAGCATCGACAACCTGCCGTACCCCGCGGCCTTTTTCGCGGTCAGCTATTTCCTGCTGAACGTCGCGCACGAGGGCGTGCGGGCGGGCCGCAAGACGCACCTCATCGACATCGCGACGGCCGAGACCCGGGCGAGCTACGTCGCGGTGAGCAATACGATTATCGGCGTCCTGCTGCTTGCCGGCGGGGCCGTCAGCGCGCTCGTGGCGCTCGCCGGGCCGGCCGCCGCGGTGCTGGTCCTGTCGTGCGTTTCGCTGGTCGCGGCCGGCGCCGCCCTGCGGCTCAAGGAGGCGCAGGAATGAGCGTGGTTTCCGCGTGTTAAACCCCGCTTGAGGCCCCGCGCCCGCCGGGCCAGGGCCAAAGCCGGCGCCGCCTCCGCGGTTGGTTGCCGCGTCAACGCAAAACTGAAGCCGGGCGCTGCCGGCCGCAGGTCGCGGTCAGCAGCTCGGTCGTCGTCGGCGGCATCCGGCCGCTCGACACGCGATGCACCTGCACGGTTCCCCCGGCATGCGCACAAGCTCTTCTGAGCGCTTCGAACCTGTCCATCGCCTCGACCCTGGCGTTTTCGCGCCGGTACTCCCGTGATGCGATCTCTTGCGGGGTCGTTGCGCAGGCGGACA
>CBFGSB010000145.1:0-7626 GCA_965651325.1 uncultured Chromatiales bacterium | reverse complement strand
GGCGGGCGCGGACTCGCAGGGCAACGACGCCCCGGCGCCCGGTGAGCCACAGGCAACCGCCGGAACGGCGGACCAGCCGGACGCCGACGGCGTGAGCGGCGCCGCGGTGGAATCCACGCAGATCGTGCCGGGCCTGACCATGCGCGTGCTGCGGGCCGGCGATGGGGCAACGGCCGAGCCCGGGCAGGTCGCCGTCGTGCATTACACCGGCTGGCTTTACGACACCGGCCAGCCGGACAACCGCGGCACCAAGTTCGACAGCTCGGTGGATCGCGGGCAGCCGTTCGAGTTTCCGCTGGGCCAGGGCGCGGTCATCCAGGGCTGGGACCGTGGTGTTGCCGGCATGCAGGTCGGCGAGGTGCGCGAGCTGACGATCGCGCCGGGGCTGGCGTACGGTGAGCGCGGCGCCGGCGGCGTCATTCCGCCGGGCGCGACGCTGGTGTTCGAGGTCGAGCTGCTGGACGTGCGCGGCGACGCGTCCTGAGCTTCAAGCGGGATCCGGGCTCTCGCGATAGAGCAGGGCTCGCGCCTGCCCGATCCAGTCCTCGCGATAGATCCTGGTGCGCAAGCCCCGGAGCCGCTCGGCGATGCGGTCGATCTCGTATTCGCTGATACCGGCGATCTGCTCGTAGCGGAAGATACCGAGCTCGTTCAGCGTCTTCTCGATGGCCGGGCCGACACCCTTGATCAGCTTCAGGTCGTCGCCCGCCGAGCGGTGCCGGGTGGTGTCGTCATACTGGTCGTTCGATGCGTCGGCGAGCAGCTCGACCGCGCCCTGGTCCAGCGCCTCGATCTGGGTTTCGTCCGGGCGCGTCAGCACTTCGAGCTCGGCAATGCGATTGGTAACGCGGTCGAGCTCGACTTCGAGCTCGCTCGCGCGGCGATCCCTCTCCTGGAACTTCTCCACGAGCGGCGCGAGGCGGCCCTGCCAGCTGCTCAACTGCCTGCCCAGGCGCAAGATCTTCTCGTCCCTTTCGGCGATCTTCGCGTCCCTTTCCGCGAGCGCGCGCTCCTGTTCCGCGGCGCGCGCCTGGAGCGACTCGAGGTCCTTGCGCAACGCATCGCGCTGCTCGGCGATCAAGCCGAGGTTCTCGCGCGCCTGGCGAATCCGTTTTTGCAGCTCCTCCCGGCCGGCGAGCGTGTCCCGGAGCGTCGCCGACAGCTCCCGGGTGCGGTTCGAGGAATCGTTGCTGGTAGCGTAGTAGTCGCTGACCTGCTGCATCAGGCCCTTGTTCTGTTCGAGCAGCCGGTCGTTCTCGGACTGCCGCGCGTCGAGCTGCTCCTGCCAACCGGCGTTGACGGCGGCCTTCTCCCGCGCGGCCCGGATGCTCCGGAGCCACCAGCCGAGCACGAGCCCCACCGCGAACAATGAAGCCAGTATTGCCAGGTGAACGGTTGTAAACTCAGGCATCTGTCGAATCCGCGGTCCCCTCCGGACCTTTCACCGCCATCATGATGCCAGCCAGCCACCGCGAATTTAGCCAATTACGTCACTTATTTTGCCTGTCGCCATGGTAGCGGCGGCGCCACAGGCCGAAAAGACGAGCCTCGACGGCCCGGCCGGGACCCTGGAGACGCTGGTAGAGACGCCACGCGGGGCGACGCCACGCGCGGCCGCCGTCGTTTGCCATCCCCATCCCCTCCACGGCGGCACCCTGGACAACAAGGTTGCCCACACGCTGGCGCGGGCGTTCCTCGCGCAAGGATTTCTCGCGCTGCGGTTCAACTTTCGCGGCGTGGGTGCGAGCGAAGGCACGTTCGACGATGGCCGGGGCGAATTGCAGGATACGCTCGCGGCGGTCGCCGAGGCGCGGCGGCGGGTCCCCGATGGGCCGCTCTGGCTGGCCGGGTTTTCCTTCGGGGCGGCGATCGCCATCGGGGCCGCGGTGGATGCGCGGGCCGACGGGCTGGTCAGCGTCGCGCCGGCAGTCTCGCGGGTCGCGGGCTCCGGCGGCCCGCAGCCCGACTGTCCGTGGCTCGTGATCCAGGGCGACAGGGACGACCTGGTGAGCGTCGATGACACCATCGAGTGGGTCAATGGCCTGGAGCCGGGTCCGGAGCTCGAGGTGTTCGAAGACACCGAGCACTTCTTTCACGGCAAGCTGGTCGAGCTGAGGAACGCCGTGGAAGCTTTTGTCGCCGCGCATTCCGGCGGGTAAGGGAGCCAAAAAAAAACCGGGCTCGAGAGCCCGGCTTTTCCTACGTGCGTTACCGCACGTTCAGACCATGTCCTTGAGTCCTTTCAGCGCGGCGACCTTGACGGTCTTCGATGCCGGCTTGGCTTTGAACGTCATCTTCTCGCCGGTGAACGGGTTCACGCCTTCACGAGCCTTGGTTGCGGGCTTCTTCACAACCCGCATCTTCAGGAGACCCGGCAGCGTAAACAGGCCGGAAGCATTGCGGCCGGCCAGGCTTTTCTTGATCTGGCTTGCGAGCGAATCAAAAACGGCAGCAACGTCTTTCTTGGTCAGTCCCGTGTCCTCGGCGATCGAGGCATAGATTTCGGATTTGGTAGGCGACTTTGCCTTGTCATTTGCTGCCATGGAAGATCATCTCCTGAATGCGGCTTGAGTTAGCCGGTTACCCGGCCTGAAAAAAATTCTGCGCGACGATACCACAAGTTTTCGCAATCCGTAAGGCGATCTTACGGGGTGTCTGAAGCCGCTCTGGCGCGGTCAGGCAGGCTCTATCGATCGGTGAAGAACTCGCGCTGGAAGCGGATTTCCGCCGGTTCTTCAACCCCTTCCGGCTGGACGCTGATGTCGAAGATGAGGGTTTCACGATTGGCGACGGGCGTCTCGCCGATGTAGTAGATCGCCTCGTCTTCGTTGATACGCCGCATGTTGACGGTCTTGAGCTGCCCGGTGAGGTTGACGGTTTTCACCGAAACGGTTGCCGGGACCGAGGCGCCGGTATCTTCCGCGACCACCGATACGCTCAACATTGCGCGGTTCTTGCTGCGCACGATTTCATAGACCCGTGCGATCTCGGCCGGCAGTTGTGCGGTCACCTGCGCGCTGAAGTGGACGACGTGTGCCCCGATGTCCGCCGAAGATTCCCCGGCGGGTTGTGCCTGCGGCACGGTGGCGTCCGCACCCGGTCCGCCGCAGGCGGCGAGCAGCGATAGAACTGATACCGCCGCTGTTATGCTGGCTGGCCTCATGTCTTCATCTCCCCCGACAACCAGTTCATGGCGAAACTATAGCCGATTTTGACCACCGCGGTCCCGTTTTCCCTGCGCACGAATGGCGTTTCCGGGCCGGTCAGATCGGGACCGGCTTCAGGTTGTGCAGCAGGATGACCAAAGCCTGGATCAGGATGATCGCGAACACCGGTGAAATGTCGAGGCCGCCGATTGCCGGCACGAGCCGGCGAAACGGCGCGAGTATGGGCTCGGACAGGGTGGTGAGCAGCGCCGTGATCGGGTTGTAATTGTGCGGGGCAATCCAGCTCAGGACGATCCGGATGAGGATCGCGAAGAAGAACAGGTTGAGGCTCAGGATCGCCAGCTCGAAGACGGCGGTCACCGCGACCGGCAGCGGTTCGATGACGCGATTAGCGAGCGCGAGCAACACCAGCAGCGCCAGGAACTGGATAACGAACGCCACCAGCACGGTGGCCGTATCCAGCCGGCTGATCGAGGGCAGGATCCGCCGCAACGGAAGGATCAGCGGCGAGGTGAATCGCAGGATGCCCTGCGCCACCGGGTTGCGGAAGTCCGCGCGCAGCCAGGGCAGCCAGAAACGCAGCAATAGCAGCAGGAGGTAGAGCTGCGCCAGCGTCTTGACGATGAAATAAAGAGCCTGTGTCATGGGCCTCGCGTGTTCGCTCCACGGCCCAGGCGGCCGCGATCGGTCGCGCAAAGATACCACGATCGGCCGTGAACGCGGCGCGGACCCTCTCGAACAAGGCCGTCCCCATGCGTACGTTCGTCACGCTCCCCGGCTCGCCGCCTCGAGGCCGCTCGCGCCGCCCAAATCTTGGATTTCCCGAAAGTTATCCGTGACTCCAATCACGCTTTGCCAAAGGCGCTTCGCTATACTAAGCGGCGGTTATGGTAAAGCCGCAGTTAACAATCATCGGTTGATTGCTGGCCGGCCTTACGCCCGGCATACAGTCCTCAGAGGGAAAAATATGGCCGTCGATGTCGCGCAGCTGCTGTCGTTCACGGTGAAGAACAACGCATCGGACCTCCATCTTTCCGGCGGCGTGCCGCCGATGATCCGGGTCGACGGCGACATCAAGCGCATCAACATGCCCGCGCTGACCCACAAGGACGTCAATAGCATGGTGTACGACATCATGAATGACAAGCAGCGTAAGGACTACGAAGAATTCCTGGAAACCGACTTCTCGTTTGAAATCCCCAAGCTCGCGCGCTTTCGGGTCAACGCCTTCAACCAGAACCGTGGCTCGGCCGCGGTGTTTCGCACCATCCCCTCGGATATCCTGACGCTCGACGACCTCGGTGCGCCCTCGATCTTCAAGGACGTCTCGATGCACCCGCGCGGCATCGTGCTGGTGACCGGCCCGACCGGTTCCGGCAAGTCGACGACGCTCGCCGCGATGGTGGACTACATCAACGAAAACAAGCCCGACCATATCCTGACGATCGAGGATCCGATCGAATTCGTGCACGAGAGCAAGAAGTCGTTGGTCAACCAGCGCGAGGTGCACCGCGACACGCTCGGCTTCAACGAAGCGCTGCGCTCGGCCTTGCGCGAGGACCCGGACGTCATCCTCGTCGGCGAGCTGCGCGACCTCGAGACGATCCGCCTCGCGCTGACCGCGGCGGAAACCGGCCACCTCGTGTTCGGCACGCTGCACACGAGTTCGGCCGCAAAGACCATCGACCGCATCGTCGACGTTTTCCCGGCGGCGGAGAAGGAAATGGTGCGTGCGATGCTCTCGGAGTCGCTGCGAGCGGTCATTTCGCAGACGCTCCTGAAGCGCATCGGCGGCGGGCGCATCGCGGCGCACGAGATCATGATCGGTACGCCGGCGATCCGCAACCTCATCCGCGAGGGAAAGATTGCGCAGATGTATTCGGCGATCCAGACGGGGCACGCATCGGGCATGCAGACGCTCGACCAGAACCTGGCCGAGCTCATGCACAAAGGGCTGATCAACAAGGAAGAGGCCCGATTCCGGGCAGTGAACAAGGAGAACTTCTGACGGCAGTCCCGGGCCGGGTTTGACGTAGGCCGGGCAAGTCCGTTTCGGAGGGAGAGCGGGATATGGAACGCGAACAAGCGGTGCGGCTGACACAGAACCTCCTGCGCAAGATGGTCGAGAAGGAGGGTTCCGACCTGTTCATCACGACCGGCTTTCCGCCGGCGATCAAGATCGACGGCCAGATACACAAGGCCACGGACACACCGCTGACGGCGGAGCAGTCGGCGATGATGGTGCGCGCCATCATGAACGACAAACAGATCAAGGAATTCGACTCGACCAAGGAGTGCAACTTCGCGATCAGCCCCCAGGGCATCGGGCGCTTTCGCGTCAGCGCGTTCATCCAGCAGGGAATGATCGGCGCAGTGCTGCGCACCATCACCACCGAGATACCGACGCTCGGGGAGCTGGAGCTGCCGCCGATCCTGAAAGACGTCGTGATGAACAAGCGCGGGCTCGTGATCGTCGTAGGCGGCACGGGCTCCGGCAAGTCGACCACGCTCGCCGCCATGATCGGGCATCGCAACGAACATTCGAAGGGGCACATCATCTCGATCGAAGATCCGGTCGAATTCGTGCACCCGCACAAGGGCTGCGTCATCACGCAGCGCGAAGTCGGCGTCGATACCGAGTCCTGGCACGCGGCTTTGAAGAACACACTGCGGCAGGCGCCCGACGTCATCCTGATCGGCGAGATCCGCGACAAGGAAACGATGGAATACGGCATCCAGTTCGCCGAAACGGGCCACCTTTGCCTTGCGACGCTGCACGCGAACAGCGCGAACCAGGCGCTCGATCGCATCATCAACTTCTTTCCCGAGGAGCGACGCCAGCAGCTCCTCATGGACCTGTCGCTGAATACGAAAGCGTTCGTGTCGCAGCGGCTGATTCCGCGGGAAAGCGGTATCGGCAGGGTCGCGGCCATGGAGATCATGCTGAACTCGCCGCTGATTGCGGACCTGATCTTCAAGGGGCAGGTTTCGCATATCAAGGAAATCATGGCCAAGTCGACCCGCCTCGGCATGCAGACGTTCGACCAGGCACTGTTCTCGCTCTACGAGGAAGGCACGATTTCCTACGAGGAAGCCATGCGCAACGCCGACTCCAAGAACGAGCTCAGGCTGCGCATCAAGCTCGAGAGCAAGCGCGAGGGCGCGCTGGCCGACCAGCAGTCCGAAAGCCTCAGGATCATGGAAGAGGACACGGCCCGGACCTTCTGAGGTTCGGCGGTAACCCGATATGAACGTCAAACCCCTGTTCAAGCTGATGGTCGAGAAGAAGGCCTCGGACCTGTTCTTCACGCCCTACGCCCCGGCGAAGATCAAGATCGACGGCAAGATCATGCCCGTCAACAAGCTCGAGATGACGCCCAAGATGGTCAAGCAGGCGGCCATCGAGCTCATGGACGAGAACCAGCTCGATATCTTCACGCGCGAGCTGGAGGTCGACTTCGCGATCTCGGAGCCGGGGCTCGGCAGGTTCCGCGTGAACGTGTTCCAGCAGCGCGGCAACGTCGCGATGGTGCTGCGCTACATAACCGCCGAAATGCCGACGCTCGAGGAGCTCGGCATGCCGGAGCAGCTCAAGGAGCTCGTCATGCTGCGGCGCGGGCTGATCCTCATGGTCGGCGCCAGCGGCAACGGCAAGTCCACGACCCTTGCCGCCATGATCAATCACCGCAACGAGAAGACCTCGTCGCACATCATCACCATCGAGGACCCGATCGAGTTCCTGCACCCGAACAAGCAGTCGATCGTCAACCAGCGCGAAGTCGGCCTGGATACCAAGTCCTACGAGAACGCCTTGAAGAGCGCCATGCGCGCCGCGCCCGACGTCATCCAGATCGGCGAGATCCGCGACCGCATCTCCATGCAGTCCGCCATCGATATGGCCGGCACCGGCCACCTCGTGTTGGCCACCCTGCACTCGAACAACGCGCCCGAGACGCTCGACCGCATCATCAACATGTTCCCGCAGGAGCAGCACGCGCAGATCTTCATGGACCTCGCGCACTACCTGCGCGCCATCATTTCCCAGCGGCTCGTGCGTTCCCGCACCGGCCGCCGCGTCGCCGCCGTCGAGCTCATGCTCAACACGCCGCACATCAAGGACCTCATCCACAAGGGCGACATCTCCGAGGTCAAGGAAGCGATCAAGGACAGCTCGGAGAAGGGCGTCCAGAACTTCGACATGGCGCTCCTGAACCTCTACAAGGCCGGCACCATCACCCTCGAAGAAGCGATGTCGCACGCCGACTCCCGCTCCAACCTCGAAGCCAAGGTCAACTTCGGCTGATCGCCGCGAGGGGCGCGCGTTTTCGTGTGCCTCTCACGGCCCCCGCTTTAGGTGGGTTGACGCGGTCGGCGGGGGTGGCGGGGGGTATTTGGGGCAATGGCTCCCTCGCGGCCCTTTGGGCCGCTCAGTCCGCTTTATTTGCCCCAAACACCCCCC
>CBFGSB010000144.1:0-7660 GCA_965651325.1 uncultured Chromatiales bacterium | reverse complement strand
GCGTCGAAGTTGACGCCGTTGTCGGCTTCCATGTGGTAGCTGCCCTGCATGGCGCCCACCGGCGTCTCCAGGATCGCGCCGCTCGAATAGCGGAATTTCTCCCCCGGGTTCAGGTGCGGCTGCTCGCCTACCACACCGTCGCCCCGAACCTCCTGGACCTTGCCGTTGGCGTCGGTGATGACCCAGTGGCGGCTCAGGAGCCTCGCGGGCTGCTTGCCGAGGTTGGCGATGGTGATGGTATAGGCGAAGACATAACGCCCGCTGTCCGGCTCGGACTGGTCATCGATGTAGTCGGTGGCCACTTCGATGCTGATCTTGCAATCGGGTTCGCTCATGACCCGTCCATTTTAGCTGAAAGGCGGTTGGCGAGGGCGACCCAGTCGGGGATGGGCACGGTTTCGGGTCGTGCCGCGGGGTCGATACCGCTCGCCTCCAGGTCTTCCGGGCCAGCCGCTCCCTTCAATGCATTGCGCAGCGTCTTGCGGCGCTGGCTGAATGCCCGTGCGACCAGCTTCGACAGCGCGGCCTCGTTCCCGAGCGCGATCTCCCGGGGTGGCCGCGGCCGCAGCCTGACCACGGCCGACGTGACCTTGGGCGGCGGCGTGAACGCATCCGGCGGGACGTCGAACAGCGGCTCCACCGTCATGCGGCAGCCCAGCATGATCGTCAGCCGGCCGTAGGCCTTGGTGCCGGGCGAAGCGGCGAGGCGGTCGACGACTTCCTTCTGCAGCATGAAGTGCAGGTCGTCCAGGCAAGCGGCAAACCCGAGCAGGTGAAAGAGGAGCGGGGTGGAGATGTTGTACGGGAGGTTGCCCGTCACGCGGAGGCCCGGGCCAAGACTTCCGAAGTCGAAGCGCAGCGCGTCGGCCTCGACGACGGACACGTTCCCGGTGCCGGCGAAGCGCTGTTCGAGCAGGCGCGCCAGGTCGCGGTCGAGCTCGATCGCGTGCAGGCGTGCTCCCGATTTCGCCAGCGGCTCCGTGATGGCACCGCGGCCGGGGCCGATCTCCACCAGCGTGTCACCGGGTTTCGCCGCGATTGCGGCGACGATGCGCTCGATGTAGTGCGGACTGGTGAGGAAGTGCTGGCCGAAGCGTTTACGGGCACGCACGGGCACCGTCATGGGCGCGCCAGCTCCGCTGCCAGCTCGATCGCAGCCAGCAAGCTGCCGGCATCGGCCTTGCCCGTGCCCGCGATGTCGAGCGCGGTGCCGTGATCGACCGAGGTGCGCACGATCGGCAGGCCCAGCGTCACGTTCACGGCCTTGCCGAAACCCGCGTACTTCAGCACCGGCAACACCTGGTCGTGGTACATGCCGAGAACGGCGTCGGCCGCTCCCGCCGCAGGCGTGAACGCGGTGTCGGCGGGTACCGGCCCGCGAACGTCGACGCCTTGCGCGCGCATGTGCTCGATGGCCGGCCGGATGATGTCCTGCTCCTCGCGGCCGAGGTGACCGCCTTCGCCGGCATGGGGATTGAGCCCGCACACGACGATGGACGGCTTTGCGATCCGGAACTTGCGATGCAGGTCGTCGTGCAGGATCCGCATCACGGTTTGCAGCAGGTCGCGGTTCAGCCGGCCGGGCACGTCCTTCAGCGGCAGGTGCGTCGTCGCGAGTGCGACGCGCAGGTCGCCGGCGACGAGCAGCATCACGGGCGCCGCCGCGCCCGTCAGCTCCGCCAGGAACTCGGTGTGCCCGGAGAACGGGATGCCCGCCTCGTTGATGGCGCTCTTTTGCAAAGGCCCGGTGACCAGGCCGCCGAAGCGGCTCTCCAGGCAACCTTGCACCCCCAGCCGCAAGCCGGCCAGCAGTGCTTCCGCGTTGCCGGGGTCGGGCGTGCCGCACACGCCGGGCTTCGGCAGCTTCGCGGGCAGTACCCGGAGCTCGCCGGGCGCGCCCGGCGCCTCCACCTTGCCGGGTTCGATTTCACGCAGGCGCAGCGGCCAACCGAGCCGTTCGGCGCGTGCCGCGAGGGTGGCGGGATCCGCGATCACCACCACCTCGCTCGCCCACCGCGATTCGGCGAGCCGCAGGCACAGCTCAGGGCCGATGCCGGCCGGCTCGCCCGCTGTAACTGCGAGCGGCCGCGTCATCGCGGGCCGCGAGCCGCGGCGGTCACGAGCGGATGTCGACGTAGGCTTCGTCCCGCAGCCGCCTCACCCAGAGTTGCGTTTCCTCGGCCAGCTTGCTGTTGCGGACCCGCTGGATACAGTTCTCTTCCTTGAGGTCCTCGGTGTTGTCGTAGGTGCGCTTGTCCTCGACCTGGAGGATGTGCCAGCCGAAGCGGGTCTGGAACGGCTCCGAGATCTCGCCGATCTCCATTTGCTCGGCCACCTCCTCGAACTCGGGCACGAACGTGCCGGGACCCCGCCAGCCGAGGTCGCCGCCCTGGTTCGCCGAACCGGGGTCGTCGGACATCAGCTTGGCGACTTCGCCGAAGTCCTCGCCGCCTTCGATGCGCACGATGGCTTCCTCGAGCCGCTGCTTGGCCGTCTGGTCGTCGATGATCTCGTTCGGGGTGATCAGGATGTGGCGGATCTTCATCTGCTCGATGGTGCTCTTCTGGTTGACACCGCGAATGTCGTTCACCTTCACGAGGTGGAAACCGCTGATCGCGCGTATCGGCTCGGAATAGTCGCCTTTCTCCATCGTGCCGACCACGTCGGTGAAGATCGTCGGCAACTGGCCGCCGCTGACCCAGCCGAGCTCGCCGCCTTCGAGGCTGTTCTGGCTGTCGGAGTAGCGCACCGCCATCTCGCCGAAATCGGCGCCGCTCTGGAGCTGTTGGTAGACGTAGGCCGCTTCCGTTTCCGCTTCCCGGAGCTGCTCGCTCGTGGCCGATTGCGGTACCGAGATGAGGATGTGCGACAGGTTGTATTCCGAGTTGACGACCGCGTTGTTTTCGAGGTCGGCGATGCATTGCTGGATCTCGCGCTGCGAGACCGAAATCCGGCCGGCCACGTCGATGCGGCGCAGTTGCTCGAGCAGCAGCTCCTTGCGCATGTCGCGGCGGTATTCGGCATAGTCGATGCCCTGTTCCGCCAGCAACGCCGGCAACTGGTCGAATGGAATCTGGTTTTCAGCGGCGATCTGGGCGATCGCGGAGTTCAGCATCTGGTCGGAGATCTGGATGCCGATGCGGTTGGCGAGCTGGATCTGGATCTGCTCCAGGATGAGCCGCTCCAGCACCTGCTCCCGCAGCACGCTCGGGGGCGGTAGCTGCAGCCCCTGGTCGAGCGCCCGCTGCGAGATGAGAGCGGTCTGGCGGTTCAGCTCGCTCGTCAGCACTACGCCCTCGTTGACCACGGCCGCGATGCTGTCGAGCGGTTCGCCGCTCGTGGAAAGGTCGCCGGCGGCCGCCCAGCCGGCTGCCGGCAGGATCGCGCAAATCGCTGCTATGTGTTTGATTCTAATCATAATATAAGCCGAAACTCACCGCCCGGGCAGCGGCAAGGCTATTCGATATCGGGGGTGTAGCCAAGAATACCATGTTCCAGGAGCTGGTCCGCGGCCGTGCCCACGCTGGTCATCCCCTTCAATACAAGCTGCAGACCGAACGACGAATCGCGAGTTCCGTCGCGGGTCGAGATGTGCCGGCGCGAGACGAGGCGCAGGCCCCAGCAGCAGCTCTCGTACTCCAGCCCCACGAAGCGCTCGAGCGGCTCGTCTTCCCGGAAGGAAAAGTTGTAGCGCCCGACGAAATTCCAGCGCTCCGACAACGGCCACGACCAGGACACGTCGCCCTGCTCGAGCGAGCCGCGCCGGAAGCGGTAGGCAAGGTTCAGAATCCGGTCGGGCCGCGGACGGTACTGCAGCCGCGCTTCGGATTTGGCGGTGCCGCTGCCTTCCGTGCCCCACTGGTGCCCGATGTCGAAGTTGACATGCTCCAGGATGAGAAAACTGAGCTCCGCGATGTAGTCGGAGGATTCGGAGGTGGATGTCGCCTGGCCCGGCAGCGCGACGCCTTGTTCGCTCAGGTACAGCGCCTGGCCGATAGTGGCCGAGACCAGCTCCTCGCCCGAGGCGCTGTCGAGCAGCCGGGTGCTGATGCCGATGCTCAACTGGTCGGCGTCGCCGATGCGGTCGACCCCGAGAAAACGGTTCTTGCGAAAGAGCTGGACCAGGTTCAGGTCGGGATTGATCGTATCGAAGACCGGCAGGCCGGTCTGGTCGCGAAACGGTACATGGACGTACATGAGCCGCGGCTCGAGCGTCTGGATCCAGTTGTCGGATTCGCCGAGGCGGCGCTCCAGGATCATGCCGGCGTCGATGCTCGCGATGGGCAGCGTACGCGTCGGGTTGTCCGGCTCGCCCGCGGCCGTGTTGTTCAGGCCGTACATGGTGTGCTCGAGCGAAACCTCGGGGGAGACGAACCAGCCGGGCCGTTCGATCGGCCAGCCGATCGACGGCGCCAGGTGCGCGCGCCAGCCGGTAATGCCGACGTCACGATCGAAATACACCAGCTCGCCGTCAAAATCGTAGCGGAAGCCAAGGGCCTGCTCGGGCCACGCCCCCGTGAACGCGACCTGCGGCAGGCGGCGATACGGTTCGTCGAACGGGCCGAGCGTGTTGTCGATGGTCTGGTAATCCTGCAGGCGCCCGAGGATCGACCACGTGTCGCCGTAGTAGTCGAACACGATGCTGCGGTCGAGGTGGGTGATGCTCGAGATGCTCAAGGATCCGCCGAGGTCCTCGAAGTAGCTGCTGTCCGATACCTCGCGGAAGTGCACCAGGTTGCGCCACTCGTTGTCGAAGATCGTCTGGTGATCGAGTGCGGTCAGGTAGCGGTTGCGTCCCGTCTGCGAGTCGCTGGGCAGGTAATCGACCTGTACGATGCCCTCGTTGCGCCCGGTGAGGTAGCGGAACTCCGAGCCGATCTGCAGCCCGCGATCGGTCAGCAGGCGCGGCGTGAGCGTTGCATCGTAGTTCGTTGCGATGTTCCAGTAGAACGGGACGCGCAGCTCGTTGCCACTGCGTCCCGCGCTGCCGATCTCCGGCGTCAAAAAGCCAGTCTTGCGCGCGTCGCCGATCGGGAACGACAGGTACGGCGAGTACAGTATCGGCACGCCCTGGAAGCGCAGCATCACGTTTTGCGCGCTGCCCGTGCGTTCTTGCGTATCGATATCGATGTCCCCGGCCTCGAGAACCCAATCGTTCGAGCCGGGTGGGCAGGTCGTATAGCTGACGTCGTCGAGTTCGAGGGTGCCTTCGCGCCGGATCTCGAACCGCTCCGCCGCGCCGCGCGCCGACCCCTGGCCGAGCCGGAATTCGGCACCTTCGAACAGGATGCGGCCGGTTTCGTACGCGAACTCCGCGGAGTCGCCCGTGACCTGGTTGTCGGGATCCTCGTAACGCACGTTGCCGCGGAGCAGGAACGTCTTGCCGAAGGGATCGTTGATCGCGGTGTCGGCACGGGCCAGCCGGTCGCCGCGGCGTACCAGGACTCCACCGCTCATGGATGCAGCCCCGGTAGCGAGATTCGATTCCGTTCGCCCCGCCAGGAATACGATGGAGCCGGGATCGGCCTCGTCGAGTTGTTCGAGCTGGGAATCGGTGCCAAGCGGCGGCGCGTCGGGCAGCTCGCAGATCGGTGATTGCTGTCCGTGGGCGGGGGACAGCGCCAGCAGCAATGCGATTGGATAAGCGCGTGCGGACAAAATCGATCTGGCAAACGTCTGCGGGAGAACCCGGGAGCCCCAAAAGCCGGCGACAAGCGCAGGGATGTTATCAGGTATTGCGATTTGCTACCTTCGCAGCGGGACAAGGGCGCCAGGGGGGCGCGTACATCGACACCATCGAGAACACTGCCGGGTCAAGGCTCCACGAGCTGAAGGAATGGCTCGCGACGGACGCGGGTATCGCCAATCCGGAACCCGTAGCGGCATCGGAAGATGCGAGCTTTCGCCGCTACTTTCGCGTTGACACGCCCGACGGCACCGCGATCGTGATGGATGCGCCGCCGGATCGCGAGGACAGCAGCCGCTTCATCGAGGTTGCCGGCTACCTCGAGCGCATGGGCGTGAACAGCCCGAGGATACTCGCCGCGAATCTCGAGCGCGGCTTCCTGCTCCTGACGGACCTCGGTTCGACGCCCTACCTGCAGGCCCTGAAGGCGGATCCGACACGCGCGGACACGCTGTACGGGGACGCGTTGGCGGCACTTGCAACCATCCAGGAAGCCGGGCAGGGATGCCAGGCGCAGTTGCCGCCGTACGACGAAGCGCTGCTCTCGTCCGAGCTGTCGCTGTTCCGCGACTGGCTGTGCGGACGGCACCTGGGGATCGTGCTCGGCGGGGGCGAGGAGGCCGCCTGGAATGCGTGCTGCCGGCTGCTGGTCGACAATGCATTGCGCCAGCCGAAGGTTTTTGTGCACCGCGACTATCACTCGAGAAACCTGATGGTGACGGACACGGCTAACCCGGGCATTCTCGATTTCCAGGACGCGGTCGAAGGCCCGCTGACCTACGACCTCGTGTCGCTCCTCAAGGATTGCTACATCCGCTGGCCAGCGGGGCGGGTGCGCTCGTGGGCGCTCGGCTATCACGCCGCACTCGACACCGCGGTCCACCGGCACATGCCCGCCGCAGACTTCCTGCGCGCATTCGAGTTGATGGGCGTACAACGTCACCTGAAGGCGGCGGGCATCTTCGCGCGCCTCTGGCTGCGCGATGGCAAACCGGGATACCTCAAGGACGTACCGCGCACCCTTGCCTACATCGTCGAGCTGGCGCCGCGCCATGACGCGCTCGCGTTCCTTGCCGGCCTGATCGAAGAGCAGGTGCTGCCGCGGCTGGCCGGGAAATGATCGGCATGATCCTCGCGGCAGGCCGCGGCGAGCGCATGCGCCCCCTGACCGACACGACCCCGAAGGCCCTGCTCGAAGTCGCCGGAAAGTCCCTTCTCGAGCACCAGCTCGAGCGCCTGGCCCGCGCCGGCGCGACAAAGGCAGTGATCAACCTGGGCTGGCTGGGCGAAGCCATCGTGGACCGCATCGCGGATGGCCGCCGCTTCGGCCTGCAAGTCGTCTACAGCCCGGAGTACGACAATGTCCTCGAAACCGGCGGCGGCATCCTGCGCGCTTTGCCGCTGCTCGGCAGCGATCCTTTCTGGGTCCTGAACGCCGACGTCTTCACCGACTTCCCGCTACCCGACCTCGACCTCCAACCGGACATGCTGGGCCACCTGGTCCTGGTCCCGAACCCACCCCACAAGGAGACGGGTGACTTCGACCTGGTAGATGGCCTCGCAAGAAGGACAGGCAACCCGGCCTGCACGTTCAGCGGCCTGGCCCTGTACCGCCCCGAGCTCTTCACCGCCCACACCCCCGGCCGCTTCCCCCTGGCACCCCTCCTGTTCGAAGCGGCGCACCGCGGCCAACTCACCGCCGAACGCTACGACGGCCCCTGGACCGACGTCGGCACCCCCGCCCGCCTCGAATCCCTGAACGCCCGCCACCCCTGAACGCCACCGCGCAGCTCCAAGCGGAGCCGCCGCCAACCGCAGGGAGCCACCCGCGTCAGGAGCGGAGCCGCCGTCAACCGCAGCGAGCCACCCGCGCCAGAAGCGGAGCCGCCGTCAACCGCAGGGAGCCACCCGCGCCAGAAGCGGAGGCGTGCTCGGGGGGAGGGGTCTTCGGCGGCGTGCGAGGCAGGGATGCCG
>CBFGSB010000143.1:0-7686 GCA_965651325.1 uncultured Chromatiales bacterium | reverse complement strand
CCGACGTCGCCGTGGCTCTCGGTGCTCGCCTTCACATAGGTGCCGATGCCGCCGTTCCAGATGAGGTCGACAGGAGCCTTCAGGATCGCGCGAATGAGCTCGGTCGGCCGCATCGAGGTTTCGTCGACGTCGAGCAGCCGGCGCGCTTCCTTGCTGAGCTTGACCTGCTTCGCCTGCCGCGAGAAGACGCCGCCGCCCTTGGAGATCAGCTCTTCCCGGTAGTCGGCCCAGGTCGAGCGCGGCAGCTTGAACAGGCGCTGGCGCTCCGCGTAACTCGCTGCCGGGTCGGGATCCGGGTCGATAAAGATGTGCAGGTGATTGAACGCCGCCACGAGCCGGGTCTGCTTCGACCGCAGCATGCCGTTCCCGAACACGTCCCCGCTCATGTCACCGATGCCGACTGCCGTGAACGGGTCGGTCTGCACGTTGATGCCCTGTTCGCGGAAGTGCCGCTTCACGGCTTCCCAGGCGCCGCGGGCGGTGATGCCCATTTTCTTGTGGTCATACCCCGCCGAGCCGCCGGAGGCGAAGGCGTCGTCCAGCCAGAAGCCGTACTCGGCGGAAATACCGTTGGCGATGTCCGAAAAGGTTGCCGTGCCCTTGTCGGCGGCGACCACGAGGTACGCATCCTCGCCATCGCGGCGCACGACGTTGGCGGGCGCCACTACGCGGCCGTCGACCACGTTGTCGGTAATATCCAGGAGCCCGCAGATGAAGGTGCGGTAGCAGGCAACCACCTCCTTCATCACGGTATCGCGGTCGCCCTCCGGCAGGCGCTTCGGCACGAAGCCGCCTTTGGCGCCGGTCGGCACGATGACGGTGTTCTTCACCACCTGCGCCTTCATGAGGCCCAGGACCTCCGTGCGGAAGTCCTCACGCCGGTCGGACCAGCGGATGCCGCCGCGCGCGATGGCGCCGCTGCGCAGGTGCACGCCCTCGACGTCCGGCGAGTAGACGAAAATCTCGTAGCGGGGCCGCGGGCGCGGCGCTTCCGGCAGCCGGCTCGGGTCGAGCTTGATGGAAATGTAACCCTTGCGCTTGCCGTCGCTGTCCACCTGGAAGTAGTTGCTGCGCAGCGTAGCGGCGATCGCGCCGGCGAAGGCACTCAGGATGCGATCCTCGTCGAGGTTGCGCGCCCGTGCCACGCCGCGTTCGATGGACGCCACGAGCGCTTCAAGCTTCGTTTCCCGCTCCGCTTTGCGAATTCCCGGGTGGAACTGCAGTTCGAATTTCTGCACGAGCTGTGCGGCAAAGCCTGCGTGCTGCACGAGCACGTCTTCCATGTAGTTCTGGCTGAACGGGATGCCGAGCTGTGAGAAATATTTTGCGTAGCAGCGCAGCAGCGCGACCTGGCGCCAGTTGAGGTTGGCGGCGAGCACGAGGCGGTTGAAGCCGTCGTTCTCGATGTTCCCGTCGAGCACCTGCCGGAAGCTGTCCTCGAAGCGCTCCGCCGCGGCCTCGATGTCCAGCTCCTCGGCGCTCGCGTAGCGGAGCTCGAAATCCTGGATCCAGAAGTCGTCGCCGTTCTTGAGCAGGATGTGGTACGGCTGCTCGCTGTAGACCTCGGTTCCAAGGTCTTCGAGGATCGGCATGACCTTCGAAAGCAGCAGCGGGTCGTGGCCGCGGAACGTGCGGAAGTTCAGTTGTGCAGGCACGGCACCGGGCGGCTCGTGCAGCAGCAGGTAGTTGTCGTGCTCTCCTTTCAGAAGGCCGTCGATGCGCTTGACGTCCAGGCACGCGATGCGCGGCTGCACGTCATCCTCGTACGCCGGCGGGAAGCTTTCGCCATACTCGCGGTAGAGGTCGTGCCCCTCTTCCGGCCCGAAGCGCTCCACCAGCTCGATGCGCAGGCGGTCGCGCCAGGTCACGACCGCTTCCGCGATCTGCCGCTCGATCTGGCGGATGCTGATGCGGGGCCGGTCGCCGGCTGGCGTGCGCACGATGATGTGCACCCGGGCAAGCGGCGAATCGGTGATCTGCACGCTGGAGTCGATCGACGTGCCGCCGAAAGCGGTCAGCAGGATCTCCTCCGTGCGGCGGCGAATCGCGGTGGTGTACTTCTCGCGCGGGATGTAGACGAGGCAGGAGAAGAAGCGCCGGAACGTGTCGCGGCGTACGAAGAATTTCACCTGCTTGCGGTCCTGCAGGTTCAGGATACCGTTGGTGGTGCGCACCAGGTCGCGCACGGAGCTCTGGAACAGCTCGTCGCGCGGGTAGGAATCGAGGATGTGCAGCAGCGATTTGCCGCGATGCCCCGCCGGGTCGAGCTGCGAGCGCTCGAGCACGCGCTGGACCTTGAGCCTGAGCAGCGGGATGTTGCGCGGGCTCTCGCTGTAGGCGACCGACGTGAACAGGCCGATAAAGCGCTGCTCTCCCACGGCTATGCCGTGCTTGTCATAAATCTTGACGCCGACGTAATCGAGATAGCTGCGCCGGTGCACGGTGGACCGGGAGTTGGCCTTGGTAATGACGAGCCAGTTCTTGCTCCGCGAATGCCGCAGCATTTCCTTGCTCATGGGGACGGCGCGATGGCCGCGCTCTTCCCGGGTGAGCAGCCCGAGGCCGGTGCCCTTGACGGGCTTGAGGTAGGGCTTGCCGTTTTGCTGGTGCACGGCGTATTCGCGGTAGCCGAGGTAAGTGAAGTGGTCCTCGGTCATCCACTTCAGCAGTTCCTTGCTTTCGCGGCGCAGCTCGTCGTCCGCACCCGGCGGACCCAGGTCGATCGTGTCCCGCGCGTCGAGCATCTTCTTGCGCATCTTGCGCCAGTCGCGCACGGCGACCCGGACGTCGGACAGGACCTTGGCGATCTCGTGCTCGAGCAGGCTGCGCTGCTGCGCGTCGGGCTCGCGGTCCACGATGAAGCGGATAAAGGATTCGGGCTCGCCGTCTTCGCTCCCGCGCGGCAATACCTCCAGCAGCTTGCCTTTCTCGTCGCGCCGCACCCTGATCACCGGGTGGATCGTCATGTGCACCGTCAGGTTCTGCCGATCGATCGCCGCCGCCACCGAGTCGACGAGGAACGGCATGTTGTCGTTGACCATCTCAACGATCGTGAACGCCGCCTGGTAGCCGTGCTGCTTCTCGGAGGGATTGAAAACGCGCAGGCTCGCCTCACCGCGCTTCCGTTTCGCACCGAATTCCAGGTGCGACATGGCAGCTTGCCCGAGCTTGTCGAGCGCCCGGTCCTGCATGTCTTCCACCGGCACGTTACCGAAGTACTGCCGGAGGAAGAGATCGATCTGTTCGCGGCTTTTCAGGACGCCGGAGTCCGGCTTGGTCGCCACGATCTGGTCGATCAGGCGTTCCGACAGGTCGCTGGCGCGACGCAGCTGTTTCTTAACCACTTGTGCTCGGGATGGGGGGATTAGGTACGTGGGCGCACTCTATACCCGTTTACCGCGGCTTTTCCAAGTCCCCTATCACGGCGGCGAGAAACCGGGCTGCTTCCCCGCCGGTAATGCAGCGATGGTCGAAGCTGAGCGACAGCGGTATCCGCCGGTGCACTTCGATGCCGCCCATCACCGCCACCACGTCGTGCTGCAGTTTTCCCGTTCCCAGGATGGCGACGGTCGGCGGCACCATGAGCGGTGTCGCGTAGCGTCCGGCCAGCATGCCGAAGTTCGACAGCGTGATCGTGTAGTTCAGCATGTCCGCGGGCTTGACGGTCCGGTTCTGTGTGGCTTCCTTGACCCGGGCGACGGCGGCGCGGATCTCGTCCAGGTCCAGTTGCTCGACGTTGCGGATCACCGGGACGATCAGGCCCTGCTCGGTGTCCACGGCCAGGCCGACGTCGACGCGCGCTTCGCTGGTGTGAGTTTGTTTGTCGGCATCGAAAAAGCCGTTGAGCCCGGGCTCGGCGGCGCAGCCCGCGGCCAGCGCGCGCAGGATGCGCGCGGTGAAATCGCGCTTGTCCAGCCATGCGTGGATATCGGCGTCGTCGAACAGCGTGCACAGGGCAACGGCATCGCGGGTGGCGCTCATGCTCTGCGCCATTGCGCGGCGCGGACCGCGCAGCGGCACGGCTTCTCCCGGCGGCGCGCGGCGCACCGGCGCCGGAGGCGGGGTTCGGTCCCGCGGCGCTGTTGCCGCTGGCTGTTGCCTGCTGAATGCTTCGAGGTCCGCGGCGGTAACCTGGCCGTTCTTGCCGGTGGGTTGGACGTCGGCGAGATCTATCCCCAGGCGCTTCGCTTGCGCGCGCACGGCCGGGGCGGCCTTGACCCGGCCACCGGCGCGCCGCCGGCGTCCGCCGGCAATGGCGGTTTCCTGGATGACCTCGCTGCCGGTCTGCATGCGGCCGACGACGGAGCCGGCATCCGCGCGCGGGGTGTCCTCTTCCGGCGGGGTTTCGGGTGTCGGTTTGGCGGCCGGCTGCGCCTTTTTCGGCTCCGCCTTGCCGCCGTCCTCCGCGAAATCGACGAGCGGCGCGCCGGTCGCGACGACGTCGCCGGCTTTGGCGTGCAGCCGCGCGATCACGCCGCTGTACGGGGAGGGCACCTCGACCACGGCTTTCGCGGTCTCCACGGAGACGAGCAGGTCGTCGGTCTTGATCGTATCGCCCTCGGCGACGTGCCAGGCGACGATCTCGGCCTCCGGCAGGCCTTCGCCGAGGTCAGGAAGCTTGAATGTTTTCACGAATCCTCCAGCGCCGCCCGTATCTCATCGGTGATTTTCGCCACGCTCGGCATGTAGTCCATCTCGCGCCGGAACAGCGGCATGACGACGTCGTAACCCGTCACGCGGCGGATCGGTCCTTTCAGGTCGTAAAGGCCCTTCTCGGCCACGATGGCCGCTATTTCGCCGCCGAGGCCGCCGCTGCGCGCTGCCTCGTGAATGATGACGAGGCGGCCGGTCTTCTCGACCGATTCCAGGATGGTGTCGTAATCGATGGGGCTGACGGTGGCGAGATCGATCACCTCGCAGCTCACGCCTTCCTCGGCGAGCTGGTTGGCGGCTTTCATCGTCTCGAAGGTCATCGCACCCCAGGTCACGAGCGTCACGTCCTCACCTTCGCGCAGGATATAGCAGACATCCAGCGGCAGCGCTTTGCCGTTATCCTCGACGCTCTGCTTGTTCAGCCGGTAAATGCGCTTCGGTTCCAGGAACACGACCGGGTCCGGGTCGCGGATCGCGGCCAGCAGCAGCCCGTAGGCGCGCGCCGGCGACGAAGGAATGACGACGCGGATCCCGGGCATGTGCGCGAAAATCGCTTCGGTGCTTTCGGAGTGATGTTCCGGCGCATGGATGCCGCCGCCGAACGGGCAGCGCAGCACCATCGGGCAGCTCAACCGGCCTCGCGTGCGGTTCCGCATGCGCCCGGCATGGTTGATCATCTGGTCGACCGTGGGGTAGATGAAGCCCATGAACTGGATCTCGGCGATAGGCCGCATGTCCTGCGCCGCCATGCCGATCGCGAGGCCGGCGATCATCGCTTCCGCGAGGGGCGTGTCCTGAACCCGGTCCGGGCCGAAACGCGCCTGCAGCCCGGCCGTCGCGCGGAATACGCCGCCGTTCACGCCCACGTCCTCGCCCAGGATCATGACCCGGGGATCGTGCTCGAGCTCCCAGGCCATCGCCATCGTCAGCGCATCGATCAGGGTGACGTCAGCCATGATGGTTGTCCTCGGTATCGGCGTAACGCATGGCGTGCTCGCGTTGCTCCTGGTACGACTCCGGCAACTCGGCGTACATGTAGTCGAAAATGTCCTCGATAGGGTATTTCGGCGTGCCGAGGTAGGTATTCACCGCCTGGTCCACCTTTTCCGCGGCGGATTCCAGCAGTGCCTTCTCCTTTTCCTCGTCCCACACGCCCAGGTTCGTGAGGTATTTGCGCAGCCGGATCAGCGGTTCCAGCGCACGGGCAGCTTCCACTTCATCCTTCTTCCGGTAGCGGGTCGCATCGTCGGCGGTGGTGTGATCGCTCAAGCGGTAGGTCACGGCCTCTATCAGCGTTGCGCCTTCGCCCTTGCGCGCCCGCGCCAGCGCCTGGTCGACCGTGTGACGCACCGCGATGACGTCGTTACCGTCGACCTGTACGCCGGGAAAGCCGGCAGCGATGGCTTTCTGCGCCAGCGTTTCGGCGCCCGTCTGGATTTCGAGCGGCACCGAGATCGCCCACTTGTTATTGATGACGACGAACACCATCGGCAGCTTGCGCGCGCCGGCAATGTTCATCGCCTCGTAGAACGCGCCCTCGGAAGTGCCTCCGTCGCCGTTCGCCGAAACCGCGCAGCGCGGCTCGCCGCGAAGCTGGAATGCCATCGCGGCGCCGGCGGCGTGCAGGCATTGGGTGGCGATCGGCACGCAGAACGGAAAGTCCTCTCTCGGCCCTGAAAAATCGTTGCCGCGCTCGTCCCCGCCCCAATAGAGCAGGATCTCCGACATCTGTGCGCCGCGATAGAACAGGGCGCCGTACTCGCGGTAACTCGGCGCAAACACGTCGTCGTCCCGCATGGCGGCCGCGAGCCCGATGTGCGCGGCTTCGTGTCCGAGGCACGAGGCATAGGTGCCGAGCTTGCCCGTTCGCTGGAGGTTGACGGCCTTGGTGTCGAAGACTCGCGTTTCGGTCATCAGCCGGTAGATTTTCACCAGCTCTTCGGGGTCGGTCTCCGGTGCGTCCGGACTGAGGTTGCCGTCCGGATCCAGGAATTGCACGTACTGGATCTTGAAATCCGCGATCGTCTTCAAGGACTGCTCCAGGTCGTTCAGGGGCTTTCGGAGGCTTGCCGCGCAGGCGGGGAGAGGCTCCCGGGCTGCAACGGGGCGGCATTATACATCACGGCTCGCGCGCTATTCGGCCGGGTCGCTACCACGTTCATGGTAGTGTTCGCGGCGCGGACGGTGCGCGCGCTGCTACGCGCACGCACGAATCCGCCTACAATGTTCGATTCCCTTGTTCCCGAAGCCAGCCATGAAGCAACGCAAGCTCGAAGCCACGATACACACCAGCCTCGATCGAGGCAGCGACTACACCGCCTACCTGCAGCTCGACGCGCTGCTCGCCGCCCAGACTCCCCTGAGCGACCCGCCGCATCACGACGAGATGCTGTTCATCATCCAGCACCAGGTCGCGGAGCTCTGGATCAAGCTGGTCATTCACGAGATCGAAGCCGCGATCGCGAGGATCGCGAGCGACGACATACCGCCGGCGGTCAAGCATCTCGCCCGCGTCAAGCACATCCAGAACCAGATGTACAACCAGTGGACCGTGCTCGACACCCTGACGCCGAGCGAGTACGCGCAGTTCCGGGACGTGCTCGGCCGCGCTTCCGGCTTCCAGTCGCCGCAGTACCGGCTGCTCGAGTTCCTGCTGGGCAACAAGAGCGGGTCCATGCTGAAGTTCTACAAACAGCACGAAGCCTGGCAGCGCCGGTTGAAAGCAGCGCTGGAAGCGCCGAGCCTGTTCGACGAATTCCTGCGTTATCTTTCCCGCACCGGCTGGCCGGTGCCCGCGGAAGCGCTCGAGCGGGATTTCAGCCGCTCACGCACGGAGCTGCCCGGGGTCGTTGCCGTGCTCAAAGGCATCTATGACAGCCCGCGCGAGCACTGGGCCAGCTACGAGATGTGCGAAGCGCTGATGGACGTGTCGAACAATTTCCAGTTCTGGCGCTTTCACCACATGAAAACGGTCGAGCGCATCATCGGCCACAAGAAGGGCACCGGCGGGTCTTCGGGCGTCGCGTTCCTGAA
>CBFGSB010000142.1:0-7761 GCA_965651325.1 uncultured Chromatiales bacterium | reverse complement strand
GATATCCTGGCGATTGTCACCGTTTCGTTGCTCGACGTCGTCGAGGTCCTCGGGGCACGATCAGGTGCGGTTGGGGCGGGAATGAATCCGGTCGTGATGCCGCACAGGGGAGCCGGCGGTAAACTAGAGTCAACGATTGAGGAGGTGCCTGCCATGGCCCGTGCGGTTCCTGATATTTACAAGGATATACAGGCTCTTAGCGATTCCGAGAAAGAGGACCTGCTCCGGGCGCTGGTCGCTGACCTGGATGCGCCCGCCGACCCCGAGGTTGAGAAGGCGTGGCTGGAAGAGGCCCAGAGGCGGTACCAGGAGCTGGTCGAGGGGAAGGTAAAAGGCGTACCGGGGCACCTTGTTTTTGAGCGCCTGCGGTCCCGTCTGGGTCGATGAATTACGAATTCCATCCGGAAGCGGAGCGGGAGTTCATCGAGCAAGCGGCGCACTACGAGTCAGAAGTGCCCGGACTGGGATCTCGATTCGCAGACGAGGTCGATCGCGTCATCAAGTTGCTTTGTGAAACCCCGCAGATCGGCGCACCTGTGGACGAGGAGCTGCGTCATTTCGTTTTGAGACGGTTTCCGCACTCGATTGTGTATGCGGTTCTCGGCCAGAGACTCCTTGTCATTGCCGTCGCTCATGGAAGCAGGAAGCCGGGATACTGGCGGTCGCGAACGGGCAGCTAGTTGTCACCGTTCGCATTATGCGATCAAAGCAGGCCCGAGGCACTTGAGTTGCTGAGGGTGCTGCTGCAAGAGATCCGGCGTTCCGCTCACGCCGCAACGGTGGCAAAGTACCGGTAAACGGCGACCGCCGGGGAGGTTTCCCGAGCCACGCATGGACTACGATTTCCTGAGCAACCTGAGACGCAATCATCCGGCCTGGCGCCTGCTGGCCGCCGACGGCGCGCCGTTCGTCGTGGCCTTCCTCCACCGGACCTTCGTCGATCCCAACGTCAGGGCCCTGGGCGAGAAGGCCTTGACGGCGAAGCTCGAGGACTACCTCTACTACCTGCGCCACTCGGCCGGTGAGGAGGCTTTCCCCAGGCCCGCGCGCGATTACCTGCGCGACTGGGCCGATGATGCCCGCGGCTGGCTGCGCCGCTACTATCCGCCCGGGTCGGACGAGTCGCATTTCGACCTGACGCCGGCCGCCGAGCGGGCGATACAGTGGCTCGCCGGCCTCGAGCAGCGTCGCTTCGTCGGCGCCGAGTCTCGTCTCAAGCTCGTATTCGACCTGCTGCGCCAGATTGCGATCGGCAGCGAAACGGACCCCGATGTCCGCATTGCCGAGCTCCGGCGGCGCCGCGCCGACATCGATGCCGAGATCGAGCGCATCCGCGGCGGAGCGCTGCCGCTGCTGGACTCGACGCAACTCCGCGAACGCTTCGTGCAGGCCACCGATACCGCCCGGGCGCTGCTCGCCGACTTCCGCCAGGTGGAGCAGAATTTCCGCGATCTCGATCGCCAGGTGCGCGAGCGCATCACGATCGCCGAAGGCAATAAAGGAGAGCTGCTCGAAGAGATCTTCGGGGAGCGCGACGCCATCGTTGACTCCGACCAGGGCAGGAGCTTCCGCGCCTTCTGGGATTTCCTGATGTCGCCGGCGCGCCAGGAGGAGCTGACGGAGCTCCTCGAGCAGGTGCTCACCCTCGAAGACGTTGCCGAGCTGTCGCCCGACCCGCGTCTCAGGCGCGTGCACTACGACTGGCTGAGCGCCGGGGAAGTCACCCAGAGGACTGTCGCCCGCCTGTCGGAACAGCTCCGGCGTTACCTCGACGACCAGGCGTGGTTCGAGAACCGCCGCATCATGGAGGTCCTCCGCGTCCTGGAACAGCGCGCCCTCGCCGTGCGCGACGAGCCGCCCGCCGGCCACGTGATGTCGCTGGCTGCAGCCTCGCCCACCGTGACGCTCCCGATGGAGCGGCCGCTCTTCAACCCGGCGGTGAAGCCGGTGATCGAGGAACAGGCCCTCGTCGAGGGTGAGGCGGACGTCGATACTGCCGCGCTGTTCGAGCAGTTCTACGTCGACAAGGAGCGGCTGCGCGCTCGCTTGCGCAAGGCCCTGCAGACACGCCGGCAGATCAGCCTCGCCGAGCTCCTGGAGGCCCACCCGCTCGAGCAGGGACTGGCCGAGCTGGTGGCGTGGCTCAGCCTGGCGACCGGCGAAGAATCGGGCGTCGTCGACGAGGAGCGGCTGCAGAACGTCACCTGGCGGGAAGCGAATGGGCGCACGCGGCAGGCCACCCTGCCGACCGTTATCTTCGTTGCGGAAAGTGCAGGCCCCGCCCATGCCTGACGTGCAGCAAAATACCGGCGAGCATACGGGCCTGCCGGCGCTGTCGCCGGTGCTGATTACGCTATTCAAAGGCGTGCTGTACCAGGACCAGTCGCCGGACCTGTGGCGCTCGCTGCTCGAGCTGCAGGGGCGCGTCCGGGATCATGCCGGCGTCTTCGGGCTGGAATTGATGCTCGATGAAGCCGAAGGCTTCGCGTACCTGCGCCAGCGATCGGCCGACGACGAGACGGAGTTGCCGAAGCTCGTGCAGCGCCGCCAGCTCGGCTATGCCGTCAGCCTGCTGCTCGCACTGCTGCGCAAGAAGCTCGCCGAGCACGATGCCGGTGGTGGCGACGCGCGGCTGATACTCTCGCGTGAGCAGATTGTCGACCTCGTGCAGGTGTTCATGCCGGCCGGCACGAACGAAGCAAAGCTGGTCGACAGGATAGACGCCGACGTCAACAAGGTCATCGAGCTGGGCTTCCTGCGGCGGCTGCGAGGCCAGCAGGACCAGTTCGAAGTGCGGCGGATCCTGAAAGCGTTCGTGGATGCACAATGGCTTTCGGATTTCGACCAGCGGCTGGCAGAGTACCAGGCGCAACTCGACGATGGCGGCGGGGAGGATTGATCCGGTAGGAGCGCGCATCGCGCCAGATGCCACCCGACGCAACGTAGCATCGCGCGCGATGGCAGATGATTGCTCCTGCACAATCTGCATTCGCGCCATCGTTGGCGCTCCGCGCTCCTGCAGGTGCAATGAACATGACCGACGCAGTGCAAATGACATGACCGACGTTTCCGCTGAAGGGCAACTCGATTTCGCCGCGAGCGATGCCCGTGCCGGCTTCAGGCTGCAGCGCTTCGAGGTCTATAACTGGGGCACCTTCGACAAGCGCGTCTGGGTGCTGGAGCCGCACGGCGAGAACAGCCTCGTAACGGGCGACATCGGCTCGGGCAAGTCGACGCTGGTCGATGCCCTGACGACGCTGCTCGTGCCCGCGAACCGGATCACCTACAACAAAGCCGCCGGAGCCGATTCGAAAGAGCGTACGCTGCGCTCCTACGTCCTCGGTCACTACAAATCGGAACGCGCCGACGCCGGCTTTGCCGCGAAGGCGGTACCGCTGCGCGATCACAACAGCTATTCGGTCATCCTCGGCCACTTCTACAACGAAGGCTACGACCGCCACGTGACGCTCGCGCAGGTATTCTGGTTCCGCGATGTCCAGGGACAGCCGGCCCGCTTCTATATCGTCGCCGACCGGGCCCTTTCGATCGCCGGCAATTTCTCCGGTTTCGGAAAGGAGATCAAGGATCTGCGCAAGCAGTTGCGCGCTGCCCGGGAGATCGAGATCTTCGATTCCTTTCCCCCGTACGGTGCCGCGTTGCGGCGACGCTTCGGCATCGGCAACGAGCAGGCGCTCGAGCTCTTCAACCAGACGGTGTCGTTGAAGTCGGTCGGCAACCTGACCGAGTTCGTGCGCGGGCATATGCTGGAGCCGTTCCCGGTCGAGGACCGCATCCGGCAGCTCATCGCGCATTTCGACGACCTGGACCGGGCCCACCGCGCCGTGCAGAAAGCCAGGGCGCAGATCGAGGCGCTCGAGCCGCTGGTCGCGGACGCGACACGCCACGCGGAATTGACCGACAGGGTCAATGAGCTGCGCAGCAGCCGCGACGCGCTGCGGCCCTGGTTCGCGCAACTGAAAAGCGAGCTCCTCATCGAACGTATCGAGCGCCTGGATGCCGATATCGAGCGCCTGGCCGCGCAGCTCGCGAACGGAAGGGCGAAACGCCGGGCCCTGGAAGCCGAGCGGGACGAGGTACGCCAGGCGATCAGGGACAACGGCGGCGACCGCCTTGAGCGCCTGAAGATCGACATCGAGCGGCTGGCACAGGTGCAGGCCGAGCGGCGAGTGCGCGCCGACACCTACAACGATCTTGCGCAACGAACAGGTCTTTCAGCCGCCGCCGGCGAGGCGCAGTTCACGGCCAACAAGCGCGAGATCGAGCGGCTGCTCACGGAGCTCGGGTCCGTCGAGGCGGAGATCCAGAACCGCATGACCGAAGCGCACGTGAACCTGCGCGGGCTCGAGGATCGCCGGAAAGTGCACGAGGCCGAGATCGCTTCCCTGCGCAAGCGGCGCTCCAACGTTCCCGCGGCGATGCTGGCGCTGCGCGAGCAGCTCTGCGCGGACCTCGAGCTCGATCCGGAAGAGCTGCCGTTTGCCGGCGAGCTTCTGCAGGTGCGCGACGGGGAGCGCGACTGGGAGGGCGCGATCGAGCGGCTCCTGCACAGTTTCGGTCTCTCACTGCTGGTGCCGGACGCGCACTACCGGACGGTGGCCGAATGGGTCGACCGCACGCACCTGCGCGGCCGACTCGTCTATTTTCGTGTGACGGAGGGCGCCGACCAGGGCCTGCCGGACCTGCATCCCGAATCGCTGGTACGCAAGCTCTCAATCCGCCCCGATTCCGGGTTCTACGGCTGGCTGGAATCCGAGCTCGCGCGGCGCTTCGACTACGCCTGCTGCCCGGACCTGGAACAGTTCCGGCGAGAGCGCCGGGCCGTGACCCGCGCCGGGCAGGTGAAGTCCGGCGGCCAGCGCCACGAGAAAGACGACAGGCACGCGATCGACGATGCTTCGCGCTACGTCCTCGGCTGGGACAACGCGGCGAAAGTTGCCGCGCTGAATAAGCTCGTCAGCGACCTGGGCCGGCAGGTCGAGACGGCTGCCGCGCACTACGCCGCGATCCAGGAGGAGCACCGCGCGCTGCGCGAGCGCGAGGTCGCATGCAGCAAGCTTGCGGTATTCCAGAGCTTTCGCGAGCTGGACTGGCGTGCTCCCGTACGCGACGTCGAACGGCTGGAAGAAGAGCGCAAAGCGCTGGAAGCCGCATCGGACGTCCTGAGGACGTTGCAAGTGCAGCTCGACGACGTCCACAAGCGGCTGGCCGCCTTCGACGAAGCACTGCAGAAGACGAGCAACCAGCACGCCGTCGCCGGCGAGAGACGCGATGCCGCGCGGCAGTCCCTGTCCGACGCGCAGATCCTGCTGGATGCGACACCCGAGGACGGAAAAGCGCGCTGGTTCCCGGTGCTCGAGGAACTGCGCCCCGAGGCGCTCGGGGAGCACCGGCTGACGGTCGAGTCCTGTGACAACCGCCAGACGGACATGCGCGTCTGGTTGCAGGCGAAGATCGACGCCGAGGAGAAGCGCCGCGAGCGCCTGGGAGCGGGGATCATCGATGCGATGCGATGCTACAAGAATGCCTGGCCGGTCGAGACGACCGAGGTGGACGTCAGCGTCGATGCGGCCGACGAGTATCGCGGTATGCTGGAGCAGTTGCGCGCGGACGACCTGCCGCGGTTCGAGTCACGCTTCAAGGAGCTTCTGAACGAGAACACCATTCGCGAGGTGGCGAACTTCCAGGCACAGTTGAACCGGGAACGCGAGGAGATCCGCGAGCGCATCGAAACGATCAACCGCTCGCTCCACGAGATCGACTACAACACGAACCGTTATATCTGCCTGCTGGCCGAGCAGGCCCAGGACCAGGACATTCGCGCGCTGCGCGACAGCCTGCGCGCCTGCACGGAGGGCGCGTTAACAGGCTCCGATGACGAGCAGTACTCGGAAGCGAAGTTCCTGCAGGTCCAGGCGATCATCGAGCGTTTCCGCGGGCGCGAGGGCCAGAGCGATGCCGATCTTCGCTGGACGCGGAAAGTGACGGACGTGCGCAACTGGTTCCTGTTCTCGGCGTCGGAACGCTGGCGGGAGGACGACGCCGAGCACGAGCACTACACGGACTCCGGCGGCAAGTCCGGCGGGCAGAAGGAGAAGCTCGCGTACACGGTGCTGGCCGCGAGCCTCGCCTATCAGTTCGGGCTGGAGTGGGGCGAGCAGCGGTCCCGGTCGTTCCGTTTCGTGGTCATCGATGAAGCTTTCGGGCGCGGATCGGACGAATCCACCCGCTATGGCCTTGAGCTCTTTCGCAAGCTCAACCTGCAGCTCCTGATCGTCACGCCGTTGCAGAAGATCCACGTGATCGAGCCCTATGTCGCGAACGTCGGCTTCGTGCACAACGAGGACGGACAGCACTCGCTGCTGCGCAACCTGACGATCGAGGAGTATCGAGCCGAACGGGCGGCGCGGCGGATGATCAACGTCTCGTGATCAATGTACTATGAGTCGCTGGACGACGGCACGCACGATCGTCGAACGCCTGGAAAGGCGCTGGCAAAGCGGTGAGATTCTCGCGGCGCGCCTGAACGGTGAGGCGCTCTTCCCGATGGAAATCAGGCTCCGCCGCCCGAGCCCCCGCGAGGTGGCCGAGCAGTTCGGCGACGTCAGCGACTGGGCGCGGGAGCTGGCGGCCGCGAGTCGCGAGGGGCGGAGCAGCGGCTTCGAGCTTCGCCGAGAGACCCTGAACAATCGAGTGCAGGGTGTGAACGCCCTGCCGGTCAGTGCCGTCATCCCGAGCGAAAGCGACGCGTTGGAGCTGATCGGCAAGCGTCGGGCCGCGGCGCAGTTCCAGGCATTGGCCGACGAGACGCTGGTCCGTTATCCCGCTCTCCGGGATTGGCTCGCGCGCCATCCGCACCGGGCGTTGCAGCACGCGGCGGAGTGGGGCCAGGTGCTGGCCGTGCTGGACTGCTTCGTAGCGCACCCTCGGCCGGCGCTGTACCTGCGCCAGCTCGACATTCCCTCGGTTGATACGAAATTCATCGAATCGCACCGAAAGCTGCTCGGCGATCTGCTCGACGTCGTACTGCCCGAGAGCGCCGTGGACCGTTCGGTGACGGGCGTGAAAGCATTCAGCCGGCGATACGGCCTGCGAACAGAACCTCCGCTCGTGCGCTTTCGATTCCTCGATCCGGCGCTCTACCTGCAGGGTTCCTTTTCAGATGTCTCGTTGCCGCCCGAAGAGTTTGCCGAGCTGAGATCTCCCGTGGAGCATGTGTTCATAACCGAGAATCGCGTGAACGGCCTGGCGTTTCCAGCCTTTCCGGGCGCCATGGTCGTATTCGGCCTCGGCTATGGCCTGGAACGGCTGTCGGAGATTCCGTGGCTACGCGAGGTCGACGTGCACTACTGGGGCGACATAGACACCCACGGGTTCGGCATGCTGAACCGGGTGCGGGCCTCCGTGCCGCATGCGCAGTCGTTCCTGATGGATCGTGAGACGCTCGAAGCCCACACCCGACTTTGGGGGCGCGAGCCTGCCGGCGGACGATACCAAGGCGATACCTCGCGCCTGGCAGAAGCAGAAACGGCACTGTACGAGGATCTGTTGTCGGACCGGATTGGGGAGCGAGTACGTCTCGAGCAGGAGCGGATCGGTTACGGCTGGTTGAAGCGGATGCTCCAGGCTCTTCTGGCTCGGAATTGAGGGAAATGAAATCCAGGTCTCTCGCCCAGCGATCAATGAAGTGGTAGCCGCCCCCGGATTCGAACCGGGAAACGCCTGGGTCTGAGCCAGGCAGGT
>CBFGSB010000141.1:0-7773 GCA_965651325.1 uncultured Chromatiales bacterium | reverse complement strand
TTGCAGCCGCTTTGGATGGACCCGCTGGTGCCACCCTGGACCTCGACGCATCTCGGCGCTGAGATATCGTTGTTCCTCACGGTGAGATTGGAGGTATTCCGGAGCTGGATGCCGACACGCGAGGTCGTGATGGTGTTGCCTTCGATCGTATGGCCGCGTCGCCCGGACGACACGATTCCCATCGGTGCATCCGAAATCATGTTATCGAAGATTTTCGCGTTGTTTGCATCATCGTGCAGGATGAGGGCATTGCCCGAGCTCGAGGCGGTCGGCCGGAAGCCCGCCATCCTGACGCCGGAAACCACGACATTGCTGGAGTTCTTGATGTCGATGGCATTCTCGCGGTTGTCGTGCATGTAGCCGCCGCTGATGTAAACGTTGCTGCAGCTTCCCCGGCTGGCATCGCCACATTGAATGGAATCGCCCGACACGTCATAAATCTCCGCGTCGATGACCCAGACGTTGCTGGAGAGCAATTTCATGCCGTGAAAGTCCTGCTCCCGGGCGTTGGTCCGGTTATCGCCGAAACCATGGATCGAACCGCCTATCCACACGCTGTTGTCCGACAGCGTGACCGCCGATGAGTGAGACTCGTCGGTTCCGGGCCCGGACACCTCGACGTCCCGCACGACGCAATTGTGACAATTCCGCGTACGCAGGAACGCCCCTCTCCTGGACGGTGCGTTTACCTTCCCGCCGAGGAGAATGACGTACCGGCCCGTGACGTTGACCTGGCTGAACGTGGCGCGGCGCGCATCGATCACGTACGGATCGGAGGCCGTGCCCTGGCCGCTGAGTTCCACCTCGCCCTGGTTGCCGGAAACCACACGGTCGATGTCGTAGTCGCCGAACACGTCAAAGCCGAAAGCAGCGCACGGATCGGCAATACCGCGCCCGAGGTCGCCACAGGATCCCGGATCGGGGTTCGGGTTCGGTCCCGGACCCGGATCGGGGTCGGACGGCGCTTCGACGCGCGCGGTCACGCGCTCGGTCACTCCGTCGCAGGTCAGGGTAAACGTGCTCGTCTCATTGACGGTAACGGCCGCGCTGTAAACCGTCGGCACCCGCTGCTCCTGGCCCATCCCGGCGCCGCGGCAAGTGTCGGCCCAGCCGGCATTCCACGAAACGGTGGTGGTGCCGCCTGCCTCGACGATTTCGGGGTCCACGGAGAAGTTCAGCTCTCGCTCCTCCGGCTCCGGTTCGGGCCCCGGCCCGGGCCCAGGTCCCGGTGAGTCATCGACAACGTTCACGGTTAGCCGCTTTTGGCTCGACCCGCAGCGCAAGGTCACCGTGGTCGTCTCCTCGATTGGCGTGCTGACACTGTACGACGACGGCATCCAGCGCGATTGGCCCTGGGCAGACACCTTGCAGCGCGACGCTTGTGTCGCACGCCAGGAGATCGTTACCGTTTCGCCGGATTCAATCTGGCGTGGAGTCGCCTTGAACTCCAGGATAGCCGCATTTGCGGAAGCACCTGCGACCAACAAACCTAATACAAAGCATAGCCTTTTCAATTCACTCTCCTGTGGATTTCAATTGACGAACGGCGGCTCGACAGGACCGGCGGTCGCGGACGAGCGTCAAGAGCAGGCACGCCTGCCCATGAGCCGCTGTTCGCGGGGGTTGCCGGGAATCCAGGTCCGGACACCCGGCCAAAACACGAAAAGCCTCGTTGAGAGGCTCCCTACGTCGAGCAGAAGTCAGCTACTCCGCTTCTTCCGTCCGGTCGCCGACGGCGTCGAACTCCGAGGGTGTCAGGTAGCCGTCCGCATTCAGGTCGGCATCGATGAAGGTGGCCAGCAGGTCCTGGTCGGCCGCTGCTTCCGCCTGGGTAATCACGCCATCCTGGTTCTTGTCGACATCCGTGAAATCCCGCTCCGGCCCGTCACCGGCCATGGCCATGCCCGATGCGAGCACCAGCGTGCCCGCAACCGCGGTTAGCTTCTTCATGCGTATCTCCTTTTCGAAACATGCGTCTAAGGGTCGGTCCGACAAAGACGAAGTTCCGGGAGGAAATACGCGACAGGCGTCGTGCCATGCATCTGGCACGCCGAAGCGTATCCGCCGTATTCGCACAGTCGTGCAGTTTGCCCAAGCGCGACAGTCGTACCGACAGTCGGAACCTACGCGTTGCGGCAACGCACTGCAACACGTCGCAGAACCACGACAAGAACGTCAAAAACGGTATGCGTGCCGCCCCGAGGTCCCGGCCGACCACGGATGTTGCTGATAAAAGAGGCGGCTTCCGCGAGGCTCCGCTATCATTAGCAGCTTTGCGTGGGAGGGGCTGGGGAACGTGTCGGCAAGCCATTGGACCATCCATAAATTCGGGGGCAGCAGCCTGGCGGACGCTTCGTGCTTCCGCCGCGTTGTCGATATCGTCGCGGGAATCGGCACGAAGTCTCCGGGCAGCCGCGTCGGGATTGTCGTCTCGGCGATGCGCGGTACGACCGACAAACTCCTGAACCTGGTAGCGCTGGCCGAGCGCGGCGACGAGGGCTTCGTCTCGGGGCTGCGGGATCTCGGCGGTCGTTACTCCGCTGCGGCCGAGGAACTGCTGGCCGATGGTTCCCTGGATACGGTGCTCGAGGCATGGCGCACGGACGCCGGCACCATCGAGGACCGGCTGCGCTCCGTCGCCCTGGCCCGCGCCGCGACGGCGGAGGACCGGGACGTGGTCGCGGGCTTCGGCGAGACCTGGTCCGCGCGCCTGCTGGCAGCCTGCCTCGAGCGCCAACTCGGGCCGGAACGCGGCGGGCGCTGGATCGACGCGCGCCAGGTGATCACCGTGCGGCAAAGCGGGCTCGGGCCGACGGTGATGTGGAAAGCAGCGCGTCGCAACTGGAGCGCACAGCCGGCCTGCCCGCCGGGCGCCGTCACGGTCTTTACCGGTTTCATCGCCTCGGACGAGCAGGGACGCCCGACCACGCTCGGGCGGAACGGCAGCGATTTCTCCGCATCGATTTTCGCCGCCCTGACGGGCGCCGACGAGCTCGTCATCTGGACCGACGTCGACGGCGTTATGAGCGCCGATCCCGGCCGTGTTCCGGAAGCGAAGGTGATTGCCGAGTTGTCGTATACCGAAGCCATGGAGCTCGCGTATTTCGGGGCACGCGTGCTTCATCCGCAGACGCTCGGTCCCGCCGTGGAAAACGACATTCCGGTGGTGATCCGCAACACCTTCGCGCCCGAGCGTCCAGGCAGCCGCGTGCGCGGCGACGTCGTCGCGGGAGAACAGATCAAGGGCATTACGGCGATCGCCGGCATGGCGCTGGTCAACCTGGAAGGCTCCGGCATGATCGGCGTTCCCGGTACCGCCGACCGGCTGTTCGGGGCGCTCAAATCCGCGGGCGTTTCCGTCACGCTGATCTCGCAGGCGAGCTCCGAGCAGTCGATCTGCATCGCGGTGCCGGAGGCACTGGCGGAGCAGGCGCGCCAGGTGATTGCGGATGCTTTCGCGGTCGAGCTCGCGAGCGGGCAGATCCAGAGCGTCAGCACGACCATGGCGCAGAGCATCCTCGCGGTCGTTGGCGACGGCATGGCGGGGTCGCCCGGCATCGCAGGCAAGTTTTTCGGCACGCTCGGGCGTGCGGGTATCAACGTCCGCGCGATCGCGCAGGGCTCTTCCGAGCGGAATATCTCCGCGGTGGTCAATACAGGAGACGCGACGCGCGCGCTGCGTGCCGTGCACTCCGGTTTCTACCTGTCGTCGAAGACGATTTCGATCGGCCTCATAGGTCCCGGCACGGTTGGTGCCACGCTGCTCGACCAGCTCCACGCCCAAAACGGCCGCCTGCGTGAGCAATTCAATCTCGATCTCCGCATCCGCGCGATTGCACGCTCCAGCTCAATGTTGCTCGGGGCGCGCCGCATTGATCTCGAAAACTGGCGCGACGAGCTCGCGGCGTCGGAGACGGCTGCCGACCTGGAACGTTTCGAGCAGCACGTGCATGCGGACCACCTGCCGCACGCCGCCATAATCGACTGCACGGCAAGCCAGGAGATCGCGCACCGCTACGCCGGTTGGCTGCGGCGCGGGATTCATGTCGTTACGCCGAACAAGAAGGCGTTCAGCGGGGATGCCGACGACTATGCGGAGCTGAAGCGCGGCTCGATCGACGGCGGCACTCACTATTTTTACGAGGCAACGGTTGGCGCCGCACTGCCGGTTATCCGCACGATACGGGACCTGGTCGACACGGGCGACCGGATTCATTCCGTGCAGGGCATCCTCTCCGGAACGCTTGCGTACCTCTTCAATATTTTCGACGGCAGCGTGCCGTTCTCACGCATCGTCATGACCGCGCGGGAGAGTGGCTTCACCGAGCCCGATCCGCGCGACGACCTGTCGGGCATGGACGTGGCACGCAAGCTGACCATACTCGCGCGTGAGATCGGACAGGATCTCAGCCTGGGCGAGTTCCCGGTCGAGAACCTGGTACCGGAATCGCTGCGGGAAGTGGATCTCGAAGAATTCCTGCGGCGGCTGCCGGAACACGACGAGGCAATGGAGGCGCGTTTCCGTGCCGCGAAAGGGCGGGGCACGGTGCTGCGTTACATCGCTCGCCTCGACGTCGGCGGCCGCGCGTCGGTCGGCCTGGAAGAAGCCGATCCGTCCAGTGCCTTCGGCAGGATCAACCTCACGGACAACGTCGTGCAGTTCGACACGGAGCGCTACTGCGCGAATCCGCTTGTGGTGCAAGGCCCCGGCGCCGGTCCCGAGGTAACCGCGGCCGGCGTGTTCGCGGACGTGCTGCGCCTGGCGACCTTCCTTGGCGAGGGCGTTCCTATATGAGCGGCGGCGACGCTGTGACGGCATTCGCGCCTGCGTCGATCGGCAACGTTGCCGTGGGGTTCGACATGCTGGGGCTCGCGATTGCCGGCGTGGGCGATCGCGTGACGGCCCGGCGCGCCGGCACGTCCGGTGTCAGGCTGGTCCAGGTGCAGGATCCCCAGGGCAAAGTGCATCGTGACCTGCCGGTCGATCCGGTACGCAATACGGCCTCGATAGCGGCCGCTGCGCTTTGGAAGGCGCACGGCGACGGCGGCATCGAGTTGGCGCTCGCAAAAGGCATTCCCCTCGAATCGGGGATGGGTAGCTCGGCGGCATCCGCCGTGGCGGCGGTAGTCGCCGCCAATGCGCTGCTGGAGGCTCCGCTCGGTTTGCAGGAGCTGCTGCCGTTCGCGCTCGAGGGCGAGCGCTATGCGAGTGGTGCAGTGCACGCCGACAACGTAGCCCCGAGCCTGTATGGCGGTCTCGTGCTGTGTCCGGAACTGCTGTTGCCACGGACGATCGCGATCGCGCCACCGGCCGGCATCAGCAGCGTGCTCCTGCACCCGGACCTGAAGGTCGGGACGGCCGCCTCGCGTCGCGGCCTGTCCCGGACTTGCACGACGGAGCAATGGCTGGCGCAACAGGGGTATCTTGCAACCTTCGTCCTGGCCTGCGAACGCGGCGATCCCGGGCTGATCCGCGCATCGCTGCACGACGTCGTCATCGAGCCGCAGCGCGCCAACCAGGTGCCGCCGTTCGAAGCGATCAAGTCGGCCGCTTTGCGCGCGGGCGCCCTCGGGTGCTCGCTTTCCGGCAGCGGGCCCAGCGTGTTCGCGCTCGCGGCGGATTCCGACGCGCCGGACGTCGCAAGCGCGATGGCAACGGCCTGCCGCGATGCCGACATCGGCTGCGAATCCTGGATCAGCCCGATGGACGCGCCCGGCGCGCGGCTGGTGGAGCCGTCGTGAAGCTCGCCAGCACTCGCGGGGGCGAGACGGCCTCGCTGGACGAAGCGCTCGTCCGGGGATTGGCCTCCGACGGCGGCCTGTACCTCCCGGAGCGGCTGCCGCGGTTCGGCCCCGGGGACTTCGACGGCGCGGAGACGCTCGCGCAGACGGCGGCCATCTTGCTGCGGCCGTTCTTCGTGGGCTCCAGGCTTGAAGGCGCGCTCGACGACGTGGTCGCGGAGACCTTCGCCTTCCCGGTGCCGCTGCGTGAGCTGCCGGTGGCGCAGGGCCGGGCCTGGCTGCTCGAGCTTTTCCACGGCCCGACCGCCGCGTTCAAGGACGTGGGCGCGGGCTTCCTCGCGGCGTGCCTTGCGCGACTCGAGCGGGGTGCCGCGACACCCCTCACCATCCTGGTTGCCACCTCGGGCGATACCGGCGGGGCCGTGGCCGCGGCCTTCGCCGGGCGGGAGGGCCTGCGCGTGGCCGTGCTGTTCCCCGAGGGCCGGGTGTCCGAGCGCCAGCGGCGCCAGCTCACCGGCTGGGGAGGCAACGTGCTGTCGCTCGCGGTCAGGGGCTCCTTCGACGATTGCCAGGCAATGGTGAAGCAGGCGATGGGCGATGCGGCGCTGCAGCGCCGTTTCCGTTTCAGTTCCGCGAACAGCATCAACATCGGCCGGCTGCTGCCGCAATGCACGTACTACGCGTACGCCGCGCTCGGGCAGTATCGCCTCACAGGGCGCAAGCCGGCCTTTGTCGTTCCGACGGGCAACCTCGGCAACGGTCTTGCCTGCATCCTGGCCCGCCGCATGGGGCTGCCGATCGGCGACATCGTGCTTGCGACCAATGCCAACCGCCTCGTCCCGGACTGGCTCGACGGCGCCGAGTGGGAACCTCGCGCGAGCCTGCAGACGCTGGCATCCGCCATGGACGTGGGCAGCCCGAGCAACATGGAGCGTCTCGTTGCCCTGGCGGGCGAGCGGGAGGCTGTGCGAGCCGAGATCCGGGCAAAACCGGTAAGCGATGCGGAAATCGAGCGGCAGATCACGCGCGATTTCCGTGAGCTCGGTATCGCGACCTGCCCGCACACGGCGACGGCGACGCATACGTATCGTGAGCTGGACGAGGAGGAACGCATCGCCCAGGACTGGATCATCGTCGCGACCGCGCATCCCGCGAAGTTCGAGCGCATCGTGGAGCCGCTGATCGGGCAAACGCTGCCGCTGCCGGAGTCGTTGGAAGCGATCCTGTCGCGGCCGGAGCAGGTGCAGCCGATCGAGGCAGGCCTCGAAGCGCTGGCGGCCGCGCTCGATGCCGCGTGGTTCCTTGACTCGGGCAGCGAGCAGCGGCGATAAATGAGTCTGGCGCGGCCAATGAACCCACAATGAGCGATTACCTGCCAGCCGGCCTGCCCGCCGGTTACCTGCTGCCCGTGATAGTCGTCGTCCTGCTCCTGGCCTGGCTGCTGTTCCTCGCCTGGCGGCGGCGGGGCGGGCCGCGCTCACCGTCCAAGGTCTTCTCGACCATTGCTTTCGATCGACTGGACGGCCTGGTGCTGCCGAACGTCGACGAAGGAGAGATCCAGATCGACCATCTGCTGCTGACGGCGAACGGTTTGCTGATCGTCGACGTGAAGAGCGTGACCGGCAACGTTTTCGGCAGCGACAAAATGCAGGACTGGACGGTCATCAACAGCGAGCGCCGGTTTACGTTCGCCAACCCGCAGCCGGCCCTGTTCGACCGCATTGCGGCGGTGCGCGAGATCGTGCGCCAGGTCCCGGTCGCCGGCCGCATCCTGTTCCTGGACGGTGCGAAGTTCACCAAGGGCGTGCCGTCGCTGGTCTGCACCGTCGACGAGCTCCTCGCCGAATACCGCGAGCCCGACAAGGCCACCGCCAAAATAAAGGTCGAAGCCTTCAAGCCCCACTGGGAAAAACTACAAGGCTACGCAATCCCGTAGCCGCGCCTTTTCCAACGCCTGCACGATTTCGAGCGTGGGAGGCCGGCGGGGACACCCTTGGGGGAAAAAAAGCGGACCGCAGGGAGCCATTCCCC
>CBFGSB010000140.1:0-7981 GCA_965651325.1 uncultured Chromatiales bacterium | reverse complement strand
GCGTTCTCCGAGCGCTTCGTGCTGCCGCTCAGCCACGACGAGGTCGTGCACGGCAAGCGATCTCTGCTCGGCAAGATGCCGGGCGACCGCTGGCGCCAGCTCGCGAACCTGCGCGCCCTGTTCGCATTCATGTGGACGCATCCGGGCAAGAAGCTCTTGTTCATGGGCGGCGAGCTCGCGCAGGAGCAGGAGTGGAACCACGACGAGGAGCTGCCGTGGCAGCTCCTCGAGCGGCCGGAGCATGCGGCGATCCAGCGGCTGGTTGGCGACCTCAACCATTTGTACCGCGACGAGCCCGCCCTGCACCGCCGCGACGCGGAGCCGCAAGGTTTCTCGTGGATCGTGGGCGACGACGCGGCGAACAGCGTCTTCGTCTACCTGCGCGAAGGCTTCGCTGCCGACCCGCCCATCGCGGTGGCCCTGAACCTCACGCCACAGCCGCATCTCGGGTATCGCATCGGGCTGCCGCGCGCCGGCCGCTGGCGCGAGATCCTGAACACCGATGCCGCGATCTACGGCGGCAGCAACCGCGGCAATCAAGGCGCGGTAGAAGCAGCCTCCATGCCCCTGCACGGCCGGCCGGCGTCGGCCGCTCTCGTCCTGCCGCCGCTCGCGGCCGTGCTGCTGCGCTTCGAAGGCACGGCGCCATGACCGCCCGGAGGCCCTGACATGCAGCCCGGCCGCCCCAACCCGCTAGGCGCTACCTTCGACGGACTCGGTATCAATTTCGCGGTGTTCTCGGCCCACGCCGAGCGCATCGAGCTCTGCGTCTTCGACAAGCGCGGCCGCCGCGAGATCGCGCGCCACGAGCTGCCCGAGTGGACCGATGAGGTGTGGCACGGCTACCTGCCGGACGCGCTGCCGGGCCTCGTGTACGGCTACCGCGCCTACGGGCCGTACCAGCCGGAACAGGGCCACCGCTTCAACCCGAACAAGCTGCTGCTCGACCCCTACGCGCGCCAGCTCGTCGGCGGCTTGCGCTGGACCGACGCCTTGTTCGGCTACCGTGTGCGCTCGCCGCGCGCGGACTTGAGCTTCGACCGCCGCGACAGCGCGCCGGCCATGCCCAAAGCCATGGTGGTGCACGACAATACCGACTGGTCGGACGACATCCGGCCGGCGACAGCGTGGTCGGACACCGTCATCTACGAAGCGCACGTGCGCGGCCTCTCGAAGCTGTTCGAGGAGGTCGCACCGGCCGAGCGCGGTACCTTCGCGGCGCTCGCGAGCGGCCCGGTCGTCGATCACCTGCGCCGTCTCGGCATCACCGCGGTCGAGCTGCTGCCGATCCACGCCTACGTGCAGGATCGCTTCCTGCAGGAAAAGGGCCTCTCGAACTACTGGGGTTACAACACGCTCGCGTTCTTCGCGCCGGAGCCCCGCTACCTCGCGGGCGAAGCCCGGGACGAGCTGCGCCTCGCCGTGCGGCGGCTGCACGCCGCCGGCATCGAGGTGATTCTCGACGTCGTCTACAACCACACGGCCGAAGGCTCCGAGCGCGGACCCACGTTGAGCTGGCGCGGACTCGACAATGCAACCTATTACCGGCTGGTCGCGGACAACCGGCGCCACAGCGTGAACGACACCGGCACCGGCAACACGCTCAACATGTCGAACTCGCGCGTGATCCAGATGGTGGCGGACTCGCTGCGCTACTGGGCGACGTCCTTCGGCGTCGACGGCTTCCGCTTCGATCTCGGCACGGTGCTCGGGCGCACCGACCAGGGTTTCGATCCCGCTGCCGGCTTCTTCGACGTGCTGCGGCAGGACCCGGTGCTGCAGCGGGTGAAGCTGATCTCGGAACCCTGGGACGTCGGGCCCGGCGGCTACCAGCTCGGTAACCACCCGCCGGGTTTCGCCGAGTGGAACGACCGCTACCGCGATGCGGTGCGCCGTTACTGGCGCGGCGACTCGGCGATGCGCGGCGAACTCGCCGCGCGCCTCGCGGGCTCCGGCGATATCTTCGAGCGGCGCGCCCGCCGGCCGTGGGCGAGCGTCAATTTCGTCACCAGCCACGACGGCTACACCCTCGCGGATCTCGTCAGTTTCGAGGAACGACACAACGAGGCGAATCTCGAGGACAACAACGATGGCACGCTCAACAATCATTCGCGCAACTGGGGCGCGGAAGGGCCGACCGACGATGCGAACATCGCCGCGATGCGCGACCGCGTGCGCCGCTCGATGCTGCTCACGCTGCTCGGCTCCCACGGCACGCCGATGCTGCTCGGCGGCGATGAATTCGGGCGCACGCAGCGCGGCAACAACAACGCCTACTGCCAGGACAACGAGATAAGCTGGTTCGACTGGAAGCAGGCGCGCACCGTCGACGGCGAGACGATGATTCGTTACGTCGAGCGGCTGGTGGCGCTGCGCAAGCGCTACCCGCTGCTGCGCAGCCCGAGCTACCTGTACGGCGAGGAGGTTGTGCCCGGCCTGCCCGACATCGACTGGTGGGACGAGCGCGGAATGCGCCTCGCGCAGGAAGACTGGGACAACACGGAAGGCCGCGCCCTCATCATGCGGCTCGCGCGCAAAGCCGGCGGGCGGCTGGAGATCGTCTGCATCGCGCTGAACAGCTCGCCCGAAGCCCTCGTGTTCAACCTGCCGCCGCCGCACGGCACGCGCCGCCTGCTCGTCGACAGTGCGCATCCCGACCTGCCGGAGCACGACATCAAGAACAGCTATTACCTGCTGCCGCGAGCGGCGGCCCTGATCGCCTGGGAGACGATCGCATGAGCTGGGGGCCGGTGCGGATGCGGGACGGGCGTTGGCGCTTCCGCCTGTGGGCTCCGGCGCATGCGGAACTCACGCTCGAGCTCGCGGGCCGCGCACCGGTCGCGATGGCGGCGGACGGCACGGGCTGGTTCGCGGCGGAGGCCCACGCACGCCCGGGCGACCGCTATCGTTTCCGCGTATCGCCGGAGCTCGCCGTGCCGGATCCGGCGTCGCGCGCGCAAGCCGGCGGCGTGCACGGCTGGAGCGTCCTGGTCGAGCCGAACCGCTACGCCTGGCGCACCGACGGCTGGCGTGGCCGGCCGTGGGAACAAGCGGTCATCCAGGAAGTGCACGCGGGGCTGCTGGGCGGTTTCGCCGGCGTGGCGCGTGAGCTGCCGAGGCTCGCCGGGCTCGGCATTACGGCAGTCGAGCTGATGCCCGTCGCGGATTTCGCCGGGTCCCGGAACTGGGGTTACGACGGCGTATTGCCGTACGCACCGGCACGCGCGTACGGCACGCCGGACGAGCTGAAGGCGCTGGTCGACCGCGCGCACGAGCTCGGGCTCATGATGCTGCTCGACGTGGTGTACAACCACTTCGGGCCGGACGGCAATTACCTCGCGAGCTACGCGCCGTCATTTTTCCATCCGGAGATCGCGACGCCCTGGGGCCCGGCAATCGCCTTCGACGAGGAGCCGGTGCAACGCTTCTTCCTCGACAACGCTTTAATGTGGCTGAACGAATACCGCTTCGACGGGTTGCGCCTCGACGCGGTGCATGCCATCCGGGATCCGGCGTTCCTCGATCGGCTGCGGCAAACCGTCCGGGAGCAGGTGGGCAGCGGCCGTCACGTGCACCTCGTGCTGGAGAACGAGGGCAACGATGCGGGCCTTTTGCAGGAGGGCTATGCCGCGCAGTGGAACGACGATTTCCACAACACCGTGCACGTGCTGCTGACCGGCGAAACCGCGGGCTACTACGGCGACTTCGCCGAGCGGCCGGCGGCGAAGCTCGCGCGGTGCCTGGCCGAAGGCTTCGTGTACCAGGGCGAGGAATCGCCGGGCTCGGGCGCGCCGCGCGGCACGGCGAGCGGCCATTTGCCGCCCGTGCGCTTCGTGGCCTTCCTGCAGAACCACGACCAGGTCGGCAATCGCGCGCTGGGCGAGCGGCTGGCCGTGCTGGCGGACAAGGAGCGACTGCGGGCCGCAACCGCCCTCCTGCTGCTCTCCCCGCAGGTGCCGCTCATTTTCATGGGCGACGAGACCGGCGCGCGCTCGCCGTTCCTGTTCTTCACGGATTTCCACGACAGCCTGGCGGATGCGGTGCGCGAAGGCCGCCGCGCCGAGTTCGCACGTTTTCCCGCGTTCGCCGAGGCGGAGGCGCGCGCAAAGATTCCGGACCCGAACGATCCGGCCACGTTCGAGCGCTCCCGTCCCGAGCCCGGACCGGATGCGGCCGAATGGATGCAGCTCTATCGCAACCTGCTCGCGTTGCGCGCGCGCGAGATCGTGCCGCGGCTCGCGGGCGCGCAGGCCATCGGAGCGGAGGCACTCGGCGATGGCGCCGTGCGCGCGCGCTGGCGGCTGGCGGACGGAACCGTGCTGACGATCTTCGTCAACCTGGGTGCCACGCCTGTCGACGTGCCGGACCTGCCGGCGGCGGAGCCGGTCTTTTCGCTGCAACAGGGTGGTGCACCGGGAGCGTTCGCGGCGTGGCTCGGGAACGATTGAGTCCGCTGCACGCGCTGGCGCGTGAGGCCGGGCTGCTGGTGGACTGGAAAGACGCCAGCGGGCGCGAACAGCGCGTGACCGACGAATCATTGGTCGCGGTGCTCGCCGCGCTCGGCCTGCCGGCGTCGACCCACGACCAGGTCGAGGAAAGCCGGCAACGCGTTCGCGAGGATGCTCACCAGGCAGCGCACAACCTCGCCACCGCGGATGCCGGCCGGCCGGTCCGTCTGCGCGGGCTCGCGGCACCCGTTACCTTCGATGAGCCCGGCTACCACGAGATCGAAACGGACGCGGGCGTTGTCACTGTCGCGGTCGCGCCGCCGCGCGCGTGGACAGTCGCGAACGCGGCGCCCGGCCGGCGCATCTGGGGATCGGCCGTGCAGGTTCCCGCATTGCGCGATGCGCGCGGCGAGGCATTCGGCGACTTCCACGCGCTCGCCCGCTTCGCGCGCGCCGCGGCACGCAAAGGCGCCGATGCGGTGGCGATGAGCCCGGTGCATGCGCTGTTCCCCGCCGATGCGTCCCGCTACAGCCCATACGGTCCGTCGAGCAGGCTGTTTCTCAACGTGCTGCTTGCCGATCCATCGCTGCTCGGTGACCAGGAGCGCGGCGGCACACCCGGCGCGTTCATCGACTGGCCCGCCGCCATTCCGGAGAAGCTGGCGCGGCTGCGCGCGCTGTTCGACACGCGCCGCGAAGAAGTGCAACGCGCGGTGGCGGAGTTCACCCGTGAACGCGGCGAGGGACTCACCCGGCATGCCGCGTTCGACGCGTTGCACGCGCACTTCTTCGAACGCACACCGGGCGGGTGGCAGGGATGGCCGGCCGCCTACCACGACCCGGCCGGCTCCGCGGTCGCCTCGTTTATCGGCGCGCATCGCGAGGAGATCGATTTTCACGCGTTCCTGCAGTGGCTGGCCGAACGCAGCCTGCAGGCGGCGCAGGCGGAAGCGAAGGACGCCGGCATGGCGGTCGGTCTCGTCGCCGACCTGGCCGTCGGCCTCGACAGCGGCGGCAGCGAGGCCTGGAGCCGGCCCGGCAGCCTGCTCGACGGCCTCTCCGTGGGCGCGCCGCCCGACCTGCTGGGTCCCGACGGCCAGGACTGGGGCATCACCACGTTCTCGCCGCGCGCCCTGCGCCGCGACGGGTTCGCGAGCTTCATCGAGACGATCCGGGCGGCGCTGCGCCATGCGGGCGGCATCCGCATCGATCACGCGATGAGCTTGCGGCGGCTGTGGGTGATTCCGCACGGCGGGCGCCCCGACGACGGCGTCTACCTGGCTTACCCGGAAACCGACCTCGTGCGGTTGCTCGCGCTCGAATCCTGGCGGGCACGGGCCATCGTCATCGGCGAAGACCTCGGCACCGTGCCGGCCGGCTTCCGCGGCCGGATGGCGAAACGCGGCCTGCTCGGGATGCGGGTCCTGTGGTTCGAGCGAACGAACAGCGGCGGCTTCATCGCGCCGGCGCGCTGGCCGGGCCGGGCGGCCGCGATGACCTCGACGCACGACCTCCCGACCGTTGCCGGCTGGTGGCGGGGACGCGATATCGACTGGGCGCGGAAGATCGGGAGGGCGAGCGCGTTCGCGTCGGAAGCGGAGGAGCGAACCGCGCGCGCAGCCGACCGGGAGAGGCTGTGGCGCGCCTGCCGCAAAGCAGGGACGGCGTCGGGTTCGGCGCCCGCGCCGGATCAACCCGGACCGGCGGTGGACGCCGCCGTGGCGTACGTCGCCGGCGCCGCATCCGACCTCGCCATCCTGCCCGTGGAGGACCTGCTGGCACTCCCCGAGCAACCGAACCTGCCGGGTACGACCGACGAGCACCCGAACTGGCGTCGCCGCCTGCCGGCGCCGGTCGAGGACATGCTGGAGGCGCCCGAGGTTGCGGCGCGAATCGCACGAGTGAACGAGGCGCGGCGCCGATGACGATCCGCGCCACCTACCGGATGCAGCTCCACAAGGGCTTCACCTTCGCCGACGCGGAAGCGCAGGTGCCGTATCTCGCCGAACTCGGCATCAGCCATCTCTACGCCTCCCCGATCACGACCGCGCAACCCGGGTCGATGCACGGTTACGACGTCATCGATCCCACGCGGGTGAACCCGGAGCTGGGCGGCGAGGACGGGTTTCGCTCGCTCGTTGCGGCATTGCGCCGGCACGACATGGGCGTGATCCTCGACATCGTGCCGAACCACATGTGCGTTGCCGGCGACGGCAATCGCTGGTGGCGAGATGTGCTGGCGAACGGACCGACCAGCGAATACGCGCGCTACTTCGACATCGACTGGCGCGAGAAGCTGCTGCTGCCGTTTCTCGGCTCACCGCTGCCCGAGGCGATCGCGAACGGCGACATCGTCCTGGAGCGCGCGGACGAAGCAACGGTCGTCCGCGCCCACGGTACGCAATCGTATCCCGTGCGTGCGGAGGATCGGCAGGCCCCATTGGACAGCGATCTCACGGAGCTGCTCGAGCGCCAGCATTACCGGCTCGCCTGGTGGCGAACGGCGAACGACGAGCTCAACTGGCGGCGCTTTTTCACGATCACGGAGCTCGCGGGCATGCGGGTCGAAGACGAGACCGTGTTCGAAGCCACGCACGCGCTCTACTTCCGGCTGTACGCCGAAGGCCTGGTCGACGGCTTGCGCATCGACCACGTGGACGGCCTCACCGACCCTGCCGGGTACTGCCGCAAGCTGCGCACACGGCTGCAAGGCCTGCGCCCGGGACGCGCCTACATCGTCGTCGAGAAGATTCTCGGTGCCGGCGAAGCGCTGCCACGGGACTGGGGCGTGGACGGCACCAGCGGTTACGACTTCATGGAGCAGGTGAGCGCATTGCTGCACGCGCCGGCCGGTGAAGCCGCGCTCACCCGTGAATGGGCGGCTCGCAGTGGCCGCCCCGCCGCGTTCGCGACCGAGGAGCGCTTGGCGCGGCAGGACATGCTGGCGTGGGAATTCGAAGGCCAGCTCGCGGCCTGCGTGCGCGCCTTCGCGCGCCTTGCCGCGACCGCCACCGGCACGGCCGGCTGGACCGCGGGCATGCTGCGCCGTGCGCTGACGGTGCTGCTGTGGGCCTTCCCGGTGTATCGCACTTACGGCACCGGTGCGGGCGCGCCGGAGAGCGATGCGCGTACGCGCGAGATCGCGCGGGAGCGGGCCACGCTTCTCGCCGCCCCGGGAGAACGCGGCGTCGTCGAGCAGGTCCTCGGCTGGCTGGCGGGCGATGGGCCGGGCGACCGGGTGCTGGCCGCCGAAGCCGTGCGCCGCTTCCAGCAACTCTCCGCCCCGATCGCCGCCAAGGCGGTGGAGGACACGGCGTTCTACCGCTACGGCCGGCTGCTGTCGCGCAACGACGTGGGCTTCGATCCGGAACGCTTTGCACTGGCGGCGCCGGATTTTCACGCGGCGATGGCGGCGCGGCAGGCGCAATATCCGAATTCGCTGCTCGCCACCGCTACGCACGACCACAAGCGCGGCGAGGACATGCGTGCGCGGCTGGCCGTGCTGAGCGAAGTACCGACGTGGTGGATTGCCA
>CBFGSB010000139.1:0-8002 GCA_965651325.1 uncultured Chromatiales bacterium | reverse complement strand
CCGAGGCGCAGGTCGCGGATGATCTCCATGCGCTCGACCGTGCCGATGTCGGAATGCAGGTAGCGCACCTTGACCCCGTGCTCCTGCAGGTAGTCGGTGAGGTCCTCCGCCATGCGTTTCGTGAGGGTGGTGATCAGCACGCGCTCGTCGGCCGCCACGCGCGCGCGAATCTCCGAGAGGACGTCGTCGACCTGGGTGCGGGCCGGCCGGACTTCCACTTGCGGGTCGACGAGGCCGGTCGGGCGCACCACCTGCTCCACCACCTTGTCCGCGTGCTCCTGCTCGTACGGCCCCGGCGTCGCGGACACGTAGATCGTCTGCGGCGACATCGATTCGAACTCGTCGAAGCGCAGCGGCCGGTTGTCGAGCGCCGACGGCAGCCGGAAGCCGTACTCCACCAGCGTCTCCTTGCGCGAACGGTCGCCGCGGTACATGCCGCCGATCTGCGGCACGGTCACGTGGCTTTCATCGACGATCAGGATGGCGTCGTCGGGCAGGTAGTCCAGCAGGCAGGGCGGCGGCTCGCCGGGCTGGCGGCCGGAAAGATAGCGTGAATAGTTCTCGATGCCGGAGCAGTAGCCGAGCTCGCGGATCATCTCCAGGTCGAAGAGCGTGCGCTGCTCGAGGCGCTGGGCTTCCAGCAGCTTGTTCGCTTTCCGCAGGTGCTCGAGTCGCTCGCCGAGTTCGACCCGGATCTGCTCGACCGCTTCCAGCAGCCGCTCGCGGGGCGTCACGTAGTGGGTTTTCGGGAAGATCGTCAGGCGCGGCACGCGGCGCATGATCTCGCCCGTCAGCGGGTCGAAATAGGACAGCGACTCGATTTCGTCGTCGAACAGCTCGATCCGCACGGCGTCGCGCTCGGACTCCGCCGGGAACACGTCGATCACGTCACCGCGCACGCGGTAGAAGCCCTGCGACAGCTCCATGGGGTTGCGCTTGTACTGCATCTCGGCCAGCCGCCGCAGGATCGTGCGCTGGTCGATGCGCTCGCCGCGCGACAGGTGCAGCACCATGCTGAAGTAGGCTTCCGGGTCGCCCAGGCCGTAGATGGCGGACACGGTCGCGACGATTACCGCGTCGTGGCGCTCGATCAGTGCCTTGGTCGCGGACAGGCGCATCTGCTCGATGTGCTCGTTGATCGAGGCGTCTTTCTCGATGTAGGTGTCCGAGCTCGGGACGTACGCCTCGGGCTGGTAGTAGTCGTAGTACGAGACGAAGTACTCGACGGCGTTCTTCGGGAAATACTCGCGGAACTCGCCGTAAAGCTGCGCGGCGAGCGTCTTGTTCGGGGCGAGCACGATGGCGGGGCGTTGCACGGCCTCGATCACGCTCGCCATCGTGAAGGTCTTGCCGGAGCCCGTAACGCCGAGCAGCGTCTGCTTCGCGAGCCCGTCCTGCAGCCCTTCGACGAGCCCGCCGATCGCCGCCTCCTGGTCGCCGGCAGGGTTGTATCGCGACGACAGCGCCAGGCGGTTTTTCGTCTCGGCGTCGCTCTTCTTGGGGAGTTGTGTGGCTTGGCGTACCATTCGCTGTCCGTTACCGGAGGCAAGTCCTTGAGTTTATCAGTTTCAGATCGCATGGCCCGGGTGCGGCCCTCGCCCACCAGTGCCGTCGTGGCATTGACCGCGGAGCTGCGCGCGCAGGGGCGCAACATCATCAGTCTCGGCGCCGGCGAGCCGGATTTCCCGACGCCCGAACACGTGCGCCTGGCCGGCATCGAGGCCATACGGGCAGGCCAGACTCGCTACACGCCGCTCGACGGCACGCGCGAGCTCAAAACCGCCGTGCAGCGCAAGTTCGAACGCGAGAACTCCCTGCGCTACGAGCTCGACCAGATACTCGTGTCGAACGGCGCCAAGCAGACGCTGTTCAACGCCTGCCTCGCCGTGCTGAACCCGGGCGACGAGGCGATTGTCCCCGCGCCCTACTGGGTCTCGTATCCGGACATGGTGCGGCTGGCGGACGCCGAGCCAGTCATTATCGACACCGGAATCGCCAACGGGTTCAAGATTTCCCCGGCCGAACTGGCAGCGGCCATCACCGAACGCACGCGCCTTTTGTTCCTGAACAGCCCGTCGAATCCCACCGGCGCCTGCTACTCGCGGCAGGAGCTGGCCGCCCTGGGCGAGGTCCTGCTGGAGCACCCCAACGTGCTGGTCCTGGCGGACGACATCTACGAGCACATCTACTGGGGCGACGAGCCGTTCTGCAGCTTCGCGCAGGCCTGCCCGGCCCTGTACGAGCGCACGGTGACGATCAACGGCGTGTCGAAAGCCTACGCCATGACGGGCTGGCGCATCGGCTACGGGGGCGGGCCGAAGGCCGTCATCACGGCCATGAAGACCCTGCAGAGCCAGAGCACGTCCAATCCCTGCAGCATTTCCCAGGCAGCGGCGGCGGCGGCGCTCGACGGCGACCAGTCCGAGGTCCGGAAGATGACGGCGGCGTACCGCTCACGGCACGACTACATCGTCGACGCGCTGAACGCCCTCCCCGGGTTCGAGTGCCGCCCAAGCGACGGCGCGTTCTACGCGTTCCCGCGCGTGACCGGCGCGATCGACAAGCTCGGGCTTGCCGACGACTCGGCGCTCGTCGCGCACGTCCTCCAGGAGGCGGACGTCGCGATGGTGCCGGGCAGCGCCTTCGGGGCGCCGGGCTATGTCCGGATCTCCTTCGCCTGCTCGATCGAGGAATTGCGGGAGGCTGTCCAACGCATCGGCAACGCTTTGAAGTAAAATGGAATCAGGCGCGAGGGCGGCGGTTTGTGCCTTGACTTGAGGTTGGGGCTGGACCAGAATGCCGCCCCTGCCGCGCTCGCGGAACCCGAAAAATTCCCCGGTAGCTCAGTTGGTAGAGCGGTTGACTGTTAATCAATTGGTCGCTGGTTCGAGTCCGGCCCGGGGAGCCAACTTCCAAAAATTGTCGAGCCCGAGGCGTGCCCCTTACGCGGCATGCTGCAACGGGACCGTCTGCACCGCCTTCGTGGACTGGAACAGCTGCCAGGTCTTGTACAAACCGTACAGGCCCATGCAGAAGATCGGTATGCCGAGAATGGCCCCGATCCCGGTTGCACTCAGCATGAGCGAACCGAACAGCACTGCAAGCATCCCGACCAACACGAAGACGGGCGAGTGCCCGTACAGGATGCCCGTCGAATCGTTGCGGATCTTCATCGCCTTGATGACGCCGCCGCTCAGCGGCCCGGCACAGGTCACGCAGTCCCCGTCCGAGATGCTCAGCATCTCCTTGGACTCGTAGGTGACCGGCCGGTTGGCCACACGGAAGCTGTAGACCTGCTTGGAACTGACCTTGCCGGTGACCGTGCCGCCGACCGCATGCTGGCCGATGCGGCCCTCGGTGTGCGTGGCTTCGCGGAGGTTGCTGACCGTTCCGGTAACTGCTGTAACGCCCATTTTTCGATTCCCCTGTCTCGCTAATCTGCAAATCAAGTAATTGTTCGGGTCATTCCCGTCGCACCAGCTCCAGCCCCATCGGGCCGTACAGCCGGTCCGCGTCGCGGGTAAAGACCACCGTGCCCTGCGGACTCGTCACGAATACCCTTTCGCCATCCAGCCGGTACTGCGCCGCGACCGTCGTCCCCAGGACGGAGACGCGCACGCGGCCGTGCGCGGCGAATTCGTAGCGCGTGATGCCCGCTTCGTCCGCGTAGGTCCCGGAGATCGATCCGCCGCAGCCGGCGCCGACGAACAGCGCACCGGCCAGGATGGCAACCAGGATCTGCGACGGGCGCATCGCACCAGCTCCGGCGGGGCCAGGAGCGTCAACCGTAACCGGCTCCCGCGGCCGGCCTGGCGACTTTGAAGTGCCCGACCAGCGCCACTACCCCGCCCGCCACCAACGGCAGCATGAACAACAACGCCTGCTTCGCGAAGAGCAGGGGCAGTATGCCGCCCGCGAGCATCAACAGGCCGCCTGCGGCAAACTTGCCCCGGAAACCCAGGATGCCGCCGGCGATTCCCGCGACGAGGCTCAGGAGCATGAGCAAGCCCGCCGTGCCCATTGCCTGCAGCTGTTCGCCCCCCATCGCGCGCTGCATCTCGTTGAGCTGGCCGAAATCGCCGAGCCATTTAAACCCCAATGCGCCCGCGACGAGCCCCCCGAGTATCCCCAGAATCAAGGTAGTTGCCTTCACCGCTCGTCTCCTCGTGGTTGTTGTCGGCGCCGACGAAAGCTACTCGCACCGGCGCGGCCCGGCATCGACCGTTAGCGGCACTTAGGGGCACTTAACGGCAGATAAGGCCAATCGCGGAGGGCAGCGGAGTTCCCGCATGCGCTGTGATATAAACCGTGGTCGACGCGAACAAAAAACAGCACTCACCGAACCGGTGATCATGGAGCAACGCGGCCAACGCAAACGCGGGGTGCGCGCCTCGCGCGCGAGCCTTACACACGCCCTGTCCGAAGCGGGACTGCGCACGCAGGCCGCACTGGCCAACCGCATGGCCGAGCTCGAGGGGCTGGATGCCGCCCCCAAAGACGTGGTCAGCCGGGTGTTCCGCGAGCGGCCGGTGGAGCCGCAGACCCTGGAGCGGGTAGCCCGGGCGCTCGGCGTCGAGGCCTACACCCTGTACATGACCGCGGAGGAGAACGCGCGGGAAGGCTCCGGGGCAGCCGGCGCTCCGCCCCCTGCCGCTCGCCCCGGGCGTGCCAAACTGGCGGTCGGCGCCGGCCTGTTGTTCACGCTGCTTGCTGCCGGGTTGTGGTGGGGCCTGGCGCCACCGGCCGGCGAATCCCGGCACACGGCGGCGGCACCGCAGGCGCTCGATCTCGGCACCCGCACCCTGACGGTCCTCCCGCTCGACGGCGACAGCGGCATGATCCTGGCCGATGCCTTGCGCGCGGCGCTCGGCGACGTGTTCAAGGTGTCGACATCGACGGCGGCGGTGCTGACACAGGCGCTGGATCCGGTGTCGGCCGCGGAACGTCTGAGGACCGATGCCGCGGTCGACGGCGAGATCGTCGCCGTCGGCCGGCTCAGCGGCGTTCGCCTGTTCCTGTTCACGAACGGCGTTCGCCGGCAGGTCTGGGCGGAAAGCCTGCCGTCGGTCACCCTCGCCGAACGGTACGGCGATATCGCGTCACGCGCGGCGCTCGCGATCCGGCAGGCGACGGGATTACCGGTTCCTGAAGGTGCCGTCGGTCACTACCCGCTCGCCCCGGTCCAGGATGACTACCTTGCCGGAGAGTATTGGCTCGACCGGCCGTCCAGCGAACTGAATGTGCGCCGCGCCCGTAACCACTTCGAGGCGGCCTTGCGCCAGGACCCCAACTTTGCCAGGGCGCACGCCGGCCTTTGCCGGACGCTCCTGGAAGCGCATTGGATGGACGACGAAGAGGTCGCCCTGCGCGACGCCGCCCGTGCCTGCGGCCAGGCGCTGCAGCTCGATCAAAACGACAGCGTCGTCGCCGCCGCCCATGCGCACTTCCTGAGCCGCACCGGCCGCAACGACGAGGCGGTCGCCGTGTACGAGCGCATTGTCCAAAGCGACCCGCGCGATGCGCAGGCCCTGGCGGGCCTCGCTGCCAGCCGCCTGCAGGCTTTCCGCCAGGGCGGCGATCGCGCCGCGCTCGTGTCCGCCAAGAGCGCCGCGCGGCTGGCGGCCGACATCGACCCGAACGTCTGGAAGCCGCTGTTCGCCCTTGCGACCATGGAATGGTTCGATGGCAACATCCCCGGAGCGATCGCCGCGAGCGAGGCGGCCCTGGCCCGCGACGAAAACGAATTCGTGCTTGCGAACCTCGGCACCCTGTATCTCTGCGATGGCGCGTTCGCGGACGCGAAGCAAGCCTACAGCCGCGCCCGCGAGCTCGATCCCGGCTCCTATGTCGGTGACGAGTTCCTGGGCATGGCGCACTATTTCCTGGGCGATTTCGAGCAGTCAGCCATCCTGCGGCAACGCGCCATCGACGCGGTGGCTGCGGGCGAGCCGGAGATTCACGAGATGTGGGGTAATCTCGGCGATTCCTATCGCCAGGCAGGCGAGCAGGCCAAGGCGGTAGCGGCCTACCTGCGCGCGGCGGAGATTGCCGAGCGCGATTACCTGCGCGGCACCGCACCGGTCTCCGACCGCGCGGCTCGCGCCTATTACTACACGATGCTCGAAAGCCTGCAGCCCGGCATCGTACCGCCGGAAGTCAGCCGCCGGCTCGACGAACAGATCGAAGGCCTCGACGCCGACGTGACGTCGGCCACGGACCTGCGCCGGCTGGCGCAAACCTGGCTCGTCCGGGGCAACGCGGCCAGGGCGCGGGAGAGCCTGGCGCGCGCCACCAGTACCTGCCGCGGTTATGCCCGGTTCCCCGACCTCCTCACGCTGCACACCGCAAGCACGGACTGACCCAAACCTTCGCAGCCTCAAGGCTGCAGCAGCACCTTGATCGCCCCGTCCTCCTTCTTCTGGAAGATGTCGTAGCCCTGCGGCGCTTCGGACAGCGGCAACCTGTGCGTCGCAAAGCCGCTGACGCCCAGCGGATCGCCGTCGACGACCAGCGGCATCAGGTGGTCGGTCCAGCGGCGTACGTTGGCCTGGCCCATGTGCAGGGCAACCTGCTTGTCGAACAGCGTCAACATCGGCAGCGGGTCCGCCTGGCCCCCGTAGACACCGATCAATGAGATCGTTCCGCCGCGGCGCACGATATCGATGGCGAGATAGAGCGCATTGAGGCGATCCACCCCGGCGGTTTCCATCATCTTGCGCGCGACCGCGTCGGGCAGGAAGCCGGTGATCGTTTGCGCGAACTTGCTGGTGGGCGAGCCGTGCGCCTCCATGCCCACGGCGTCGATCACGGAATCGGTGCCGCGGCCGCCGGTCATGTCGCGCACCGCCTCGGCGACATCCTCCACTTCGGCCAGGTCCAGCACCTCCACGCCGAACCGGCGTGCCAGTTCGATCCGCTCCGGAACGAGATCGACCGCGATCACCCGATGCCCGCGATGCAGGGCGATGCGCGCGGAGAATTGACCGATCGGGCCCAAGCCCAGAACCGCCACGCTGCCGCCGTCGGGAATGGCCGCGTACTCGACCGCCTGCCAGGCCGTCGGCAGCACGTCGGAAAGGTAGATGAACTGCTCATCCGGCGGGCCCGGCGGCACCTTGATGGGTCCGTATTGCGCCTGCGGGACCCGCAGGTACTCTGCCTGCCCGCCCGGCAGCCGGCCATAGAGCTTCGAGTAACCGAGGAGTGCGGCGCCCGTTCCCTGCTCCCGCACCTGTGTCGTCTCGCATTGCGTCTGCAGCCCGAGATCGCACATGTAGCAATGGCCGCAGGCAACCTGGAAGGGAATGACGACGCGGTCACCCGGCGCGATGTGGCTCACCTCGGGGCCGACCTCCTCGACGATTCCCATCGGTTCGTGTCCGAGGATGTCGCCTTCGGTCATGTACGGGCCGAGCACCTCGTAGAGATGCAGGTCGGAGCCGCAGATGGCCGTCGTCGTAATCCGTACAATGGCGTCGGTCGGCTTCTCCAGGATCGGATCGTCCACCGTGTCGACGCGAACGTCGCGCTTGCCGTGCCAGGTAACCGCTTTCATGACTTTCTCCCGAGCCTCTGTGGTTCCGGAGGAAGCAAGTTGCGTACCAGTTGGGCGATCCATGTAGACGTTCCTGACCCGACCCTGGCGGCCGCCCGGCCAGGCTGGCCGCTCGCTCGAGCATAGCCCGGGGAACGTCTCCTCAGCTCACGTGTGACGCTCGATGAATCCGCGCGCGACCCGCGCCATCTCGTCGAACACGTCCTCGGCCGTTTGCCGCGAACGCTTCAGCACGCGGTAGCCGTGATCCGCCGTCTCCAGCCAGTGCAGCTCCGCCGACGGCAAACCCGAGACAACGCCTTCGAGCAGTTGGCGATCCGCCAGCGCATCGCGTGTTCCCGACAGGAACAGCATCGGTTGCCGGATCTCCGGGAGGTGCGCGGCGCGGTTGGTGGAAGGTTTGCCGGCCGGGTGCAGCGGGAACGAGCAGAAGACCAGCCCGCGCGG
>CBFGSB010000138.1:0-8079 GCA_965651325.1 uncultured Chromatiales bacterium | reverse complement strand
ATGTCGGGAGCGGGATCCTCCGCCTGCAGCTGGATGCCCTCCCACACCATGTGATAGCCGGTGACGTTCAGGCGGAAAGCGCCGCTCTCGGAGGTCGTTTTTAACCCGATCTCGTAGTTCGTCATCGTGTCCGACTGGAACGAGTTGAGCGGCTGCCCGGGTCCGAAGATCGACGTTGCCCGCGCGGCGTTGGCGCCGCCGCGGCGGAAGCCCTCCGAGTAGGTGAAATACCCCATCGTGTCGTCGTCGAAATTGAGCTCGAGGGTCACCTTCGGGACGAAGCCGTCTTCGTCCGCGGTACCGACCGCATCGGCGATACAGAAGTCGACCTCGCAGTCCGGCTCCGTGCCGAGCGGGAACAGTGAGCCCTGCTGCAGGATGCGGTCGAGCTCGAGGTCGAAGAAGCGCCCACCCACGGTGATGTTGAAGTTTTCGGTGAGCTCGAACCCGATCTCACCGAATATCGCGGTCTGCTCGACCGTGCCGTCGTACACGCCCGTGAACCAGTTGCCGCCGGAGGGCGGCGCGGGAAACGGGAAGTTCGGGTCATAGTAGGTGGCGAGGTAATTCAGGTACACGAACGCCGGCGACGTGTCGAAGGCGGTATTCCCGGCGTAGAAGAGCGTGTGCCCTTCCTCGCGGTTGTAGAACACCCCGACGATGCCGCTCCAGCGGCTGTCCGAATCCGCCGGCGTGCTGAGCCGCGCCTCCACCGACCAGCGCTCGGTGTCCTCGCCGTTGAATGCAAAACCGCGCGGATCGCCGCCGAACTCGTAAATCGTGGAATACGGATCGTATGCCTGGAAGTAATCGGCAAGCTGGTTGAACGCGAAGTGGTAGGCTGTCGCGTCCGCTTCGTAAACGGTGGAGCGATTGAAATACGCGCCGGCGATCACGAAATCGGCAAATCCCAGGCTCCCCTCAGCGGACAAGCCAAGCTGGTACCACTCATCCGACCAGCGGTCCTCGTTGAAACGGATCTGCTCGAGGTCGCCGATCTGGCGGCCTTCGAAGAAGTTCACCGGGATGTCGACGTCGCCGAACCCGTCCTGCTCTTTTTCCTGGTAGATCGCCGTGGCGTCGACGATCCAGTTGTCGTCGACATTGAACCGCAGGGCCGCCCGGCCGCCGGTGTTGGTGGAGGAATTGACGTCTTCCTCCACGAGGTTCGCGTTATCGAACGTGCCGCCGGGGCTCGCGGACAGGATGTTGTCGATGTACCCGGCCTCTTCGTCCACGAAGCCGACCAGGCGCAATGCGACCCGGTCCGCGACCAGCGGGATGTTCACCATGCCGCTCAGCGCGTATCCCGTGTCGCCTTCGATCACCTGGTTGACGCCGGCGTCGATCCAGCCCGAGAACGCGCTCGTATCGGGCTTGTTCGTGATGACGCGTAGCGAGCCGCACTGCGATGCATCGCCGAACAGGGTGCCCTGCGGTCCGCTCAGCGCCTCGACCCGGGCGATATCGATCATCCGCACGTCGGGGTTGCGCCCCGCCATGGTAATCGGTTGCTCGTCGAGGTACACCGAGCTTGTCGAGCTGCCGCCGAAGGAGAGCCCGGAAATAGTGCAGCCGCGCATGAGCACCGTCGTGCCGCCGGGCTCGCGCCGGCTGAACGCCAGCCCCGGGATCTTGCCGACGTAGTCGTCGATGGTTTGGAAGCCCTGCCGAACGATGTCCTCTTCGGTGAACGCCGTAATCGCGATCGGCACATCCTGCAGGCTGGCTTCGCGCTTCGTCGCGGTAACGACGATCTCTTCGAGCTGCGGGTCCTGTGCGTACGCAACCTGCGTTCCGCACGCCGCCGACACGGCGACGGCAATGGCACTGCGATTGAATATCGGCGCGGCTTCCCGGTGTGACATCAGGCTCCCCCTGTGAGTGGCAGCATTCGCGGTCCCATAATGTGGAATGAATGGAATCGCAGACGCTCCGACCTGGACGCCCCGATTCTAGCCCTGTCGCGGTTTGCAATTCCACCAGTCTTGCGATTAATTGGTGCTTTACGAAACGAGCGGATATGTGACTGTCCTGATTGCAACTTCCGTCGTACGGGGCAGCCAGCAGGGGGAAAGCCACGGCGGCGTATACCTCATCGACCTGGAGCGCGAACGCATCGCGCAGGCCATCGACTGGAACACGGCCGACATCGACTGGCAGGGGCGTGGCTGGGATCGCGGCCTGCGCGGCATCGAGTTCGACGGCGAGCGCGTGTTTATCGCCGCGAGCGACGAGCTCTTCGTGTACGACCGTGCTTTCAACAGGATTGCGTCCTATCGCTCGCCGTACCTGAAGCACTGCCACGAAATCAGCCGTTTCAAGCGCCGGCTCTACCTTACATCGACGGGGTTCGATTCGCTGCTCGGCTTCGACCTGGACGCGAATCGCTTTAGCTGGGGCTTGGCGATCGGGCGTTCGAACGACGCTTTCCGTGCGGTGCCGTTCGACCCGGCCGGGGAACACGGCCCTCCCCCGTCGAACGCATTGCACCTGAACAGCGTATGCGCCCTGGAGCGAGGCCTCTACTTCAGCGGGCTGCGAACGGGCGGGCTGGTAAAGTTCGACGGCCGCACGGTCGCGATGGTGGCTACCCTGCCCCAGGGATCGCACAACGCGCGCCCGCATCGCGACGGTATCCTGTTCAACGACAGCCAGGCCGACATGGTGCGCTTCGCCTCGCCCGGCTCGCAGTGCGCGTTCCGCGTGCCGCGTTACGCGGAGCACCTGCTCACGCATCGCGAGGCGGGCGATTCGCGGCTGGCACGGCAGGCTTTCGCGCGCGGGCTGTGCGTCATCGACGACGACCTGGTCGCCGCGGGATCCTCGCCGTCGACGATTGCCTTGCACGACCTGAAACGGGTCAAGACGATCCTGACGGTGACCTTGTCCCACGATATCCGCAACGCGATCCATGGGCTGGAAGTCTGGCCGTACGGCGCGTTCTGACCTGCGGGAGCGCTCTCTCCCGACCTATGGCAGGTACTTTTCGTACCGCGGCAGCACCGGCTCCAGCACCGACCTCAGCTCGTCCAGCTTGCCGGCGTAGTTCCGCCAGTAGCCGACCGAGCGGTTGTGGATCGGCTGGCGCACCTGCTCGGAGCTGGCGGTCCTCACCGGCCGGTCGGTCTCGTAGAACCTGAGGCAGCTCTCCTCGAACGGCAGGTCGCAATAATCGAGCAGGCGCCGGACCTGGTTGTCAACGTCGTTTACCAGTTCCTCGTACTGCACGGTCAAGACCCGCCCCGGCAGCACCTCGTGCCAGTGGTCCATCATGCGCTGGTACTCCAGGAAGTACTCGCCGATATCGGTCAGGTCGTAGGTAAACGTCTGCCCTTTCGCGAAGAGCTGCCGGAAGCAGCCGAGGCAGGAGTCGAGCGGGTGCCGCCGCGCGTCGATGATCTTGGCATTCGGCAGTACCAGGTGCAGGAATCCCACCGCCGGGAAATTGTTCGGCATCTTGTCGATGAAGCGCGGCGTGCCTTCCGCGCGATGCAGGGCGGCGAGATCGAGGTAATCCTGGCCCAGCGCCTGCAAATGCTCGGCCGCCAGCTCGCGCATCGCCTCCGGGTAGTTGACGCCGTCGGCGCGGTTGCGATTCAGCGAGGTCGCCACCCGGCCGACGTAGGGCAGCTCGGACGTGCCTTCGACCTGGCTGTGGCTGGCCAAAATCTGCTCGATCAGCGTCGAGCCCGAGCGCGGCAGGCCAATGACGAAAATCGGTGACGGGTCCGGGTTGCCGAGGCCCGCGTTTTTTTCCAGGAACGCGCGGTCGAAGACTTCGATGATGGCGTCGTTCATGACCTCCGCACCCACGGGGTCGTACTTTTCCTCCTTCCGCTGCGCAAGGTTGCCCTCCGCGTAGTAGTGCCAGGCGCGCTCGAAATCCCCCCTGTCCTCCAGCGCTTTCGCCATCGCGAAGGTGAAATTGACCCGCGACTGGTGGGTGAGATCGTCCTGCTGGAGTCGCTTTTCCATCTCGGCGACGTCTTCGTCGGACAGGCGGTAGGTCTTCAGGTTGGCCAGGCTCCAGTAGCTCTCGCCGCTGTCCGGCCGCAGCCGGATGCATTCGCGGTACGCCTCGACGGCCTCCTCCTGCCGCCCCACGGTTTTCAGCACGTGGCCAAGTCCCAGGCGTGCGCCGGGGAACGTCGGGGCGAGCTCCAGCGCCCGCTCGTAGGCGCCGATCGCACGATAGGTCAGCGCGGCCGGCGCGAGCGTGCCGGCGAGCTGGAAGTGCGCCTGCGGATTCCCGGGCTCCAGCTCGACCATCCGCTCGCACCATTCGATTGCCTCGTCGAAGCGGTTCTGCTCCTTCAGGAGACGCGCGAGATCGGTCATGGCACCGCTGAAATCCGGCGCCAGCCGGATCGCGCGCTGGAACAGGCGCTCCGCGTCGTTATGGCGCCCGGCGCTCAAGGCGACGCGGCCGAGCAGGCGAATGGCATCGACGTTCTTCGGATTGGCGCGAATGATCTCGCGGTAGAGCCGTTCCGCCTCCTCGAATCGGCCTGCCTTGTGGTGCTCGGCCGCGAGCGCGAGCTTGCCGCGCTCCGGGTTGAGCGCGAACGACTTCTCGAAGGCTTCATCGGCGTCCTTGCCGAACCCCAGCATCGCGAGTGCCTTGCCGAGATTGAACCAGCCCTGCTCGAGCCCGGGATCCAGCCTCACGGCCTTGCGCAGCACGTCCGCCGCCTCGCGCGGACGCTTCAGCTCGAGCAGGACGAAGCCCAGGTCCTCGTGCGGCTTCGCGAACGTCGGCGCGAGCCTGATCGCCTGGCGCAACGACGTTTCCGCTTCATCGAAGCGCTTGAGCTTGGTCAGCACGGCGCCGCGCATGCCGACGATATTCACGTCCCGCGGGAATTTCTGTAGCAGCGCGCGGCACAGCCCCTCGGCGTGCTCGAGCTCGCCGCGGTGGACGAGCTCCACCACTTCGTTGAAACGCCCTTTCGAGGTCGATAGTTGCGCCATTCGGGTTCCCGGGTACCGGGCTCTGCTAGACTTCCACGCACGATTATAAGGGGACCGAGATGCGGAGATTCCAGCCTTTCCCGACGACGCTGTTGATTGGCGCGGTCCTGGCCGCGGGCTGCCAGCCTGCCGAGCCGGAAACGGCCGCGGACCAGGCCGCCGACATCGTATTCCGGAACGGCCGCATTTACACGGTCGACACCAACCGCTCGTGGGCGGACGCGGTGGCGATCGACGACGGGCGGATCGTCTACGTGGGCCCGAATGCCGGCACGGAGGCCCTGGTCGGCCCGTCGACGCAGGTGGTCGACCTCAAGGGCCGCATGATGCTGCCGGGATTCCAGGACGTGCACATTCACCCGATCGGCGGCGGCATCGAAGCACAGGCCTGCAGCCTGAACGGGCTGACGACGCTGGACGAATACATCGCCACGATCGACACCTGCGCCGAGGAGAACCCGGACAAGGAATGGATCACCGGCGGCGGCTGGTCCATGGCGGTCTTCGGCCCCGGCGCGAACGCGAGTGCCGCGCTGATCGACGAGGTCGTTCCCGATCGCCCGGTCTTCCTCGTGTCCGCCGACGGCCACTCCGCCTGGGCCAACAGCAAAGCGCTGGAAATCGCCGGCATCACGGCCGAGACGCCGAACCCCCCGGACGGGGTGATCGACCGCGGCCCTGACGGCGAGCCGCTCGGCAGCCTGCAGGAAGGCGCGATGTACCTGGTGAACCGGCACGCCCCGGCGGTCGATCTCGAAACCCGCACCGACGGGCTGCAGTACTCGATCAACATGCTGAACGATTACGGCATCACCTCCATCCAGGATGCCAGCGTCGATGAGGAAGACCTGAAGGCTTACCGTGCCCTGGACGAGCGCGGCGAGTTGAACCTGCGCGTCGTTGCCTCCCTGTGGTGGGAGCGCGAGAAGGGTCTCGAGCAGATCGAAAACTTCAAGCGCCTGCGCGAGCAATACACGGGCGGGCGCGTACGCGCGGGCACGGTCAAAATCATGCAGGACGGCGTCATGGAAAATTTCACCGCCGCCATGCTCGAGCCCTACATCGGCCAGGACGGCAACAAGGGCATCCCCATGGTCGAGCCGGAGCTGCTGAAGAAAGCGGTGACCGCGCTCGACGCCGCGGACTTCCAGGTGCATTTCCACGCGATCGGCGACGCGGCCATCCGGCAGGCGCTCGACGCGGTGGAGGCCTCGCTGGCGGCGAACGGCAACCTCGGCAACCGCCATCACATCTCGCACCTGGAGGTCATCGACCCGGCCGATATACCGCGGTTCGGCAAGCTGCACGTGGTCGCCAACTTCCAGCCGCTGTGGGCGTACGCCGACGACTACATCACGGACCTGACCATCCCGTTCATCGGCCCGGAGCGCGCCCGCTGGCTGTACCCGATCGCCAGCGTGCACGAGGCAGGCGCCATGATCGCCTTTGGCAGCGACTGGTCGGTGTCGTCGGCGAATCCGCTCGAGGAAATCGAAACCGCCGTCACGCGCATGGGCGCGCTCGGGGAAACTAGCGAGGCGTTCCTGCCGCAAGAGCGTATTGCTCTGCCGCTGGCGCTCGCCGCGTTCACGATCAACGCGGCTTACGTGAATTCGCAGGAGGACACGACGGGGTCGATCGAGGTCGGAAAGTACGCCGACCTCATCGTGCTGGACCGGAACCTGTTCGACATCGATCCCACGGACATCTCCGAGGCGAGCGTGCTCCTGACGATGATCGAAGGCGAAGTGGTCCACGGGGACCCGGCAACACTCTAGGACAATGGCCGAACGCAAGAAACGCTTCCTCTTCGTCTCCATCGGCGCGCTGATCAGTGACATCGCCTGGCAGGTCGTCAGGGAAGGTCACTCGGTCCGGTATTTCATCGAGGCCGAGTCCGAAAAGAGCATCGGCGACGGCTTCGTGCCCAAGGTCGACGCCTGGGAGCCGCACGTCGACTGGGCCGACGTCATCGTCTTCGACGACGTGCTCGGCATGGGCGAAAAGGCGCAGAAGCTGCGCGAAGCCGGCAAGAACGTCGTCGGCGGCACGGCCTACACGGACCGGCTGGAAGACGACCGTTCGTTTGGCCAGGAAGAGCTGAAGCGGCACGGAGTCTCGATCATCCCGTTCCAGGAATTCAGCGATTTCGACTCGGCCATCAAGTACGTCGAGCAGAACCCTACCGCCTACGTCATCAAGCCGAGCGGCGAGGCCCAGAATATCAAGCGGCTGCTGTTCGTCGGCCGCGAGGACGACGGCAAGGACGTGCTCCACGTGCTGCAGTCGTACAAGGCCGTCTACGCCGACACCGTGAAGGTGTTCCAGTTGCAGCGGCGCGTGCGCGGCGTGGAGGTGGCGGTCGGCGCGTTCTTCAACGGCCGCGAGTTCATGCAGCCGATCAACGTGAACTTCGAGCACAAGCTGCTGTTCCCCGGCGATATCGGCCCGTCGACCGGCGAGATGGGCACCTGCATGTACTGGAGCGGGCCCAACCGGATCTTCAAGGCCACTCTCGCGAAGCTCGAATCCAGGCTGGCCGAGGAAGGCTACGTCGGCTACATCGACGTCAACTGCATCGTGAACGGCCAGGGCATCTACCCGCTGGAGTTCACCGCCCGCTTCGGCTACCCGACCATCAGCATCCAGGCCGACAGCATCTCCATGCCCATGTCCGATTTCCTGCTCGGCATGGCGAACGGCACCCTCAGCACGTTCAAGTTCAAGCGCGGCTTCCAGGTCGGCGTTCGCGTGGTGGTGCCACCGTTCCCGTTCCACGACCCGAAGACCTTCGAAGCAAACTCGAAAGACCGGGTCGTCATCTTCCGCCGCCCGAACTACGAGGGCATTCACATCGAGGACGTGAAGCTGGTAAAGGGCGAATGGCTCATCACCGGTAACTCCGGCGTGGTCCTGATCGTCACCGGCCAGGGCATCTCGGTGAAACAGGCGCAGGCACAGTGCTACCAGCGCGTGAGCAACATCCTCATCCCGAACATGTACTACCGCAAGGACATCGGCGACCGCTGGCTGGAGGACCACGACAAGCTGCACACCTGGGGGTACCTGCGGGAGAGCTGAGCGGCCGGCGGGTTGCGGGACTCG
>CBFGSB010000137.1:0-8273 GCA_965651325.1 uncultured Chromatiales bacterium | reverse complement strand
GTGTTTGGGGCAAATAAAGCGGACTGAGCGGCCCGCCAGGGCCGCGAGGGAGCCATTGCCCCAAACACCCCCCGCCGGCCCCACCGACCGCGAAAACGCCGCGCCGCTGGCAGTCCCTGCAAAAGGTCCCGCCTAGCGGCTGAGGATCTTCCCTATCCCCCAGTAGTTCTCCCCGAGCAGGTTGGCCTCGCTTTCCCTGACGGTGCCGTTCTCGGCGATGTCGAACACGGTCGTGACGGTACCTGCCACCGGCACCGCGTCGCTGTCGTTGCGGAACAGGGCCTTCTTGCCGATCCGCTTGGCGCGTTGCTGCAACAGGTCCGCCGCATCGAAGGTCTCGTCCATGGCTTCGCTGCGCTTCTGGATCCGCACCAGCATCTGGTTGCAGTCCTGGCGTCCTCCGTACCGGATCGCGCCGACGCTCTTGTCGCAGGCCTCTTGCGCCAACGCCGCCAGCTCGCCATCCTCGAAGTCGAGGTAGAGCTGCTGCGCGAAAGCGAGAATCAGCAGGTTGATGGAGCGCTTCGTCGCCAGGTCCAGCCCCTGGTTCTCCGGCGGCCTGGCGTTTTTCACCGCCTCCAGCTTCTCGCGCAGCGACTGTTCCACCAGCCGGTTGTCTTCAATCTGCTGCATGAGCCGGTCCAGCCTTGCGGTTACCGAGCGGCGTTTGAAAATTTTCATGAAGCCGCTCATGGTGATCAGGCGGTCCTTCTCCGACTGGAGGTCGGCTTCGAGCTGCAGCGTGTGTTCGCACTGCTCCGCGATCTTTTGCTCGAGCAAGCGAACCTGCCGCGCACGCTCTTCGTTCCACTTGACGAGCACCGCGTTGTGTTGCCGCTGCTCGCGTTGCTGCTTCAACTGCTCGGCGAATTTTGCCAGCCTGCGCTGGCACCGCAGCGCCAGGCTGCGGAGCTGGTAAAACACCAGGACGTTGGCGGCCCAGTCCGCATCGAGCAGCAGCTCCTCCAGGTGATCGAGTTTTTGCTGCAGGCGCGCCGTCGCACCTTCCTGTTGCTTGATCCTGTCCTGGAGCCGGTACTGCTCCTTGCGCATGCTCGCGAATTCCTTCTTGAGCTCGGCCCGGTTCCAGTACAGGTGCAGCAGCTTCTCGCTATCCTGCGATTTCGCTTCCGAATTACCGAATATGGCTGCCAGGTTCGCCAAGGCCCGTTCCTCTCGCCTGTCCCTTCCGCGCACGCGGCCGCCTCGCGGCCTCTCGCCGGACCGCGAAAGCATGACAAGCAGGGGGCCACCAATCCTTGATTGAATCGACAGTTTTACAGGAGGCGGAGGATCCCGGGCAGCCTCCGCACAAGTCGTGGACGGCGTCTTTTCGCCCGGACTTGTGCAGAGCCGCTGGTCAGCGCTCGAGGATCAGGTGACCCTGGTCCATCAGGTACTCGAGCCACTTGTTGAGGACGATGTTGCGCCGCCAGCGCGCATCCAGCTCGGCGCGGTGCTCGAACGACAGGCGCCTCAGCTCCGAGTGCCGGTGATCGACGCGGATGCCGGTTGCCTCCGCCAGGCGGCCGTCCAGGTACGCCCGGATCTGCATGTTCGGATCCGCGATACGCGTACCGTTCTCTTCGAAGAAATAGGACAGCGACAATGTGACCGTGTACCGGCTGCGATCCAGTATTTCGAGATGCAGGTCACAATCGCCCGCAACGCGCGACCGGTAGTAACCGTCAAGCCGACCGAGCTCCGGGATGAGGTGACTCAAACGAATGAAATTGCTTTCGTACAACAGCATGAGGCCGACAAAACTGCGAGGTTTTACGGCCGTCTGCGGGACGAGCTGGCAGTCCAGTAACATGGAGCAAATATATCACAGCGTTCCTTGCGCACTAGCCATGCAAATCCGGTTCCAGTTCACGAAAAAACACATGCCTCGGAAATCGAAAAATCAGGGTCGCACTCGCCTCTCCACCCCTGTACTATCAAGAATTCGACTTGCGATTTCCTCGATCGAAAATTCCGTCGTGTCCACGTACGGAATGCCATAGCGCTTGAAAATCTTTTCGGCTTCGCGCAGTTCGAAGCGAACCTGTTGTGCGGTCGAGTAGCGCCCGAGCGCGCGCCGCTCTTTCCGGATCTGCCGCAATCGCGACGGCGCGATCGTCAGGCCGAACAACTTCGATTTCTGTGACACGAGAATGTCCGGCAGCGTGCCGCTGTCAAACTCCTCATCCGTCAAGGGGAAGTTGGCCGCGTACACACCGTACTGCAGCGCGAGGTAGAGGCAGGTCGGTGTCTTACCGCTGCGCGATACGCCAACCAGGATCACGTCGGCCATCTCGTAGTTGCGCGTGATGGCGCCATCGTCGTTCGCCAGCGCGAAGTTGGTCGCTTCAATCCGCTTCATATAGGTTTCGATGTCGCTCATGCCGTGCGCGCGGCCGGCCTGGTGCGTGGAGCTCTGGCCGAATTCCTTCTCGAGGGGCTCCAGGAACACGTCGAAAATATCCATGTGCAGGCCCTCCGCTTCGCGCACGATCGCGCGGAAATCGTCCTGCACCAGGGTCGAGAAAACGATCGGCCGCAGGGCCGTCGTGCGGGCCGCATCGTTGATCTTCCTGACGGCTTCCCGCGCCTTGTCATCGGTATCTATAAATGGCAAAGTCACCTGCCGAAATCGCTGGCCGTCGAATTGGGTGAGAAGGCTGTGGCCCAGCGTTTCGGCCGTTACGCCGGTCTGGTCCGACAGAAAAAATACTGTTCGTTCGCTCATCCGGAAGCTCCCCAGCACATCCCGAGGCCGGGATGATTGCAGTAGCGAGTGTACTTCGGAGGGTGCGGGACTTGAAAGCGCTCATTCCGGCGCTCAGCCAAGGAGTCAGATTTGGAGCCGTATGTCGTCAAGCTGGAAGAGCTTGGCATGGATAACGTCGATATCGTCGGCGGCAAAAACGCATCTCTCGGGGAGATGATTGGCAAGCTCGCCGAGGTCGGCGTCCTGGTCCCCGGCGGATTCGCCACCACTTCGGCGGCCTACCGGGAGTTCCTCAGGAGCGATGGGCTCGACGAGCGAATTCGCGAACGGCTGCAGGACCTCGATGTCGACGACATCGAGGCGCTCACGAATGCCGGCCGTAGCATTCGCGGCTGGATCACGGAAACCGCCCTGCCCGCCCGGTTACGCAGCGATATCGAGAGCGCGTGGGAAGAAATGTGCGGCGGCCGCGACATCCGCGTGGCCGTGCGCTCGTCGGCTACCGCCGAGGACTTGCCGGACGCATCTTTCGCGGGCCAGCAAGAAACATTCCTGAACGTGCGCGGGCTGGACAACCTGGTGGACGCCCTGCACCAGGTGTACGCCTCCCTGTTCAACGATCGCGCGATTGCCTATCGCGTGCACCAGGGCTTCGATCATTCGCAGGTCGCGCTGTCGGTCGGCGTGCAGCACATGGTGCGCAGCGACCTCGCCGCTTCGGGCGTCATGTTCACGCTGGATACGGAGTCCGGTTTCCGCGACGCCGTGTTCATCACGTCATCGTACGGCCTGGGCGAAACGGTCGTGCAGGGGGCGGTAAACCCGGACGAATTCTACGTCTACAAGCCGGCGCTCAAGGAAGGCGGTCACCCCATCCTGCGCAAGAACCTCGGCAGCAAGGCCGTCAAGATGGTGTTCAGCGAGAACCCCACGCCCGGCAAGACGGTCGAAACCGTCGATGTCGAGGAACAGGATTCCCTCGCATTCTCGCTCTCCGATGACGAAGTAATAGAGCTCGCGCGCACGGCGGTCATCATCGAGAACCACTACGGCCGGCCCATGGACATCGAGTGGGGCAAGGACGGGAGCGACGGCAAACTGTACATCCTGCAGGCGCGCCCCGAAACCGTGCAGAGCCGCAGCGGCCGGACCATCCAGCGCTTCACCCTGCAGGACCGCTCGAGCATCCTGTGCAAGGGACGCAGCATCGGCCAGAAGATCGGGGCAGGCACCGCCAAGGTCATTCGCAACGTCAGCGAAATGGGCCGCGTGCAGCAAGGCGACATCCTGGTCTCCGACATGACCGATCCCGACTGGGAGCCGGTCATGAAGCGCGCCGCGGCGATCGTCACCAATCGCGGCGGGCGTACCTGCCACGCCGCGATCATCGCGCGCGAGCTCGGCATCCCGGCGGTCGTTGGCTGCGGCAATGCCACGTCCGTCATCGAGGACGGCACGGAAGTCACGGTGAGCTGCGCGGAAGGTGACGAAGGTTTCGTGTACGACGGCCAGCTCCGCTTCGAGGAGAAGGAGATCGAGCTCGACTCCCTGCCCGAGATCCCGGTGAAGATCATGATGAACGTCGGCAATCCCGACCGGGCGTTCGATTTTGCCAACATCCCGCACCGCGGTGTTGGCCTGGCACGCCTGGAATTCATCATCAACCGGATGATCGGCGTGCACCCGAATGCACTGCTCGATTACGACAAGCTCGACGAGAGCGTTCGTGAGGCCATCGATGAGCAGATGGCCGGCTACGCTTCGCCGACCTCTTTCTTCGTCGACAAGCTCGCCGAAGGCGTCGGCACGATTGCCGCGGCGTTTGCTCCGGAGCCGGTAATCGTCCGCCTGTCCGATTTCAAGACCAACGAGTACGCGAACCTGATCGGCGGCGAAGCCTACGAGCCGCGTGAGGAGAACCCGATGCTCGGCTTCCGCGGTGCCTCGCGTTACGTGGCGCCGGGTTTCCGGCCCTGTTTCGAGCTGGAATGTGCCGCATTGCGCAAGGTGCGCAACGACATGGGGCTGAAAAACGTGCAGGTCATGATTCCGTTCGTGCGTACCGTGGAGCAGGCGCGACAGGTGATCGGGCTGCTGGAGGAAAACGGGCTGAAGCGCGGCGAGGACGACTTGCGGGTCATCATGATGTGCGAGCTGCCGACCAACGCGCTGCTCGCGGACAGCTACCTCGATTATTTCGACGGGATGTCGATCGGCTCCAACGACATGACACAGCTCACGCTCGGCCTGGATCGCGACTCCGCGCTGATCGCGGACCTGTTCGACGAACGGGACGAGGCGGTGAAAGCGATGCTCGCGCTCGCCATCAAGGCGTGCAAGAAGCGCGGCAAGTACGTCGGCATTTGCGGGCAGGGCCCGTCGGATCACCCGGACCTTGCGCTATGGCTGGTGGAGCAAGGCATCGACAGCCTCTCCCTCAACCCGGATACGGTCGTCGAAACCTGGATGTTCCTGGCCGGCGAAGCGGTCGCGTAGGGTCAGAACCGCTCGTAGCGGCCGCGTTTCTGCCAGCGGATTCGCGGCAGCCACAATCCCAGCACGACGCCCACGAGCAGCACCAGCCCTCCCGCGAGGAACCAGTTCCGCTTCGTCTGGCCCATCAATTCGCGGTTCTCCTGCTCCAGGGTGCTGACCTTGATCTCGGCGTCCGTGAGCTGCTCCCTGAGCTCCTTGTTGAGCTGGTCGATCGCCAGCACGTTGGCCGCGGTCCGCTTGATCTCCTCGAGCTGGCTCTCGAGTGCCTGCTTCTCGCGCTCCAGCGACGAGATCCGCGCGGTCGCCGCATCGTGCTGGCGCGTAATGGCCGCAAGCTGCGACCCGAGGGAGTTGCCCTCGGAGCGTGCACTGGTGAGCTGTGCGGTCAGCCGCTGGAGCTGCTCGCGCGCCGACGGCTCCTCCATCAGGTAGCGCGTCAGTATCCACCCCTCGGTCCCGCCGGCAGTGCTGACGCGGGAATATTCTTCCGTCGCGTCGCGCTCCAGCATTTCGAGCCGCGTGCCGCTGGGCAGGACCCGCGTGATCGCGTTGGAAGTGCTCGGCCCCGTCCGCAGCATCACTTCGAACTCATCGCTGACCCACACAGGCTCCGCTCGCAGGCCGGCAGCCGCGCACAGCAAACCGCCAAGCAACAGCACTGCCTGCAGTTTCGTTCTGGTCATCTTTAGTCGCCCAAACTCCGGTGGCGCCAACTATAAGGCAAGCGGAATTCCCGTGCCAGAAGCGCCTTGGCAGCGGAGCAACGCCAGCCCCCGGCGTGCGCTCATTGCGACTGCCCGTGCTTCTGCCAGACCGCGATGTGATTGTTGGCGGGCATCGCGTACAAGCGCACGCGGGACAAGCCGGCCGCTGCCGCGAAGCGATCCAGGTCCTCGATGTCGCGTATCCCCATCACCGCGTCGCGCTGCCTGAGCGATGTGTCGAACGCAGCGTTGCTGTCGCTCGAGAATCCTCCCTCGAAATTGAACGGGCCGTACAGGCAGAAAACACCGCCCTGTCCCAGCACCCGGCCGGCAAGCGCGAACATGCAGCGGACCGCCTCGATGCGCATGATGTGCGCCGTATTGGCAGAGAACACGGCTTCGTAACGCAGCGTTCCGGGGTCGAACGTCTCGACATCCAGCGAAAGCGGCGGCAAGACGTTGGCCAGCCCCGCGTGCTGCAGCCAGGCGAGAATGCCCTCGTGGTTCTCCGGGCGATCGCTCGTCTGCCAGGACAGGCCCGGCAGCGCGGCGCCGAAGAACACCGCGTGCTGGCCGGTACCGGAACCGATCTCGAGCACCGTTGAACGACCCCGGAGCTCCTCCCGCAGCACTTCGAGGATCGGCGCGCGGTTGCGCTCGCAGGCGGGGGCGTTCGGCAGCCGCGCGGGTGTCACAGCCCTCTCTGCACGACGTGCGGATCGAAGAGCGCGTGCCGGTAATAGGTGAGCTCCGCGATCGAGTCGCGGATGTCGGACAGCGCTCGATGCGTCGACTCCTTGCTGAAGCCGGCCGCGACGTCGGGGGCCCAGCGCTGCGCGAGAATCTTGAGCGTGCTCACGTCGAGGTTGCGGTAATGGAAGAACGCCTCCAGCTCGGGCATCTGTCGCGCCAGAAAGCGGCGGTCCTGGCAGATACCGTTACCACACATCGGGGAGACACCTTCAGCGACGTGGCGTCGCAGGAACTCCAGGGTCTGCCGTTCGCCGTCGCGGATCGTCAGGCGGCTCTCCAGCACGCGTGCGGCAAGCCCGGACGCGCCGTGCTGCCGCGTGTTCCATTCGTCCATGGCGTCCAGCACTGCCTGCGGCTGGTGTAGCGCGAGCACCGGCCCCTCGGCAATTTCGTTGAGCTGGTCGTCCGTGACGATCGTCGCGATCTCGATGATCTGGTCGGTCATCGTGTTCAACCCGGTCATTTCCAGGTCGATCCAGATCAGGTTCGTCTGTGGGTTGGAAGTTGGGATGCGCGGTTCACTCATGAGGTCCCTCTCCGCTGGCGTCCGCGGGAGCCCGGGGATTGCTCGTGGCATCTTAACGGATTCCTGCCGCGCGTTGGGGACAGCAGGTGCATCGGCGCTCCGCCGGCGGCATACTTTCCGCCCATGCCGCGAAACGAGACCGGATCCGAGGCCGTGCAGCACGCGCGGGTCGTCGCGACCTTCGGCCGCCGCTTCGACCTGCGGTTCCGGGACGGGGACGAGGCGAGCGCCCGGGTCAAGGGGCGTGCCCTGCAGCCCGTGTGCGGCGACGAGGTCGAAGCCGTGCCGCTGCCGAACGAACCGGACTGGCTGATTACGGGCCTGTTGCCTCGCGCCAACGTGCTGACGCGCCCGAACCTGCGCGGCGGTATCGAGGTACTCGCGGCCAACCTCGAGGTGCTCGTCGTGGTCACCGCCGATTACCCGGCGACGGACTGGTTCATCACCGATCGCTATCTCTGTGCCGCGGAGCTGATGGGTGCGGCCGCAGCCGTTGCGTTCAACAAGATCGATCTCGGCGATGCCGGGCCCGCCTCGCGGCAGGCGCTGGAGGAATACGCGGCGATCGGCTACCCGGCATTTCGCCTGAGTGCCGCCAAAGACCTCGACGTCGGCGCGTTGCACGCGTTCCTCGCGGGCCGGCGCGCCATCCTCGTCGGGCAATCGGGGGTCGGCAAATCGAGCCTAATCAACCGCCTGGTCCGGGGCGACCTCCTGCCCACCGGCGCCGTCTCCGCCAGCCGGCGCGAAGGCCGGCACACCACGGCCAACTCGGTAATGCTGCCCCTGCCGAACGGCGGCGCCGTCATCGATTCGCCGGGCGTCCGCGATTACGCGCCGGCCGTGGCCGAGCCGGCCGACGTCGCGCGCGGCTTCCGGGAAGTCTGCGAGGCAGGTGCACGATGCCGGTTCGCCAACTGCCGACACCTGCGCGAGCCCGGCTGCGCGGTGAAGGAGCGCGTGGCGGACGGCCGCATCGGCGCGCGCCGCTACGAGAGCTACCGGCGGATGCTCGCGAACGCGGAACGGCTCGCGCGGCGTTAGAAAGGTGTCATAGAAAGGTGTCAGGTTTATTTTTCCG
>CBFGSB010000136.1:0-8312 GCA_965651325.1 uncultured Chromatiales bacterium | reverse complement strand
GGTGGAGCGCGTCAGGGGTTGTAGGGGAGGGGGAGCGGTACGGCGCGGTGGGTGTTGACGGTCAGGGGTTCGGTGCGCAGGTCGGTCGGGACGACGGCGAGGAGGTCGGGGCCGGCGGCGTTCAGGACTTCGCCGGCTTCGCGGTCTTTGTGCAGCAGGCGGTCGCCGGGGGCGGCGGTGCCGGATTCCAGGCGGTAGCGGCGGAGGCGGCGTTTGGTGCGGCCGCGGTGCTCGGTGCGGGCGACGATTTCCTGGCCGGTGTAGCAGCCCTTGGTGAAGCTCACCGCGCCGAGGCGGTCGAGGTTCAGCATGTGGGGTGTGTATTGCCCGGCCGTGGCGGCGGTGACGGTGGGGATGCCGGCCTCGATCAGGGCTTTTTGCCAGTCCGGGGCGCTGAGCGGGGCGGTGAGGGCCAGTGCGTCGAGGTCCGCGGAGCGGCCGTAGAGCTCGACGCAGCGGGTCGGGCCACCCAGCTCCAGGGCGGTGATGCCGCCCGCGCGCCGGCAGGCGCCGCGGCCGCCGTCCGGGAGCAGCTCGCGCGCGGCCAGTGCGTCGAGGTCTGCGTCCGTCGCCACGGCGATGGCTTGCCAGGACGTGGCCAGGGTGAGCTCGACCTTCGCGCGCAGGCGGTACATGAGCAGCCGCCGAAGCACGGATTCGGCGAGGTCGGCGGGCAGCACCAGCCCGAACGCGCCGTCCTGTGCCAGGAGCCTTTGCACGGCAATGACGCGGCCTTGCGGGTTGCACCAGCCCGCGAGCAGCGCGCACGTGTCCCCGAGCTCGCGCACATCCTGCGTCAGTTGTCCCTGCAGGAACGACGCGGCGTCGTCGCCTTCAATCCGTACCAGTCGGAACAATCGTTGGTCCTTGGCCAGCCTGCACGATGAGGCGCAGTCTGGCATACTCTCGCTCTGATTTGCGAAGGCATACAACGAGGATAGCTCCCCGATGAACAACAGCCAGCGGCCGATGTCGCCGCACCTGTTCATCTATCGCTGGCCGATGACGATGACCGTGTCGATCCTGCACCGGGTCACCGGCATGACGCTGTCGGTGGGGCTCGTCGTTTTTGTCGCCTGGTTGCTTGCTGCCGCTGCCGGACCCGATGCCTACGCGCAATTCGCGGCGGTCCTCGGCTCCGTCCCCGGCCGGATTTTCCTGGTGCTCTGGACCGCGACGCTGTTCTTCCACCTCGCCAACGGCGTGCGACACCTGTTCTGGGACCTCGGAATGGGCTTCGAAATTCCCCAGGCCAATGCCACCGGCTGGACCGTCATCGCGAGCACCTTCGTGCTGACCCTCGCGTACTGGCTGGCACTTTAACCGTGGGTCTGCGCACTCCCCTGGGTCGGGTTCTGGGCCGCGGCGCCGCGCACGCGGGCACGGAGCATTGGTGGTCGCAGCGCCTCACGGCCGTTGCGCTGGTGCTCCTTGGCGCCTGGTTCCTCGTCTCCATGCTGCTGCTGCCCGGCTTCTCCCATGAGGACGTCCACGCCTGGCTCGCGCGGCCCTGGAACGCCGTGCTGGCGCTCCTGCTCGTCGTTACCGTGGCATGGCATTCGAGCCTCGGGCTCCAGGTCGTGATCGAGGATTACGTGCACCAGCCGTTCATCCGGGTGGTTTCGCTCATCCTGTCGAAATTCGTGCACGTGCTGCTCGCGGCGCTCGCGCTGCTCGCGATCGCGCGGATTACCCTCGGAAACGGCACATGAGCAAATTCGATTTCATCGATCACAGCTACGACGTCGTCGTTGTCGGCGCCGGCGGCGCCGGGCTGCGGACGACGCTTGGGCTTGCCGAAGCGGAATTCCGCACGGCCTGCATCACCAAGGTTTTCCCGACTCGCAGCCACACCGTCGCGGCGCAGGGCGGCATCAGCGCCGCGCTCGGCAACATGGGCGAGGACGACTGGCGCTGGCACATGTACGACACCGTAAAAGGCTCGGACTGGCTCGGCGACCAGGACGCGATCGAATACATGTGCAAGGAAGCGCCGCAATCCGTGATCGAGCTCGAGCATTACGGGATGCCGTTTTCCCGCACCGACGACGGGCGCATCTACCAGCGCCCCTTCGGCGGCATGACCACGCACTTCGGCGAGGGCACGGCCCAACGCACCTGCGCGGCGGCCGACCGCACCGGCCATGCCATGCTGCACACGCTGTACCAGCAGGCGTTGAGGCATCATGCGGAGTTCTTCATCGAGTACTTCGCGCTCGACCTGATCATGGAAGACGGGGTGTGCCGCGGTGTGACCGCCATCAACCTGGAGGATGGTCGCCTGCATCGCTTCCGTTCGCACCGGGTGATCCTCGCGACCGGGGGCTATGGGCGGGCATATTTCTCCTGCACCTCGGCGCACACCTGCACGGGAGACGGCAACGCCATGGTCCTGCGCGCCGGGCTGCCGTTGCAGGACATGGAGTTCGTGCAGTTCCATCCCACCGGCATCTACGGCCCCGGCATGCTCATCACCGAAGGCGCGCGAGGCGAGGGCGGTTATCTCACGAATTCCGACGGCGAGCGTTTCATGGAGCGCTACGCCCCCAATGCCAAGGACCTCGCGTCGCGCGACGTCGTGAGCCGCGCGATGACCGTCGAGATCCGGGAAGGCCGCGGTGTCGGTCCCGACAAGGATCACATCTACCTGCATCTCGAGCATCTCGGCAGGGAGGTGATCGACGAGCGCCTGCCCGGCATTGCGGAGACGGCGCGCATCTTCGCTGCCGTCGACGTGACCAAGAAGCCGATTCCGGTGCTGCCGACCGTGCACTACAACATGGGCGGCATCCCGGCCAACTATCACGGAGAAGTCGTGATACCCCGGGACGGCAATCCCGAGACGCCCGTGCCGGGGCTGATGGCCGTGGGCGAGGCGTCTTGTGTCTCCGTGCACGGCGCCAACCGTCTCGGTTCGAATTCGCTGCTGGACCTCGTGGTGTTCGGCCGGGCCGCGGCTCATCACTGCGCCGAGACGCTTTCGCCGGGTACGCGCCATCGCGCACTTTCGGCCGATGCCGGCCGCGAGAGCGCCGCGCGGCTGGAGCGGCTCCTGAACGCGGACGGCGCGCGCCCGACGGCGGAGATCCGCCTCGAGATGCAGAAGATCATGCAGGATCACGCGGCCGTCTTTCGCACCGGCGAAACGCTGGAAGAGGGCGCGCGCCACTTGCGGCAGACGTTCCGCAGCTTCGATGACGTGCGCGTATCCGACCGTTCAATGGTCTGGAATACCGACCTGATCGAAACGCTGGAGCTCGACAACCTGCTGTTGAACGCGACCGCGACGATCGAGTCGGCCGCCAACCGGCGCGAAAGCCGCGGCGCACACGCGCGCGAGGATTTCCCCGAACGCGACGACGAGCACTGGATGAAGCACACGCTGTGCCTCGTGGATGCCGGCGGCGAAGTCGCGTTCGACTATCGGCCGGTGCATGGCGAACCGATGAGCGACGAAGTGCAGGCGATCCCGCCGAAGAAGCGCACGTACTAGTAACGTTATTTGCGGAACGGGACCCCAGGACAGGTTCCAGGAGAGAAAGGAAGTGGGCCAATTTCTGTTGCCGGCGAACTCCAAGATCACGAAAGGCAAGCACCATGCCGCGGCGGATGGAGCCACCAATGTCAGGCGTTTCTCGATCTACCGCTACGACCCGGACAGCGGCGCCAACCCGCGCATGGACAGCTACGACGTCGACATGGACAAGTGCGGGCCGATGGTCCTCGACGTGCTGATCAAGATCAAGAACGAGATCGACTCCACGCTGACTTTCCGCCGATCCTGCCGCGAGGGAATCTGCGGCTCCTGCGCCATGAGCATCAATGGCAAGAACACGCTCGCCTGCACACAGGCAGCCGACGAGCTTTCGGGCGATGTAAAGGTCTATCCGCTGCCGCACCAGCCCGTGGTCAAGGACCTGGTACCGGACCTGACCCGCTTCTACGCGCAGTACGCTTCCGTCACGCCGTGGCTCAGGACCCAGACGCCGCCGCCACCGGACCGCGAACGCCTGCAGACGAAAGAGGACCAGGAGAAGATCGACATGCCGGCCGCCTGTATCCTCTGTGCCTGCTGCTCGACCGGCTGCCCGAGCTACTGGTGGAACGGTGATCGCTTCCTGGGTCCAGCGGCCTTGCTTTGGGCGTACCGCTGGCTCGCCGACAGCCGTGACGAGGCCACTGGCGAACGCCTCGACGACCTCGAGGACCCGTATCGCCTGTATCGCTGCCACACGATCATGAACTGCACCCAGACCTGCCCGAAGGGCCTCAATCCGGCGTACGCCATCGCGGAAACCAAGAAGATGCTGGTCGAGCGCAAGTATTGAGCGACTCGGCGAGGCTTCGCTGGCAATGCCGGCGCGGCATGCGCGAGACGGACGAGCTGCTGGTCGGGTGGTTCGACCGGCACTATGCCAGCGCTCCCGAAGCCCAAAAGGCCGCATTCCGGCGACTTTTGGAGCTCCCCGATCCCGTGCTGATCGGGTACCTGTTGGGGTTGGAGGAAGCGAGCGACCAGGAGCTCAAGTGTGTCATCGGCCACGTACGAGGCGGAACTCGCTCCGGATGAGCGCATACGCGGCGGACTCGTCGCGTTCGCATGCTCCGCCACGGTGATCGGCCTCGTTCTGATCCTCCTGCTGCCCGTGATCGCCCCGCTCAAGGCCGCACTCGGCGCCGCCTTCCTGCTCGCGGGCGTTGCCGAAGCGGTCGCGTTCGCGCGCGGCATGTCGCGGATATACCGAATTCGTATACGCAGCGACGGGAGCGTCGCGGCGGTCGGTCCCGCGGGTGCGATGCAGCCCCTCACGCTCATGCCCGGCAGCGTGGTGCTCGATCGGCTCGCCTGGCTCCGCCTGCGCTTCGGCGACGGCCTGCGCTGCGCCGAGCTTTTGGTCGGGAATGCGGCCGAAAACGAGCAATGGCGCCGCCTTCTCGTGATCTGGCGACAGCGCCGGCACTAATGAAGGCGCCCCGGGAAGCTGCTAACATTCGCCGCACCGTGGACACCCGCCGCCGCCTTTCGTTCGCGGCTCCCGGCGGCCTTTCGGTACCGGTTCACATTCCTTGAAAAAGTGCCCATCATCGACACGGACACACGAGAACTTAATTCTGAGGGGCCTGTCTATTGCGATGTCGGTCGGGGCGCCGGTCGCCCGCGCCGCTCGTTGAGCAGGGCGTGCCCGTATGGCTGCTGATTCCACCGACGCCCAACTGGTCCGGCGTGTCCAGAAGGGCGACAAGGGTGCTTTCGACCTACTGGTTCTGAAATATCAGCACAAGATCGTCAATCTGGTAATGCGTTATGTGCGGGACCCGGACCAGGCTCTGGATATCACTCAGGAAGCGTTCCTCAAGGCGTACCGGGCGCTGCCGCGATTTCGCGGCGAGAGCGCTTTCTATACCTGGCTTTACAGGATTGCGGTGAACACGGCCAAGAACCACCTTGCGGCACAGCGCCGACGTCCCATGGACGTCGAGCTCGACATGCAGGACCCGGAACAGTTCGACCTGCACGCGAAGCTCAAGGACACCGATACGCCGGAGGGGGTCATACTCAGCCGCGAGCTGCACGAAACCGTCGAACGTGCCATCGCCGCATTGCCCGACGACCTGCGCACCGCGATCGTGCTCCGGGAACTGGATGGCATGAGTTACGAAGAAATCGCACAGACAATGGACTGCCCCGTCGGTACCGTTCGCTCGCGGATCTTTCGCGCGCGCGATGCCATCGGCAAAAAAATCGGCAACCTCGTAGACCACAAAAGACAATGAACACGACGCGCCCAGGTGACATATGAACGACGCCCTGAGAATGCAGGTCTCCGCCTTCGTCGACGGTGAGCTCGCGGAAAATGAGACCGAATTGCTGTTGCGGCGACTGAGCCAGGACGCCGCCTTGCGGCAGCTCGTCGCGCAATACCTCACCATCGGGCGCGCGCTGCGGGGCGAGCGCGAGATCCCGGGGATGGCTGACCTGCGTGGCCGCATCGCCGCAGCGCTCGGGGAAGAGCAGCCGAGCGAGACGTTGCCTGCGACCGCCGGACCGGGCTTTCGCTGGCTGCGGCCGGTGGCCGGAATGACCGTTGCCGCGACCGTCGCGGGCCTCGCCCTGGTCAGCCTGCAGGCGCTGCGGGTGGACGCTCCCGTGCAGCCCGCGGCGACTGTCGCCGGCGACGCGGCTGCTACTTCCGGCTATACCGAACCGGACCCGGCGGAAGCGCTGTCCGTCCGCCCGGCCAGCGAAACGCTCAGGCAGTACTACGTGCGCCACGGGGAGACCTCCTCCGACCTCGGCCCAAATGGTATTCTCACCCGGCTGGTGACGCTGGAGCTCAGGCGCGGCGAGCTGGTCGAGGTAAACCCCGGCGAGACCATGACCGCGCCGATCGACAGTGCAAGCGCCGATCCCGATGCGAGCGACGGCAGCAATGACGACGAACAACCAGAACGGACGCCCTGAAGCGTTATGTCGATGAGGGACTGCGGGGAAGTCAAAACGGCTCACCGGGCTGTGCAGGCCCTCTGCACCTGTTTCGTGCTCGCCATCGGAACATCCGCGGCGGCCGCGGAACCGGGAAGTCCCCTCGAGTGGCTCGACCGCATGTCCCAGGCGATTTCAACGCTCGAGTACGAAGGCACGGTGATCCGTCGCCAGAACGGCGAATCGCAGGCGCTCAAGGTCGTGCACAGGATCGTGGACGGCGTCGTCAATGAAAAGGTCATCACGCAGGAAGGCAAGGGCCTCGAAATCATTCGCGTCGGCAACGAGGTCCGCTGCATCCTGCCGGAATCGAAGTCGGTCCTGGTCGAGGAATGGACCGACCAGAGCGCATTATTTTCCGCGCTGCCGACCGGCGACGCCCAGTTCGGCGGTACTTACGACCTGTCGCTGGTGCGCGAGGGCCGCGTAGCCGGCCGCCGCTCGGTGCTGATTGCCATTCGCCCGCATGATGCCTACCGCTTCGGCCACCGACTGTGGCTCGATCGCGAAACGGCGTTCCCGCTGCGTACGGAACTCGTGGGCACCGACGGTGACGCCATCGAAGAGCTGAAGTTCGCGGATATCCGCTTCGTCGCGGGTGGCCTCGGCAGCCGGATCGAGCCGTCGATGAGCCTCGAGAATTTTACCTGGTATACCGATCCGCAGCGGGTCGAGACGGCGGAGATCGAGACCGACTGGGTCTGCGACGACCTGCCCGCCGGGTTCCGGGTCATGTCCACGCGCCACGAACGCCTGCCCGGCGCCGAACAGCCGGTCACGCACATCGTCTACGGCGACGGTCTCGCCACGGTCTCGGTATTCATAGCCGAAGGCCAGGACCAGAGCATCGCGCGGCGTTCGAACGTCGGCGCTTCCAATTCCTTCAGCATCCAGGTCGATGACCACCAGGTCACGGCCATCGGTGAAGTCCCTTCGGAGACGGTGCAACGAATCGCCACCTCCATGCGGCTGCGCTGACCCGGGCGGCGGACGCGCCGGAAGCGCGTGTCGTCGAGGCCGGTCGTGAGCATGCGATAGTTTCCGTCGAGCCCTCCGCGGTGTGCGCGCGCTGTGCCGCCGGCCGCGGCTGCGGTGCCGGCCTGTTCGGGCAGCGCCGCAAACCTGCCGTCATCGAGGCGAAGGTCGCTGCAGGCGTCTTGCTCACCGCGGGCGACCGGGTGCGGCTGGAGTTCGTCTCCGCCGAGCTGGTGCGCGCCGCCTGGCTCGCCTACGGGCTGCCGCTCGCGGGCCTCGTTGTCGCATCACTTGCCGCGAGCCGCGTCTTCCCCGGCAACGAGCTTGCCGCCGTCACCTGTGCGGTGCTCGGGCTCTTCGCGGGCGCGGCCTACGGGCGCCGCGCGCTCCGGCAGGGCCGCTGCCTGAGCCGCTGCATGCCTGTTGTGTCGGAAAGGCTTGCTCCGGAACGTCCGTGAATCGACCCGCCGTGATCGTCTACAGCCGGCCCGGCTGCCACCTCTGCGAGCAGCTCATCGGCGAGCTCGCGCCGCTGCTGCGCGGGCGTGCCGAGCTCGAGGTTCGCGACATCGACGGGCACGGCCCCTGGGAGCGCCAGTTCGGTACACGCATTCCCGTCGTGGAGATCGCCGGGCGTGTGATTTGCGAATTCCACCTCGACCGGGACGCCGTTGAAGAGGCGTTGGCGGGTTGATCGGGGTGTGTCGCCGGCCGGTAGGTTCCGGGCGCCAGCCGGGGTGCTCGGGGAATGGCTCGGTGGGTCTTTTCGATCGGCGTGGGGTCCGTTCCTGCGGCGGCTTCCGGGCGCCCCCGGGGGGCCTTTGGGGGAATGGCTCCCTACGGGCCCTGCGGG
>CBFGSB010000135.1:0-8622 GCA_965651325.1 uncultured Chromatiales bacterium | reverse complement strand
ACGTCCAGCAGCCGCTCGGTGACGGCAGTCGCCCCGTGCACGGCGCGGTCCATGCTGTCCAGGATCCCCCTCATCCTGGGCTGGCGGTCGAGCTGCAGGTGCAGCAGCGCGAGATTGGTACCCATGATATTGAGGAAGTTGGCGAAATCGTGCGTGATGCCGCCCGCGAGCTGCCCGATGGCTTCGAGCCGTTCTCGCTGTTGTGCCCGGCGGCGCGCGTAGGCTCGGCGTGCCTCTTCCCGCTGCATCCGGATCAGGAGCCAGGCCAGCACACAGGTAAGGCCGAACATGGTCACGCCGGCCACGGTCGCGGTGCGCTGCCATCCGGCAAGCCGCTCGTCGTTCATGGGCTGCACCGCCACGGCCGCTGCGTTCACCCCTTGCCCGCGACGCAGTGCCGTCTCCCGTCCCGCAAAGACGAGCCACCCGACGACCAGCAGCGCCGCTATCCAGGTACCGATCAGGATTGCTTGCTCGCGATAGGGCATCGAGCCTCCTGTACAACACGAGGCGGCGATTCTGCCCGCATCTCCTGCAATGCGGTATCGCAATATTTGCGACAGGGACTGGCGGGGTTGTCAGTGCACCAGCCGGTGCCGGACGGCGTAACGGGCGACGGCCACGTTGGAATCCACCCCGAGCTTGCTGAAGATCCGGGCCCGGTGCGTGTACACGGTGCTGATGCTGACGCGCAGGGCGGCGGCAATCCGCTTCACGGGCTCACCGCGTGCGATGAGACGGACGACCTGCAGCTCGCGCTGCGAGAGGCTCGGCGTCTCCGGAGCCGCATCCGCCGCCGCCGGGATACGCTCTCGCTCCACGGCGATGGCCGCCAGCTCCGTCGCGACCTGGACGAGCTGCTGCTCGTGCGGGCCGGGTTCCCGTACGTCCCGGTAGTACAGGGCAAAGGCACCGAGTACCGGCCCGCGCGGCGAGGTGATCGGGGTCGACCAGCACGCCCGCAGCCCGTGCTGCAACGCCAGTGTCCTGTAGTCACGCCAGCGAGCGTCGCTGGCGATATCCGGGACGATGACCTGTTGGCCCGTGTACATGGCCGTGCCGCAGGAGCCGGCCGCGGGCCCGATCTTCGCGCCATCGAGCGCGCGCCAGTACGCCGCCGGCAGGTTCGGCGCCGCGCCGTGCGTGACGTGCTCGCCGTCCGGCCCGAGCAGCAGCGCGGACCCGAGCATGTCGCCCGACAGCGCCTCGATGCTCACGACCAGCGCCTGCAGCACGCGTTCGAGCGATTCGCCCGCAGCGATGCGTTCGAGGACGCGGCTCTGGGTCTCGATCAGGGCAAGCGAGAAAGCCCGTTCGTTGACCCCCTTGAAGGCGAGCCCGATCGTGCCGTCACGGCGCGCCTCCTCCAGCACGGTCACTTCCATTTCGAGCGGCCCGCCGTTACTCCGGCGGTGGCGCGCGATCTTCCGCCCTTCCGGCTCCGTCCTGTCCAGCTCGGCGGGCGCGGCAGGCCACAGTGCTTCGATCGGCAAACCGGCCAGCTCGGCGAGCGGGTATCCATAGGCACGCGCCGTTGCCCGGTTACCGGCGATGACCCGGCGGGAGCGGGCATCGACCAGCAACGCGGGACCGCTGTGTGCCTGCAGCAGGTGCTCGAGTTGCGGAGCCGGAGTCGCCATGCTTCGTCTTCCTGGTGGTCGCCTCCGGGAGAATACTAGCAGGTCGCCCGGCCCGTCTCCGGCCCGGGCGCACCCTGGATCAGGCGAACACGTCGAAGCAGAGCTTCAGCAGCCAACCCGGCAGGATGCCGAGCGCGAGGACGGCCAGGCCGTTCACGCTGAGCGCGAAACGGGTTTCGAAGTTCGACTGCAGCACCGAGCGGTCCTGCGGCTGGTCGAAGTACATGTACCAGACCACGCGCAGGTAGTAGAACGCGCCGACGACCGAGGCCAGCACCATCAGTATCGCGAGTGCCGGGTAGCCCGCGTCCAGCACGGCATTGATGGAATACAGCTTGGCAAAGAAGCCGACCCACGGCGGCACCCCGGCCAGGCCGAACATGAAGAACAGCATCATCACGGCGAACCACGGGCTGCGCGCGTTGAGGCCCTTGAAGTCGCTGATGTTCTCCGCCTCGTAGCCCTTGCGGCTCAGCAGGATCACCATCGCGAACGAGCCGGCTGCCATGACCACGTAGGTGAGCGTGTAGTACAGCGCCGCGGCGTACCCCGTCGGCGTACCGCACAGCACGGCCGCAAGAATGAAGCCGACATGCGCGATTGTCGAGTAACCCAGCATGCGCTTGATGTTGCTCTGCGCAATCGCAACGACGTTACCGACGACCAGCGACAGCACCGAGAGCACGAGTACCATGCCCTCCCACACTTCGTGCAGCTCGCCGAGCCCATCCGCCAGGATGCGGATGATGAGCGCGATCGCCGCAAGCTTGGGCGCCGCGACGAGGTACAACGTGACCGGCGTGCGAGCGCCGTGATACACGTCCGGCAGCCACATGTGGAACGGCACCGCCCCGAACTTGAAGCCGATACCGACCAGCATGAAGGCGATCCCGAACCACAGCGCCACGCCGTTCATGCCGGGGTTCGCCTGCACCGCGGCGGCAATTTCGTGGAACTGCAGGCTGCCGGTCACGCCGTAGGTCCACGAGATACCGTAGAGCAGGCAGCCGGAGGCAATCGCGCCGAGCACGAAATACTTCATCGCCGATTCGGCGGCCACCTTGGAGTTACGATCGAGGGCAACCAGCGAATACTGCGACAGCGCCAGCGTCTCCAGCCCGAGGTACATCGTCAGCAGCCCGTTCGACGACATCATGATCATCATGCCGAGCAGGCCGAACATGCCGAGGGTAAAGAACTCGCCTTTCAGCAAGCCGTTCTCCGCCAGGTAATGCCGGGCGTACACGAAGCTCAGGCCCACCAGGATCACGGACGCGAGCTTCAAGAGCTGCGAGAACGAATCGCTGACGTAGCCCCCGCCGAACAGCACCGTCCGCGCTTCGGGCGCGCTCGCCACGAGCAGGACGCCGACCAGGACCAGCGACGCGAGGCTGATCCAGTACGTGACCACGCGCTGGTGCTCTTCCACGAAGAGATCGACGATCAGCACGACGCAGATCAGCGTCAGCAGCGCAATCTCCGGGAGCGCGGGGGCGATATCGGTCCAGTTCATGCTTTCCTCACCGGGTTAGAGCGCTGCGAGCTTGGACTGGCCGAGCTGGTCGACGAGTTGCTCGACCGTGGCCGTCATCATGTCGACCAGCGGCGCCGGCCAGGTGCCGACGAGCAGGACCGCGAACGCCAGCACGCCGAGCACGATGAACTCCCGCTGGTTGAGCGGCTCCATCGCGGCAACCCGCTCGTTGCCGACCTCGCCGTACAACACGCGCTTGATCATCCACAGGGTGTAAGCCGCGCCGACCACGAGAATCGACGCCGCGGCGAACGCATACCAGAAGTTCGCCTTGAAGCTCGCCACGATTACCATGAACTCGCCGACGAAACCCGACGTGCCGGGCAGCCCGACGTTCGCCATCGCAAACAGCACCATCAGGGCCGCGAACCAGGGCATGCTGTTGGCCACTCCGCCGTAGTCGGCGATCTGGCGCGTGTGCAGCCGGTCGTACATCACGCCGACGCACAGGAACATCGCGCCCGAGACGAGGCCGTGCGACACCATCTGCACCATGCCGCCCGTCATGCCGAGCGCGGCGCCCGTGCTGTCGCCGTGCCGCTCGAGGATCGCCCACAGCAGGAAAAACCCGAGCGTGACGAAGCCCATGTGCGCAATCGACGAATAGGCGATCAGCTTCTTCATGTCCTTCTGCATCAGCGCCACGAAGCTGATGTAGACGATGGCGATCAGGGACAACGCGATCATCAAGCCGGCGAAATATTCGCTCGCGTCGGGCAGCATCGGCAGCGACATGCGGACGAAGCCGTAGCCGCCCATCTTCAGCATGATGGCCGCGAGGATGACGGAACCGCCGGTGGGCGCCTCGACGTGCGCATCCGGCAGCCAGGTGTGCACCGGCCACATCGGCACCTTCACGGCGAACGCGATCAGGAAAGCCAGGAAGATGAGCTGCTGCTCGGCCAGCGTCAACGGCACCTCCACGAAGGCCGAGAAGCCGAAGTCGCCGCTCTGCACGTACAGGTAGATGAACGCGACCAGCAGCAGCACGGAGCCGAAGAACGTGTACAGGAAGAACTTGAGCGTGGCGTACACGCGCCGTTCGCCGCCCCACATGCCGATGATGAGGAACATCGGCACGAGCATCGCCTCCCACATGACGTAGAACAGCACGCCGTCCAGCGCGGAGAACACGCCGATCATCAGGCCTTCGAGGATCAGGAACGCCGCGAAATACTGCGCCGGGCGTGACCTGATCGTGTCCCAGCCGGCGATCACGACCAGCGGCGTGATGAAGGTGGTCAAAAGGATCAGGGGCGCGGAAATCCCGTCGACGCCGAGGTGGTAATCGACGTTGAACGTCTCGATCCACGGCACGTACTCGACGAACTGCATGGCCGCCGTTTCGGTATCGAAGCCTGTGAACAGGAAGATGCTGATCACGAACGTCAGGAGCGACATCGCGAGCGAAAGCCACCGCATCTGCCCTGCCCTCGCCGAGGCCGCATCGCCGTCATCGCCGAGCACCAGCACGGCCACGCCGCCGGCGATCGGAACCCAGATCAGGAGGCTCAGGATGTATTGCGAAAGATCCATGGCGGCGCGTCAGAACCAGAGCAGCCAGCCGAGGATCGCGGTCAGCCCGATGATCATCGCGAAGGCGTAGTGATAGAGATAGCCGGATTGCACGCGGCGCAGGACGCCGGCCATGCGCCCGATCGAATTGGCCGTGCCGTTCACGACGAGCCCGTCAATCAGGAGCTCGTCCCCCTTGCGCCACAAAAAGCTGCCGACGGCGCGGCCGCCGGCGGCGAAGCCGCGGATGTAGAGGTCGTCGAAGTAGTACTTGCGCACCAACAGCTCGTAGAGACCGGAAACCTTCCCGCGAATCTGCTGGTCGAGCCCGGGGCGCTTGAGGTAGACGAACCACGCCACCAGCGCGCCGGCGAGCGCCAGCCAGACGGTCGTGCCCTGGAAAGCGTGCAGGATGAACTGCCAGCCGCCGTGCCAGGCTTCCCCGAGCTCCGCCAGCACGTCGTGCTCCGCCAGCACGAACAGCGAATTGCCGAAGTAATCGCCGAAGAGCACCGGCTCGATGGTCATCCAGCCGATGATCGCCGACGGGATGGCGAGCAGGACCAGCGGCACCGTCACGACGAGCGGAGACTCCCGCAGGTGCGAGCGTGTGTGCGGGTCCGTGCGCTCCTCGCCGTGGAACACGAGGAACAACAGCCGGAACGAATACAGCGCCGTGACGAACACGCCCAGCGACACGCTGAGGTACGCGATCCAGTAGATCAACCCCTGCCCGTGCCAGTGGGATTCGCGCACCGCCTCGATCAGCGCGTCCTTCGAGAAGAAGCCGGCGGTGCCGGGAAAACCGATGAGCGCCAGCGTGCCGATGAGGGCCGTCCAGTAGGTCACCGGCATGTATTTCTTCAGGCCGCCCATCTTGCGCATGTCCTGCTCGTGGTGCAGCGCGATGATCACGGAGCCCGCGGCGAGGAACAGCAGCGCCTTGAAGAAGGCATGGGTCATCAGGTGGAAAATCGCGGCCCCGTAAGCCGACACGCCCAGCGCCACCGTCATGTAACCGAGCTGCGACAGCGTCGAATAGGCCACGACGCGCTTGATGTCGTTCTGCACGATGCCGAGCAGGCCCATGAAGAACGCCGTCAGGGCACCGATGACCAGCACCACGGCCAACGCCGTTTCGGACAGCTCGTACAGCGGCGACATGCGCGCCACCATGAAGATGCCGGCCGTGACCATGGTCGCGGCATGGATCAGTGCCGAGATTGGCGTCGGGCCCTCCATCGAATCCGGCAGCCAGACGTGCAGCGGCGCCTGCGCCGACTTGCCCATGGCGCCGATGAACAGCAGGATGCAGATCACCGTCATCGCGTTCCAGGGCGTGCTGCCGAGAATCGTGAACTCCTGGCCGGCAATCGTATCGGCCTGTGCGAAAGCCGTGGCGTAGTCCAGCGAGCCGGTTACCGACGCGACGGCCGCGATGCCGAGGATGAAGCCGAAATCGCCGACCCGGTTCACGAGGAACGCTTTCAGGTTCGCGAACACCGCGGACTCGCGCTTGAACCAGAACCCGATCAGCAGGTAGGACACGAGCCCGACCGCCTCCCAGCCGAAGAAAAGCTGCAGGAAGTTGTTCGACATGACCAGCATCAGCATGGCGAACGTGAACAGCGAGATGTGGCTGAAGAAGCGCGTGTAGCCCGGGTCGTCGTGCATGTAGCCGATGGTGTAGACGTGCACCATCAGGGACACGAAAGTGACGACCACCATCATCAACGCCGTCAGGCGGTCGACGAGAAAGCCGACCTCCATTTCCAGGCCGTCCACGACCGCCCAGCTATACACGGTGTAGTTCGCCGCCTGTCCGCCATCGAAATACAGGTGCTTCAGCACCAGCAGCGACAACACGCACGACAGGCCGACCGCCAGGATCGTCACCCAGTGGGCCCCGGCCCGGCCGATCTGCCGCCCGAACAGCCCGGACACGATCGCCGCCGCGAGCGGCGCCAGTACGATGGTGAGGTGGGTTGCTTCCATCAGTATCCTGCCCCGTGCACTACATCAGCCCTTCATCGCGTCCAGGTCCTGGACGTTGATCGACTGCTTGCTGCGGAACAGCACGACCAGGATGGCCAGGCCGATTGCCGCCTCGGCCGCCGCCACCGTCAGGATGAAGAACACGAATATCTGCCCGGTCAGGTCGCCCAGGTAACGGGAGAAGGCGATGAAGTTGAAGTTGACGGCCAGCAGCATGAGCTCGATGCACATGAGCAGCAGGATGAGGTTGCGCCGGTTGATGAAGATGCCGGCGACACTCAGGGCGAACAGGATCCCCCCGATGGTCAGGTAATGCTGCAGGCCGATCTGCATCATCGCCGCTCCTCCACCTTCATCTGCACGATGCGGATCCGGTCCTCGGGGCGGACCGAAACCTGGTAGGAAATGTCCTGCTGCTTCAGGCCCGGGCGCTTGCGCATGGTCAGCGTGATGGCCGAGACGATGGCGAGGAGCAGGATCACGGCCGCGATCTCGAACGCGTACACGTGATCCGTGTAGAGAATCGCGCCCAGCTCCTTGGTGTTGCTTTGATCGGGAGGCAGCGGCACGAACGCGCCGCCGCCCGACACCGCGGCGTTGCTGCGCACCCAGATCACGTGCGCGAGCTCGACCACCATCAGCGCCGCAATCAGCAGCCCGAGCGGCGCATAGCGCACCAGCCCGCCGCGTACGGCCGCGACCGTTACGTCGAGCATCATCACGACGAACAGGAACAGCACCATTACCGCGCCGACATAGACGAGCACCAGCACGATGGCGAGGAACTCGGCTTCCACCATGAGCCACAGCACCGCGCTCTGGAAGAACGCCAGGATGAGCAGCAACACGGCGTGCACCGGGTTGCGCGCGAGGATCACGCCCACGGCCGCGGCTACCAGCACCGCGGCAAACAGGTAAAACAGCAGTGAAAAAATCAACGCCGCGTTCCTTATCTGTATTTCGCGTCCGCCGCCTTGTCCGCGGAGATCATCGCTTCGAAGCGATCGCCCACGGCGAGCAGCTTGTCCTTGGTCATGATGTTCTCGCCCGGGGTCTCCATGTGGTATTCGTGGATGCGCGTCTCCACGATGGCGTCCACCGGGCAGGATTCCTCGCAGAAGCCGCAATAGATGCACTTGAACAGGTCGATGTCGTAGCGCGTGGTGCGGCGCGTGCCGTCCTCGCCCACGTCAGATTCGATCGTGATGGCGAGCGCCGGGCACACGGCCTCGCAGAGCTTGCAGGCGATGCAGCGCTCCTCGCCGTTCGGGTAGCGGCGCAGGGCGTGCAGGCCGCGGTAGCGGTACGACTGCGGCGTCTTTTCTTCCGGGTACTGGACCGTGACCTCGTCGCGGAAGAAGTTGCGCAGCGTGGTGGCCAGGCCTTCCCACAGCTCGTACAGCGAGATCGTGCGAAGAAAGTTGCGAATCATTGCGCCCAGGGCCCCACTTGCATCCAGGCCATCACGCCCTCGAGCGCGATCCAGAGAATCGTGATGGGAATGAAGACTTTCCAGCCGAGTCGCATGATCTGGTCGTAGCGATAGCGCGGAAAGGTCGCGCGATACCAGAAAAACGCGAACATGAAGAAGGCGATCTTGGCGGCTAGCCAGAAGAAGCTCGGATCGCGCAGGAAGCTCTCGCCGAGGAAGGTCCAGCCTTCGAACGGCGACGCCCAGCCGCCGAGGAAGAACACCGCGGTCAGCGCCGAGATCAGCACCATGTTGGCATACTCGGCGAGGAAGAAGATGGCGAACGCCACGCCCGAGTACTCGACGTGGAAGCCGGCCACGATCTCGGATTCGCCTTCCGCGACGTCGAACGGCGCGCGGTTGGTTTCGGCCACGCCCGACACCACGTACACCAGGAACAGGGGCAGGAGCGGCCAGATGAACCAGTCGCTCACCCCACCCGCCTGCGCGCGCACGATCCCGCCGAG
>CBFGSB010000134.1:0-8630 GCA_965651325.1 uncultured Chromatiales bacterium | reverse complement strand
AACGCATGCGCGCGCAAAGCAGGCGGATGAGAGACGGCTTCAGCCACATGCTGGAGGACCAGCCGCTGCTGCTCGGCGCGATGGGCATCGCGCTGGGCGCGGCACTCGGCGCCGCCTTGCCGCGTAGCGAAGCCGAAGACCGCCTGCTCGGCGAAGCCAGCGATGCTGCCGCGCGCTCGGTAAAGGACCGCGCGAGCGACGCCTACAACGAGGTCAAGCACACCGCCGAGGAGATGGCGGCATCCGTGCAGCAGCACGGCCAGGAGCCGCAGCAGCCGCTGCAGGATCATCCGACGCAGCACTGATTAAAGGGAAGGACTCCGCGGGGCGCGACGCGACGCAGGGGCAGGGGGCGGCATCAACGAGGGACGAGCGCGGCGAGCGGCTCGCCCCGTCGGTTGTTAAGGCATTCGGCGTTGTCCAGAGGTGCGCGCCCGGATGCGCCGCAGCGCGGACGCGATGGCCATCACCAGCGCGGCGGACCAGCGGCGGTGTTCCTGCACGCACGGCCCTTGCGAGTGCGCCTCGGTGGCGATCTCGAACTCACGTTCCCGGTATTCCCGCTCCGCGGACTGCAGCAGTTCGAGGACCTGCTCCGGCAGCGCCTGCCGATCCCGCGCACGGAACGCTTCCGCGGCTGCCGTATCCACGTACTGTATCGCGTGCAGGCGATCCGCGAGTTGCGGTTCGCGCTGCAGGCGCCGCCTCACTGCATCGGCTTCGGTCGCCGGCAGTTCGCCGTCGTGACAAGCCGAGAGGATCTCGTCGTCGAGTTCCTGCTGCGCATCAGGCATTGATCGCCGCCTTGCGCCCGGATGTCGGGTAGCCGGGGCCGCAGTGAGCGATCAGCGCACCGCGGGCCCGGGCCAGCCGGTGCATCACACGGCCGATCGGCACGTCGAGCACCGCGGCGGCGGCGCGATAGGAATACTTCTCGACCGCGACGAGCTCCAGCACGGCGCGCTCCTCGTCCGACAGCCCGGCAAGCGCCACCTGAACTTCACCGAAAGAGTGCGCCGTCAGGTCACGCTCCGTCGGTTGCCTTGCGCTTCCGCTGTCACCTTTAGCGACCGTACCCGTCTCCTCTATCCAAAGATGCCGGCAAACGCGGATGCACCATGGCACCCGCTCGACTCCGTCCGGTATCCCGCTTTCCAGCACGCGCGCGACGGTCCGCTGCAGGAGCCTGTCGGCCGCAACAGCATCCCCGGTGAGACCCAGCGCGAAGCGACGTATCGCCGGCAGGATCTCCAGTAACTCTCGGCGGCTTCCGGTCAGTTCGCGAGCTTCCTGCTCGTGCATAATCGAAACCCCTCGGCGTAGACACTCAATCTCCGTACAACCGAATCGCGCACTCGATTCGCGACCGGCCAACCCATTCCGACCGGATCATAGTCCCGATTGCATTCGTTGGCACCGTGTCGCCAGCTCGCGACGGCGCAGCGGCACGGCCTCTGTTACGAGCCGTCTCTGGATATCGCGGACGATGGTTATGTACGCGCTGGAGGCGCGTCATCGAAGAAGCGACCGTGCGGCGATGCACGGTCGCCTGAATGGCAAGTCGACGTTAGCGCGGGCCGCCTTCGACGTCACCGACCGCGTCGGTGCGCGCGCCGCTGCGATAGAGCAGCCAGCCGACGACGACCAGCACCGCGAGTCCGAACCACTGGCCGAGCTGCCACGCATCCGGCAGTGCCAGCACGTCACCGCGCTGGCTGACCACGATCGGGACCGCGATCGCGATGCCCATGAGCGCCTCGCCGGTGATCAGTCCGGCGGAGAACAGCGTGCCGGGACGATGGATCCGGTCCCGTTCGTCGCCGTCGCCGGCCACGTTGTGCTTGCGTTCCACGAACCAGGAAATCAGCCCGCCGAGGAAGATCGGAACCATGAGCTCGAGCGGCAGGTAGATGCCGATCGCCGCCGCCAGCACCGGCACCCGGAAGCTCGATTCGCGGGCTTTCAGGATTTCGTCGAGCACGATGACCGCCGCGCCGACGGCGACGCCGATGCCGATCATGACCCACGGCAGGTCGCCTCCGAACATGCCGCTGGCGACGGATGCCATCAACGTTGCCTGCGGCGCGGCGAGCGAGTTCGGCTGTTCCGGCGTCGGCGCGCCGATGCCGTATGCCTGGGACAGCAGGTCCAGCATCGGTGCCATGATGAACGCGCAGGAGAGCGCGCCGATGCCGAGCATGAGCTGTTGCTTCCACGGCGTGGCGCCGACGATGTAGCCGGCTTTCAGGTCCTGCAGGTTGTCGCCGCCCACGGCAGCGGCGCAACAGACGACCGCCCCGATCATGATCGCGGCCACCGCGCCGATCGGCGAATCGCGCCCGAGCAGGAACACGAGTACCACCGAGGCGAACAGTATCGTCGCAATCGTAATGCCGGACACCGGGTTGTTGGACGAGCCGACGATACCCGCGAGGTATGCCGAGACGGATACGAACACGAAGCCCGCTACGATCATGATGATCGTCATCGGGATGCTGACGCTCCACTGCCCTACGATCGCCTGGTACAGGCCGCCTAGCGGCAACACGAACAGGACCAGCGCCACCAGCATCCACTTCATCGGCAGGTCGCGCTCGGTTTCCGCGATTACCGCGCCGGTGCTCCGGCGCGCGGCGGCAAAGCCGCTCTTGATGCCGGATACGAGCGAGTTGCGGAGCGAGAACAGCGTCCAGACGCCGCCGATCAGCATGGCGCCGACGCCGAGGAAACGGATTTTCGCGTTCCAGATGGCGAACGCCGCGTCGCTCGCCGACGCGCCGGCTATATCCGCGGCCAGTGCCGGATCGGTATCGAGGAAGAACGCGTTGAAGAGCGGAATAGCGATGTGCCAGGAGAGGATCGCACCGGAGACGACAACGATGCCCACATTGAGGCCCACGATGTAGCCGACGCCGAGCAGCGCCGGCGACAGGCCGGTGCCGAGATAGGCAATGCCCTTCCCGTTGGCAAAGAAGCCGGACAATGCCCAGCTATCCGGAATCATCCGGAGACCGCTGGCGGCGGCGAGCTTGACCACGGCGCCGATGGCGCCGGCCATGGCGAGTATTTTCAGGCCCGGCCCTGGATTGTCGCCCGCCTTCAGCACCTCCGCCGCGGCCTTGCCTTCGGGAAACGGCAGCGGCGCCTCCACGATCATCGTGCGCCGCAGGGGCACCGAGAACAGCACGCCCAGCAGCCCGCCCAGCCCGGCAATCGCCAGCACCCAGGAATACTTGAAGTCGTCCCAGTAGCCGAGGATGACCAGCGCCGGTATGGTGAATATCACGCCCGCGGCGATGGACGAACCCGCCGAGGCACCGGTCTGCACGATATTGTTCTCGAGGATCGAGCCGCCGCCGAGCAGCCGCAGCACGCCCATCGACACCACCGCGGCCGGTATCGCGGTCGCCACCGTCAGGCCCGCGAACAACCCGAGGTACGCGTTCGCGGCGGCGAGGATCACCGCAAGGACAATGGCGAGGATCACCGCGCGCGGTGTCATCTGCGGCATGCTGGCGTTGCTCATCGAAGGCTCCCGTTGTGATTGTTATCGGCGTGACGGGGGCTCATATATAACCCGAATCCGGCTCCGTCGCCAGATTGCGTCACCGCGGGGTCCGGCCGACGCGTGGTTTCCCGACTTCAATCGTGAGGCCGGGCACGAGCCATTACAGCGAGCCGGTGTCGACCGCGCCCAACGCCGGTAATTGCCGTCGAGTCCATAACCTGAAAAGGGCTTTGCGCCTGCTTTCGCCGGTGCTATTTTGCCGCCCGACTCCTTTCACGCCGGCAGGTGTACTCCATGTTCCGACCTCTCGCAACGTGTGTGCTCAGCGCGCTCCTGTTTTCGTTTCCCGCCGAGGCGGCGGTCACCTACATCAAGGCGGGCCAGGTCGTCGACACGCTGGCCGGCAAACTGCGCTCGAACCAGGTCATCGTGGTCGAGGGCGACAGGATCGCGCGTGTGGCCGCGAGCGGTGACGTCGACATCCCGGCGGGTGCCGCGGTCATCGACCTGTCGGGCCAGACCGTGCTGCCCGGGCTGATCGACATGCACACCCACCTCACGGGCGACCACCGGTTCCATGGCTACGAGTCGCTCGGCGTCTCGTTGCCGCGGGAGACCCTGTACGGCGTGTACAACGGGAGGAAGACATTGCTCGCGGGCTTCACCTCGGTACGCAACGTCGGCGCCGGCGGCTACAGCGACATCGCGCTGCGGGACGCGATCGCCGCGGGCGAGATCGAGGGACCGCGGATGCGCGCGTCCGGGCCAGCGCTCGGCATCACCGGCGGCCACTGCGACAACAACCTGCTGCCCTCCGAGTACGCGGATCGGGGCGCCGGCGTTGCCGACGGCCCGTGGGCGGTGCGCGCCAAGGTGCGCGAGATCGTCAAGTACGGCGCGGACGTGATCAAGTTCTGCGCGACAGGCGGCGTCCTGTCGAAGGGCGACAGCGTCGGCGGCCAGCAATACACGCTCGAGGAGATGCAGGCGCTGGTCGAGGAAGCACACCAGCACGGGCGCAAGGTGGCCGCGCACGCGCACGGCACGGAAGGCATCAAGGCCGCGATCGTCGCGGGCGTCGATTCCGTGGAGCACAGCAGTTTGATAGACGAGGAAGGCATCCGGCTCGCAAAGGAGCACGGCACGTTCCTCGTTATGGATATCTATGTCGACACCTACATCCTGCAGCACGGCGCCGAGGTCGGCATGCTGCCGGAGTCGCTGGAAAAAGAACGCGAAGTCGGCCAGTTGCAGCGCGATAATTTCCGCAAGGCGTTCGAAGCCGGCGCGCGCATGGCCTTCGGCACCGACGGCGGCGTCTACCCGCACGGCGACAACGCCCGGCAGTTCGCGTACATGGTGGAGTACGGCATGACGCCCATGGAGGCGATCCAGGCCGCGACCGTGCACGCCGCCGAGCTGATCGGCTGGCCGGACGACGTCGGTGCCATCGAGGCCGGCCGCTACGCCGACATCATCGCCGTCGAGGGCAACCCGCTGGACAACGTGCGCCTGCTCGAGAATGTCGCCTTCGTGATGAAGGGCGGCAAGGTCTACAAAGGGCCCTGAGGGAGTCGGGCGGACTCTCTCCTACGGTACCACCCGGATACGCTCGAGCTGCCGGGGCGCAATGGGTGAATGCTCCGCGAGGTACGCTTTCAGCGCATCGATATCCAGCACACCCTCGACCCGCTCGGTTCCCTCCACGAGGACCGGGAACCCGTCCCCGCCGGCCGCCAGGAAGCTGTTCACGGTGACCCGGTAGCGCCCGTCCTCGCGGATGGGGCGGCCTTCGATCCGGATGGACGACAGCTCCACCCGCTCCCCGTCCGGCGCGCTGCGGCTCCACGTATAGGAAAAGCCTGCCGACGGCATCAGCATGTTCGGGGCGGGCTGTCCCTTCCACTGTTGCTCGAGCAAGGTGTCGATCTGCCTGCCCGTCAACGTCATCGTGACGAGCGTGTTGCCGAACGGCTGGATAGCGGATATCTCCGCGAAAGTGATCTCGCCGTCGTTCTCCCCGTTGGCTGCGGCGTAGAGCAGGTCGGTGCGAATGCCGCCCGGGTTCATGAACGCGACCTCCGCACCGGCGGTATGCCGCGTGGCCGCAAGCTGTGCGTCGGCGATGAGCGCGCCGAGCTGGCTGCTCCCCCGCTCGTTCCGTTCCCTGGTGATATCCGCGGTAATCGTGCCGACGACACTCTGCGCAAGCTCGTCGACGCGGTCGCGGTAGTCGGCAACGAGCGCAGCGACGCCGGGATGCGGCTCGATGTCGTGCGTCACGCGGATATTGTCGGTGCTGACGACGGTCAAGTTCCCGCTGTCACGATGGAGCCGCGTATCGATTGCGGTATAGAACCGGCCCATGGAACCGGCGCTGGTCACCGGCCGGCCGCCGAGGCTGCACAGGTAGTGCCTGTGCGTATGCCCCGTGACGAAGAGGTCCACCGCCGGGTCGCTCTGTGCGACGATGTCCACGATCGGCCCGCCGAAATCCCTGCACTCGTCTTCGCTGCTGCCCTCGGCCGGATACCCGCCCTGGTGAATGACGACAACGATCGCCTCGACGCCTTGCTCCCGAAGCTCCCGGGCATACCGGTTGATCGTCTCGACCTCGTCTTCGAACGCGAGACCGGCGACCCCCGATGCAACCACGACGTTCGGCGTCTCTTTGAGGGGCATACCGATGAAGCCGACGGGAATGCCGTCGTAGCGCCGAATCGTGTATGGCGGCAACAGCGTCTCACCCGTCGCTTCCACGATGACGTTGGCGGCCAGGATGTCGAAATCGGCCCCGGTGAATCCGTCATCGCCGCGGTCGCGGCTGCCACCGTGCTGCATGCGCAGCAACTCCTGCCAGCCTTCGTCGAACTCATGGTTGCCGGCGGCGTTCACGGCCAACCCGAAGCGATTCGCGGCGACGATCGCCGGCTCGTCGTGAAACGCCCCGGAGATCAGGGGGCTCGCGCCGATCAGGTCGCCGGCGGAAACGATGATGGCGTGCGGCGCGCTGCGCGCGGCACGCTGCAGGTGAGCAGCCAGGTAGGCTGCGCCGCCGAGATCGTCCACCGGCGGTTCGAGGTTGCCGTGGAAATCGTTGATCGCGAGGATACGGAGCTCGACGAAGGGGGTGCGGGCAGCGTCCGAGGGCACGGGCCTGGAGGGTTGCGGCGCGCAACCGCCGAGCACCAGGCACAACAGGCCCGTCAAGCACGAGACCCGAAACAGCCGCATCTGTATACCCCCAAACCGTGCAGCCGCAGACGTTACACGAAATCTGCCCCGAAGCAGTAGTGGGAGGTGGAGCGGAGTCCCCCTGGTCTAGGGCGCGGTGCAGGAGGCCGGGTGCACCCAGCGCTGCCAGGCGCGACCCGCGGGGCAGCGGCGGCGCCTGCGCGATGCCGGGTGTTCCCGGCACTCCTCGACCAGCTCGATCTCGTTGCCGTCGGGGTCGCGGACGCGCAGCGAGCGGCCGTTCGACCAGCGGTGGATATGGTCGGGTGCCCCGTTGTCGTCGGCGACCTTCACGCCGAGGTCCCAGGCCACGGCACGCGCACCGTCGAGATCGTCCACCAGGAAGCCCCAGCGGCTGTGCAGGGGCAGCGTTCGCCGCGTGCCTTCGTCCTGCTCGCGTATGGCCAGCCGCGCCGCACCGGGCCCCGCGAGCGTAGCCGTGCGCCGCTGCACGGACGATGCTTGTCCGGTGACACGGAAGCCGAACACGCGCGCATAGAAGTCGACGGATCGCTCAAAGTCACGTGTCGCAATCGTCACCCCGGAAAGACCATCGCTGGAAAGCTGTAAGGTTTCGCTCCCGGGCACCCGGCCTACCAGCTTGCGCACTCGAATCATCGCTCTTCTCCTCCTGAGTCATCCGGCTGCACCGCCGACAACTATAGTCGCGGCAAGCGGCCGAAAATCGACACCCTCCTGGCGGGGACGCGAAATTTTTTCACATCGGCGCGCGAGCGCCAACTCGTAGCGGAGCCCAGAACACTGGCACGGGTCCTCGGAGGGCACGGCGGATCGCCGCGAGCTTCGAGGACCATGTATCGTTGTCATCGTGCACGATTCACCGATTATGTGAATCGGCGTGGGACCGATCGGTAAAATTTACACGCTGTCGACACCTGCGTTCGGCGTGTGGCGGCACACGTTCCACGTGCTGGAAATGCGGGTTGTGATTCGCCGGGGGGGCGAGTACCTTTGCGTATCGCGAATCGCGCGACCGCACACGGCGCGGTGCATTCGCCAGGCAAAACGCCTTAGATGGGACGACGCCAGCGCCCTCCCCCATTGCCTGCATAGCTCCAAGTACATATACAACGGAAAACATTATGGGAACCAACCCAACGGGCGTTATTGCGCCCTCCGGTTTCGCTGCCGACTCGGAAATAAATCCTGTCGAACTGCTGCGCGCGTTGCAGTGCGTGCGCAACGGCGATTTTTCCGTGCGCCTGCCGAGCGACTGGACCGGGCTCGCCGGCAAGATCGCGGACACATTCAACGAAGTCGTCATCGCCAACGATCATCTCGCGACCGAGCTCAGCAACGTGAGTGAAGCGGTCGGACGCCGCGGACGTACCCGGCAGCGCGTGCGCTTTGAGCGCCGCGTCGGTTCGTGGGGCGCAATGGAGAACTCGGTCAACGAGCTCATCGAAGACCTCCTGTGGCCGACCACCGAAGTGACGCGCAGCATCGCGGCCGTGGCGCGCGGCGACCTGTCACGCACCGTGCCGCTCGAGCTGGACGGCCGCCGCATCGAAGGCGAGTTCCTGCGCTCGGCCCAGATCGTCAACACGATGATCGAGCAGCTCCGCGTGTTCACCTCCGAGGCGACCCGCGTCGCCCGCGAGGTCGGCTCCGAGGGCAAGCTCGGCGGCCAGGCCGAGGTGCGCGACGTGTCCGGCGTCTGGAAGGACTTGACTGACAACGTAAATTCCATGGCCAACCACCTGACGGCCCAGGTGCGGAACATCTCGGAAGTGACCATCGCGGTCGCCAACGGCGACCTCTCCCGCAAGATCACGGTCGACGTGCGCGGCGAGATGCTGCAGTTGAAGGACGCCATCAACACCATGGTGGACCAGCTCCGGTCCTTCGCCTCGGAAGTGACGCGCGT
>CBFGSB010000133.1:0-8762 GCA_965651325.1 uncultured Chromatiales bacterium | reverse complement strand
CGGTTCCTGTTTTCGCTGAACATTCGATCAATTTTTTCTTGGCAAAGCCACGGAGCGCGGGTAGTATCGGCCGGGAAGCACAACTCGCCTGCTCGGGGGACACCGTCATGAGCTCAGAGAGTCGCGTACCGCTCCGCAACCGGCCGTCGAGCCGGAGCCGGAACATCCTCGCCCGGTCCCGGGCATTCGCCGTCACGCTGCTGGTCGCCACGCTTGCCTTGCCGCTCGCCGCGGGCGCGCAGGAGGGAGGCTCCGGCACCATCAGCGGCAAGGTCATCAGCCCTGCCACGGGCAGCTCCATTTCCGGCGTGCTCGTGCGCCTCGTCGAGACCGGGGACTCGACCGCCACCGCGGGCGACGGGAGCTTCCGCTTCACCGGCCTGCCGGCCGGCAACTACTCGGTCTCACTGTCCTATCTCGGCATGGAGGACGCGGTCGAAGAAGTCGTCCTCGGGCCGGGTGAGCGGCTCGAGACCGTCTTCGAGTACGGGCCGGCCAGCATGGACGAGGTCATCGTCACGGGCATACGCGGGGCGCAGGCGGCGGCGTTGAACGAGCAACGCGCCAACACGACCATCTCCAACGTGATTTCCGCGGACCAGTTCGGCCGCTTCCCGGACCGCAACATCGCGGAAGCCATGCGGCGGGTGCCGGGCGTTTCCGTCGAGCGCGAGGAGAAGGCGGGCGACGGGCGCTACATCTCGATCCGCGGCCTCGACTCGTCGCTGAACAACTTCAAGCTGAACGGCATGAACGTGGCGCAGGCGGAAGAAACCAGCCGGCGCATTCCGCTGGACGTGATCCAGGTCGAGGCGGTGTCGCAGGTCACCGTGCACAAGACGTTGTTGCCGGACCAGGACGGCGACGGCATCGGCGGCTCGGTCGAGCTCGAAAGCGCCACCGCGTTCGATTTCAACGAGCGCTATATCGATTTCACGACGGAGGGGTTCTACAACGACATCAAGGAAGAGCTCGGCGGCAAGGTCGCGGCGACCTGGGCCAACGTGTTCGGTGAGGACGACCGCTGGGGGCTCCTGGTGTCCGCCGCCTACAGCGACCGCGAAACGGCCGGTTACGGCCTCCTGAACGACGAGGACTGGGCATCGGTGATCGAGCAGGACGACGGTGAGCCGCTGGCGCCCGGCAACTCGCCGGAAAGTTACGATTTCGGCTTCCTGCGCTTCGACAACGCACGCGAAAACGTCGGTGTGAACGCGGCGCTGAGTTGGCGCGCCACGGAGGCCACGACGCTCGAGTTCCGCGGCAGCTTCAACCGGCTCGTCGACGTCGAGCTCGACCGCGGCATGTTCTTCGTCGGCGATGACGACGAGTTGTACCAGGGCGGCGTGCTGCAGCCGGAAGGGGGGACCACGGCGCGCATCTGGGGCGAGCACGAGGAATCGGTGTTTCGCTCGCAGGCTTACGTGCTGACGGGGGAAACCTGGAAGGACCGCTGGCGTTTCGACTATTCCGCGGGCTACTCGGAAGGTATTCGCGACGAGCCGAACGACTTCGAGCTGTCCTTCGAGAAGGAGCTCGTCACGAACCCGGTCCTGTGGGATCGCTCCGACAGCGAGTTCCCGACGCCCATACTCGCCGCGGCGGACCGGGCGCAGATCGCCGATCCCGCCGGTTGGGCACTGAGCTCCAACGACATCGATGCCGATCGTTCCGAGGATCGCAAGGTGGCGCTGACCTTCGACGCCACGCTCGACCTGGAAGGCGGTGCTTTCGACTACTTCAAAACCGGAGTGAAAGCCCAGCGTTCCGATCGCAGGCTCTTCGAAGCCAACGTGCTCGACGCGGCCGGCGACATTTTCTTCGCGGAGGACGGCTTCCGGGGCGCGGACATCGATTTTTCGGACATCGGCTCGCCCTATGAGCCGATCTTCGCCATCGACGAAAGCGTGCTGTCCCGCTGGCGGGAGGTCGGCTTCGGCCTGGTCGACGACGGCATCCTCGAGAACGACTACGTCGAGGTCGACGGCATTCCCCTGGACGAGGACAGCTACGATGCCACGGAGGATATCTATGCCGGTTATGCCATGGCCCAGGCCAACGTCGGCGACTGGGAGATCGTCGGCGGGGTGCGCGTGGAATACGTCGACATCGAGGTGAACAATCTCGAGCTGGTCGAGAACGAGGACCTGGGAATCGTGGCGCTGACGCCGATCACGACCCAGGCAGACCGCACCGATGTCCTGCCGCGCCTGCAGGTCAACTACCGTGCGTCAGACGACCTCGTTTACCGCGGGGCGGTATTCACGTCACTGGCCCGGCCCGCGTTCCAGTTCCTGTCCGGAACGACCGAGATAACGGTCGAGGACGGTACCGCCGATATCTTCCTCGGCAACCCCGACCTGAAGCCGTCCTATGCCTGGAACTTCGACCTGGGTGTCGAGTACTACTTCGGCGGGATCGGCATTCTTTCCGGCAACGTCTTCTATAAATCCATCGACGACTTCATCTTCAACGACAACGCCGCGGAAGGCACGGCGGACCCGGCGCAGTTCGCGAACGACCCGCGTTTCGCCGGCCTGACGATCGGCGACGTCGAGACTTTCCTGAACGGCGACAAGGCCACCGTGTACGGCGTCGAGTTCAACTACGTCCAGCAGTTCACGCATCTCGACGGTTTCTGGGGCGGTTTCGGAACCTATTTCAACGTGACATTCCAGGAAAGCGAGGCCGATCCCGGGCTGGAGGGACGGGATGACGTGGAATTCTTCAATGCGCCGAAGTACGTCGGCACCGCGGCGGTGACCTACCAGTCGGAGCGCTTCGAGGGCAGCCTCTCCTACTCGTTCCGTGACCGCTACCTGTTCGAGTTCGCCACCTTCCAGGAGAGCATCTACGAGCAGGACTACGATTCCCTCGATATCAGCCTGCGCTACGACCTGACCGACCGGTTCCGGGTGTTTCTCCGGGCCACCGATATCACGGACGACGGTACCAAGGCGATCGTGCGCAGGACCTTCGGCAGCGGCAAGGGCGTTTTGCACAACTCGAACTACAACGGCCGCAACGTGACTTTCGGGGTCAATGCGTCCTTTGGCGGAGGGCAATAGCTTGCCGCCGGTCGCTTCCAGGGTGCGGCTCCTGGGCGCACTTGCGGCGCTGCTCTGCAGCGGGGTGCTGTTCAGCGCCGAAGACGATGCGGGCTTCGTTCGCCTGACCCCGGAAGACTTCGTGTGGCGGGAGATTGCCCCGGGCCTCTCCGTTGCGGTCCTCGAGGGTGACCCGTCGCGGGAGGGCTTCTACATTATCCGGGCACGGTTCGCGCCGGGCGTGTTCAGCGAACCGCACTTCCACCCGAACGATCGCTACGTCACGGTCATCCAGGGCACCTGGTACACCGGAACCGGCACGGCCTGGGACAAGGCTTCCGCCGTGCCGCTCGGGCCCGGAAGTTACATGAAGCACCCGGGCGGCGCGGCGCACTACGACGGTTCCCTCGAGGGCGAGGTGATCGTCGAAATCAAGGGCATGGGCCCGGCGCCCCTCGTCTACGTCGACGAATCCGGCAACCCGCGCGAATCCTGATACCTTCTACGCTAGTGCGAGTGTTCGCCGGGCACCCCCGACGCATCCCGTAGCCCGCCGGTTTCGCTGCAGTGCTGCGTTTGGGACCGGACCCCCGGCCTCTGTCCGGCGCCCCGCCCGGACGGCGATTTGGCCATCGAGCGTCCCGATGCGCAAAATAGCGGGTTGGTGCTCTCCCGGTTGTCGTATACAGAACAATGGTTCCAGGTCCGTCCCGCTCGCAAATCCTCCCGCCCGCTTTCTATCACCGCAACGACGTCGTACAGGTCAGCCGCGAACTGCTCGGCAAGGTGCTTTGCACGCGCACGAACGGTGCCGTTACCAAGGCCGTCATCACCGAAACCGAGGCGTACGCGGGCGTCGGTGACAAGGCGAGCCACGCGTACGGCGGACGCCGCACGCGCAGGACAGAGCCGATGTTCGCGGCGGGCGGCATTGCCTACGTATATCTTTGTTACGGCATCCATCACCTGTTTAACGTCGTCTCCGGAGAGGCCGGAACGCCGCACGCGATCCTGGTGCGCGCGGCGCAGGCGCTCGAGGGCGTGGCCCTGATGAAGAAGCGCCGCGGACGGGCGGGGGCCGGCAGAGCGCTCATGGCGGGGCCGGGCACGGTGTCGCAGGCACTCGGGATCACTACGAAGCTCACCGGCAGCAGCCTTCTCGGCAAGCGGATCTGGATCGAGGACCACGGCATCGCAGTCGAGGACGACCGGATCGCCGTGGGCCCCAGGGTGGGCGTCGACTACGCCGCCGAAGACGCCGCGCGGCCGTACCGCTTCATCCTGGAGACATGATGCCGCCCGAGCACCCGGGTGATTGCGAGAATCAGTTCCTTGCATCCGGCGCTTGTGCGAGTAAGCTCTCCGGCTGCACTCGCGCCATGACCATGAATAATATGTATAAATCCGTCGCGGCCCTGATCGCCTGCTTCCTGCTGACGCACTCCGGCGCGTGGCCGCTGGATGCCGTGACGGCAGGTTCGTCGACAGCATCGTCGATGGCTATCGCTGCCGGCTCCGCGACCCTGCCGCTACTGTTCACGCAGGAGTCGGCGGACCAGCCGGGCGCGCCTGCCGGCGATGCACAAGCCGCCGAGGAGAGCGAGGGCTCGATGCCCGTGGCGCAGCAGGTCGTTGCTGGTATTCTCACGGGAATGCTGGCTGCCATCCTCACACTTCGGATCGTGTTCTACCGGCGTCGCCACAGGGACCAGCGCTGATGGGCCTGGCAGCCGGGAAGCGGGAGCGGTGGTGGACGTCGCTGGGCCTCGCCACGGCGGTGCTGCTACTGGCCGGCTGCAACGCGGACGCGCCCGCTGAAACCGCGCCGCTGCACGACCGGCTCCTGACGCTGGACACCCATCTCGATACGCCGCTGCACTTCCCGCGAGAAGGTTGGAGCTTCGGTGAAGCGCACACGCTGGCGGACGATCTTTCGCAAGTCGACATCCCGCGCATGGCAAGCGGTGCGCTCGACGGCGGTTTCTTCGTGATCTACACCGCGCAAGGGCTGCTCACGGAGCAGGGCTACGCGGATGCGCTTGCGTTCGCGCGCACGCGCTCGGACGTCATCGATGCCACGATCGCGAACTTCCCGCAACGCATCGCGCCCGCGCTCACGGCGGACGACGCCGAACGCCTGGCGGCGAAGGGCAAGCTGGTCGCCTTCAAGAGCATCGAGAACAGCTACCCGCTCGGGGAAAGCGTCGAGCTATTGGAGGAGTTCTACGACCGCGGCGTGCGCATGGCCGGTCCGGTGCACAGCAGCAACAACCAGTTCGCCGATTCGGCAACCGACGAGCCGCGCTGGAACGGCTTGAGTGAGCTGGGCCGCGAGTGGGTCGCGGAAATGAACCGCCTCGGGATGGTGATCGACGCGAGCCATTCTTCGGATGCCACCTTCGACCAGTTGCTGGAGCTCTCGGAGACGCCGATCATCCTGTCGCACTCCGGCTCGCGGGCGGCGTTCGACCATCCGCGCAGCCTCGACGACGCGCGCATTCGCGCGCTCGCGGACGCCGGCGGCGCGATCTGCGTCACCAGCGTGTTCCTCTCGGACATGAACCTGGGCGACGAGCGAGCGGCTCTCTTCGCCCGCTTCGAGGAAATCGGCGACTTGTCCCCCGCCGAGCAGGCAGAGCTCACCAGGCAATGGCGCGCCCTCGACGAGCGCGAGCAGATGTGGGCCGCGGACTTCGAGCAGTACATGGAGATGCTGCTGCACGTGATCGACGTCGCCGGCGTGGACCACGTTTGCTTCGGTGCCGACTGGGATGGTGGCGGCGGCATCGCGGGTCTCGAGGACATCACCGACCTGCCGAAGATCACCGAGCGCCTGCAAGCCGCGGGATACTCGGAGGCGGATCTCGCGAAGATGTGGAGCGGCAACGTTTTGCGCCTGCTCCGCAGCGCCGAGGAGTACGCAAGCTCCCACTGAGCCACTGTCGAAAACGCGCTCCCTGGTTCGACTACCGGTCAAAGCCAGTGAACAGGGAGCGAACGATGAACAGTGACACCCCCCAGGAGCTCGAACCTGCCGTGATCGTCCTCGGCAGTGTCTATTTCAGCTGCATACTGACCGCGATCGCGTACCTTGCGGGGTGAGCGGCGGAATGCCGGGCGCGCTACGGTTACAACCCGTCTGAAAGCGCCCGTAGCTCAGTTGGATAGAGGAAGGGCTCGCTACGCGCGTGCGAGGACTACCTGCTCGGCGGCGCGCCTTCGCCGTACCGCGGCAGCCAGCCGCTCGAGCACGGCGACCGATTCGTCCCAGCCAAGGCACGCGTCGGTGATGCTCTGGCCGTACCTCAGGGGGCGCCCCGCCTCGAGATCCTGGCGGCCGCCGACGAGGTGGCTCTCGACCATAATGCCGACGATCCGCCTCTCGCCCTGCTCGATCCGCGCGGCGATGCTGTCGACGACCTTCGGCTGGTTTTCCGGCCGCTTGCCGCTGTTGGCATGGTTTACGTCGATCATGACCCGGGGCGGGAGGCCGGCTTCTTCGAGGAGCTTCGCCGCGGCGTCGACGCTCGCCGAGTCGTAATTCGGCACCTTGCCGCCGCGCAGGATGACGTGCGCGTCGCGGTTGCCTGTCGTCGTGGCGACCGCCGAGCGACCGTCCTTCGTCACGGCCAGGAAATGGTGGGATTCGGATGCCGCGCGCACCGCGTCGACCGCGATCTTCACGCTCCCGCCGGTGCCGTTCTTGAAGCCGACCGGGCAAGACAACCCCGACGCCATCTCCCGATGGATCTGGCTTTCCGTCGTGCGCGCGCCAATCGCGCCCCAGGCGACGAGATCGGAGATGTACTGCGGCGAGATCGGATCGAGGTACTCGCACGCGGCCGGCAGACCGAGAGCATCGATCTCGCAGAGCAGCCGCCGCGCGAGGCGCACCCCCTTGTCGATCCGGAAGCTGCCGTCGAGATCCGGATCATTGATCAACCCTTTCCAGCCGACCGTCGTGCGCGGCTTCTCGAAGTAGACCCGCATCACGATCTCGAGCCACGCGCCCAGGGCGTCGCGCAGCGGCCGCAGCCGGCTGGCGTAGTCCATCGCCGCGGCCGGTTCGTGTATGGAGCAGGGTCCGACCACGACGATCATCCGGTCGTCCCGGCCTTCCAGGATCTCGTGAATAGCCCTTCGTGCCGAGGATACGGTCTCGGACATCGAGGGCGTGCACGGGAGGTTGCGGATCAGCTCGGCCGGCGTAATGAGGGGCTCGAAGCAGCGGATGCGCAGGTCGTCGGTGTAGGGGGCCATGACTTTTTCCTTGTTACTGTCATCATTCGAGCCCGCGGATCCGGCGGCCAAAAAAAAAGAGCCGCCAGTTTCGCCGGCGGCTCTTCGGAATGCTTATCGATTGGGAACTCTAGCTCGATCGCAACCCTTCCTCCGCCTGCAGCATCGGAAAGCCGTAATACCAGAAGTAGAAGTGGTTGCAATTGGCCATCTCGGTTGCCATGGATACCACAGCTCCCGCCGGATCGCCAGCGGTCCCGCCAAGATCCGGAGCCAGGCCAGCGCCGGCCGACAGCCGGCGAGCGTCGCGCCGTTCCCTGCGGAGCCTCGGACGCTGGGCTCCAGCCCGGGTGGGCGGCGAGGACGCTGACCTCCTCAGCGCAATCATTCCCGAAGCACGTTCTCCATCGGTTTTCCTTCGCGAGCTCAGTTCAAGTTGTAGTAGCTCAGTCCGGCGTCGGTCAGCACTACAGAGCCGAGCGCCACTGCGGAGGTAAGGTTGTTGTGCAGCCACGTCTCGGTGAGGCATGCATAGCCTCCGCGGCCCCAGCCCAGCTCCCAGCTATTGGCGGTAATGACACAGTATCGTCCTTCCCGCGACAGTGATGGCGGCAGCTTGATGTAGCCGATCAGCAGGTTGGCATGCCCGCCGGCATCGCGGCCACTGGCGGCGCCCTGATTGATTTCATCGTAGTAGCGCACCAGTCCGCGATTCCGGTAGTAGCTTCGGGTAAGCGTGAACCCCGCAACGACCGGGCGGTTGTTGCGCAGCTCGTTGAGCAACTGCTCGAACGTCGTCACCGGACGGACTTCCCCGGCCCGCACCACGCCGTCGTCACGGCAGCTCGCCAGTGGCGTGTCGGTGATGTTGTTGTCGTTGCGCCTGGGGACGTACGGGCAGGCGGCTTCCGGGAGCAGTGCATTGATTCTCGGATCGCGGGTCACTTTCAGCCCGGCATCGACCGACGAGCCTTCCTCGCTGCTGCCGCAGGGTTCGGCCCAGCACTTGGGTTTCGAGAGATAGTAGAAGTGCTGCTCGGAGAAGTCCGTCCGGACCCAATGCTGCGCCATCAGGGTCTCCAGCGCACGTACGCCGGAAAACGCGGTGCAGGTGCCGCGATACGCCTGGTCCTTGATCGCCGGAGCCATGGCATTCGGGATCAGGTGGAACTCCCCGGCCCGCATGCCCTGCAGGTCGGCGCCGTAGGCGCGGCCCGCTTGCAGCGGGGCCCCTTCGCTCTGCAGCGGTATCGTGCCCGATCGGTAAGCGTCCTCGCGCTTCAGGAATTCCTCGCGCGCCTTGTCCCAGCGCGCCACGGTCTCTTCGTACTCGCGATCCCACTCCTTCACGGTTTCGTCGAATGCGGCGTCCATCCGTCCGACGACCTCGTCGAAGCCGGCCTCGCCGTCGAAGAAATCGCCGTCGAAGAAATCGTCGCCTTCCGGCTCGTCGACGGCCGGCGAGGGGGGCGCGGG
>CBFGSB010000132.1:0-8769 GCA_965651325.1 uncultured Chromatiales bacterium | reverse complement strand
CGCTGATCGTCCCGGCCTCTTCGTCCACCAGTTCGGCCACGTTGCCGAGACCGTTCAGCAACGGCCAGCATTTATGGATGCCTTCGAAGCAATCCCAGCGGTTGCAGCCGGTCCCCGGCGTCCGCCGCCGGTGCCCCTGGACGAGCCAGACGCCATAAAGAAGCTCGAAGTCCCGCGCACCTGCCGCGGCATCGCTCATCGCCTTCATCACGTGACCTGCTCCTGCATAAAACCAGTATACAACGCTTGACCGGTTACAGCGTAGGCGTTACAGTGTAACCCGTCAAGCGCTTTTTACTGGTTTCGCCTCGGGACCACGGCCCGGCTGAAGGAGAACCCCCATGAATGCTTTCGATCTCGACCCGAACCTGTACGCGCCGCTATGGCGCTGGCTGCGCGCGTGGTATCTCCGGCGCAAGCAACTCCGGGCCCTGCCCGCCCCCGCACAGCCCCGCCCGCAAGCCGGCTGCCGGGCCTGACGCCATGAGCGTCCCGTCGCACCACAGCCGCGTCAGCACGCTCATGATCGACTGCCTCGCTGATCGATTCGAGGAATCGATCGAGTTCTGGAGCCGTTCGCTTGCCTTCCCCCGGCCCCGGCGTCCCGCGCCCAACCAGCATTACGTGACGCTCGGCCGGCTCGCGGGCCCGCTGTTCGTGCGCCTGCAGAAGGTGGACGACGCCCCGGGTTATCACCTCGACATCGAAAGCGACGCGGTCGGCGCCGAAGCCGACCGGCTGGAAGCCGCCGGTGCCAACCGGAAGTACCGCATCAAGCGCTGGTGGGTGCTCGAGGATCCGTCCGGCAATGCGTTCTGCGTCATCCGGCCGGAGTCGGACGGTTTCCCCGAAGGGGCCAATCGTTGGGAGGTGACCGATGATCATGCGTGAATGGCGCGGCCGGGTGCCGCACGCGAAAGCCGACGCTTACGAGGCTTTCCTGCACACGAGCGGGATTGCCGACTACGGCTCCACCCCCGGAAACCGGGGGATCTGGATGCTGCTGGACCGGTCCGGAGAAGCCACGGAGTTTACGTTGTTGACGCTATGGGAGTCGGAAGAGGCGATCAAGGCGTTTGCGGGAGACGACATCCGGCTGGCGCACTACTACCCGGAAGACGACGGCTTCCTGCTGGAGAAAGCCAGGTTCGTGCGGCATTACGAGGTTCACTGGCCGCCGCGCTGACCGTTGCCGGGTGCCGTGCGCCCGCACGCATTGCGCGGCACGACCCGGTCGCCGCGTGCCTGGCGTGCGGGCCTACAGGTCCGGATCGGCGCCGCACACTTCGCGCAGGTGCTTGCGGAACTCCTCGCCGGTCTCGGGATGTTCCAGGCCGTAGGCCACCGTGGCCTTGAGATAGCCCAGCTTGTTGCCGCAGTCGTAGCGTTCGCCTTCGAAGGCATACGCGTACACCGCCTGCTCGCCCAGCAAATCCGCGATGCCGTCGGTGAGCTGTATCTCGCCGCCGGCGCCGCGGCCGGTTCGTTCCAGCTTGTCGAAGATCTCGGGCGCCAGCAGGTAGCGGCCGACGACGGCGAGATTCGACGGCGCGTTTTCCGGCGCGGGCTTTTCCACGATCTGCGTAATGCGTGAACCTTCCGCCCGCTCCTCCACGGCGACGATGCCGTAGCTCGAGGTCTCCTGCTCCGGCACCGGCTCGACCGCGATGATGCTGCTGCCGTGGCGCTCGTATTGCTCTGCCATCTGCGTAAGGCAAGGGACCTCGCCGGCGATCAGGTCGTCGGCGAGGTGCACGTAAAAGGGCTCGTTCCCGACGGCCGGGCGCGCGCACAGCACGGCATGGCCGAGCCCCAGCGGCTCGCCCTGACGGATGTAGATGCAGGCGACGTCGGGCGGCACGATGCCGCGGATCGACTCCAGCAGGTCCTCCTTGCCCGAGCCCGCAAGCGCCTTCTCCAGCTCCGGGTCGGAATCGAAGTGATCCTCGATGGCGCGCTTGGACGAGCCCGTGATGAAGACGAGCTTGGTCGCGCCGGCCGCGATCGCCTCCTCCACGGCGTACTGGATCAGCGGCTTGTCGACGATGGGGAGCATTTCCTTGGGACTCGCCTTGGTGGCCGGCAGGAAGCGCGTGCCGCGGCCGGCAACAGGAAATACGGCAGAACGAATCGGCTGCTTCAATGAAAACTCCGCGGGACCAAGGTAGGGGCGTGCAGGCGAGATGATAACGAATCTCGCGGGTCCGCGGGAGCGGGCGGCCCCGGTCCGGGCCCCCGCCGCCGAACGGCCGCGGGAGCCCGGCACAGGGCCATGCGGGTCCGGGGCACGCGCTAGTCGGAACCCTTCGCGGCGGGCGGGCGCAGCAGGATGTCCTTGCGGTTGATCTCCACCGTGCGCGCGCCGATTCCCTTGACCAGCGCCAGGTCGTCGGCTGTCTTGAAAGGACCGTGCTGCTTCCGGTACTGGACGATGGCTTCGGCCTTCGAGAGGCCTACGCCTTTCAGCTCCGCGGCGATGGTGGCGGCATCGGCGCTGTTGACGTCGACCGGTCCTGCCAGCGCCAGCAGCGGAAACGCCAGCGAACAGATCGGCAGCAACAGCGCTCTTTGGATGTTGTTCATGGTTCGGCTCCTAAGTCTCGTTTATCGGCACAGCACCCGGGCGGCGCTGCGTTCGAGAGCGAAGGTTAGGCCGGGACAGGACCCGCAGCCGCCCGCGAATGTCCGGAATTCGCGTGGAAAGGCCTGTTACATGCCGACGGCGGAGCGATTGAGGAGGGAGTCGAACTGCACGCGGGAGGCCGGCCGCTGGGTTTCCCAGTTCTTGCAGCTCGGGCAGTGCCACAGGAGCCGTTGGCTCGAGAACCCGCATTCCGTGCATTTGTAGCGTGGCGTGGCCGCGGCGAGCTTGTTGAGCGCCGCGCGCACCTTGCGCAACGCGGCCTCCCGGTCGCCGCCGTGCAGTTGCTGCAGGTCGATGAACTCGGTCAGGGTCGGGTCTTCCAGCATGTAGCGCTCGACGCAGTCGTCGATCACACCGATGCCGCCGATGTCGTTCACGATGGCCGTGTACGCGATGTAGGAAGACATGTCCGGGTGCTTCGCCAGCAGCGCCTCCAGGTCACGCTCCAGCACGCCGAGGGATCCCTCGCGCTCGTGGATGGCCACGAGCTTCGGCAATGCTTCGCTGACCAGGTAGGTGTGCTCCTCGATGACGCGGTGGTAGAGCCGCAGCGCGGTCTTCGGATCGTCCGTGGCCTGGGCAATCTCGGCCCGCGTCAGCGCGCCGCGCAGGGTACGCGGTCGGCCGCTCTGCGCTTTCTTGACGAACCCGCGCGCGGCGGCATAGTCGTTCCGGGCCGCGGCCTGCTCCGCGAGCTCGCAATAGTAGTGCGCGATCTCTAGCGCCAGCGACCGGCCGCTCAGCACCTCGAGCTGCTGGCCGGCCTCGATCGCCTGCTGCCATTCCCGCTCCTGCTCGTAGATGCGGCAGAGGTTCTCCAGCGCCTCCACCTGGTGGCGCGAGCCCTGCGAGAGGCGGACGAACAGCTTCTCCGCGCGATCGAGCAGGCCGGCCCTGAGGTAGTCCTTGGCCAGTGAGAACAGCGCCTGGTCCCGCTGCTCGGCGGCGAGGTCCGGGCGCGCGATGATGTTCTGGTGAATGCGGATGGCGCGGTCGACCTCGCCGCGCCGCCGGAACAGGCTGCCGAGCGCGAAGTGCGTCTCGATCGTCTTGTCGTCGACGCGGACCATCTTCAGGAAGTGCTCCAGCGCCTGGTCGGTCTGCTCGTTCAGCAGGAAGTTCAGGCCCTTCAGGTAGTCGATGTTGAGCGGCGGCGGCGCCTCCTGCTGCTCGTCGCGCTCCCCGAAGCGGCCGAGCGCCCAGCCGGCGGCCGCCAGCAGCAGGAACAGCCCGGCAAGCAGGAATGTCGATTCAGTCGGCATCGGACAGCGGCAGGTGCCGCAGGCTGCTGAGCTCGGTTTCGCTGCTCTTGAGCTCCTTGCGCAGCCGCCGGCGCTCGTTCAGCAGCCGGGCCACGAATGCGAGGGTGCACAGCACGCCGAACAGCCAGCCGACCGCGAACGTCACGGTGAACGCCAGCGGCACGGAGGACTCGACCGTGCCGAACGCGAGGTCGATTTCGATCAGCCCCGGGTTCAGCCGGGTGAACACCAGCATCGCGGCCAGGATGACCAGGATGAGGAGGATTGCGCCAAATTTCTTGAGCATTCGCCCGCTCCGTCGAGCCGGCACGGCCGGCACCCAGCTTCATCTTAATCCCGCCCGGGCGCGTTGGCAGGTGCCCGTTGGCGGATGCCGGGCCTGCCAGTTGACAGGACGCTAGCTCTTGATGGGGAATTCGCGGCTCATGTTGACCCGCTCGCGCAGGTCCTTGCCCGGCTTGAAGTGCGGCACGTACTTGCCCGACAGGGCGACCGCTTCGCCGGTCTTCGGGTTACGGCCGATGCGCGGCGGGCGGAAATGCAGCGAGAAGCTGCCGAAGCCGCGGATCTCGATCCGTTCCCCGCGGGCCAGGGCGTCGCTCATCAGGTCCAGCAGGTGCTTGACGGCCAGCTCGACGTCCTTCGCCGGCAGGTGCTTCTGCTTTTTGGCGATCACTTCTATGAGTTCGGATTTCGTCATAACACGTTTCGCTTGTCGTTGCTGTTTTGCCGGACCGTGTAACTCGGGCCATGTAACTTAACGATAGATAAGGAAATATAGCCCGGACCCATGCGTCCGGGCCAGTCCTTTTTTGCTAATCGGCGCCGCCGGACATTTTCTCCTTGAGCAATTCGCCCAGGGTGGTGCCCGTCGGCGTGGCGCCGGCCTCCGATTTGTAGCTGGAGAGCGCCTCCGCTTCCTCGTGCACTTCCTTGGCCTTCACGGACAAGGCCACGCTGCGGTTCTTGCGATCGACGTTGGTGAACTTCGCTTCGATCTCGTCGCCCACCTTGATCTGCGTACGCGCATCCTCCACGCGCCCGCGCGCCATTTCCGACGCCCGCAGCGTGCCGGTCACGCCGTCGCCGAGATCGACGACCGCGCCGCGCGCGTCCACTTCCGTGACCGTGCCCTTGACCACCGAGTTCTTCGGGTGCTCGGCGAGCCAGCCCGAGAACGGATCCTTGTCGAGCTGCTTGATGCCGAGCGAGATGCGCTCGCGGTCGGCATCGATCGCCAGCACGGCCGCCTCGATCTCCTGCCCCTTCTTGTAGTTGTGCACGGCTTCCTCGCCGGGCACGTCCCACGAGATGTCGGACAGGTGCACGAGGCCGTCGATACCGCCGTCGAGCCCGATGAAAATGCCGAAGTCCGTGATGGACTTGATCTGGCCTTTCACCTTGTCGCCGCGGTTGACGGTGGCCTGGAACTCCGCCCACGGGTTCGGCTGGCACTGCTTGATGCCGAGCGAGATCCGCCGGCGCTCTTCGTCGATCTCGAGCACCATGACCTCGACCTCCTGGCCCACCTGCACGACCTTGGACGGGTTGACGTTCTTGTTCGTCCAGTCCATTTCCGACACGTGCACCAGGCCTTCGACGCCTTCCTCGATCTCGACGAAGCAGCCGTAGTCGGCGATGTTGGTGATCTTGCCGAAGATCCGCGACTGCGGCGGGTAGCGCCTGCCGAGATCGTGCCACGGGTCGTCCCCGAGCTGCTTGATCCCGAGCGAAACACGCTGCCGCTCGCGGTCGAACTTCAGGATCTTGACGTCGATCTCGTCGCCCACGTTCACGACCTCGGACGGGTGCTTCACCCGCTTCCAGGCCATGTCGGTGATGTGCAGCAGGCCGTCGATCCCGCCGAGGTCGACGAACGCGCCGTAGTCGGTGAGATTCTTGACGATGCCGTGCACCACGTTGCCTTCCTGCAGGCTCTCGAGCAGCTCTTCGCGCTCGGCGCTGTATTCCTGCTCCACGACCGCGCGCCGCGAGACCACGACGTTGTTGCGCCGCTGGTCGAGCTTGATCACCTTGAACTCGAGGCTCTTGCCTTCGAGGTAGGCGGGATCGCGCACCGGCCGCACGTCGACCAGCGACCCGGGCAGGAATGCCCGGACGTTGTCGATCTCGACCGTGAAGCCGCCTTTCACGCGGCCGTTGATCACGCCCTGGACGATCTCACCCTTCTCGAACGCCTTCTCCAGCTCCGTCCAGGTGCGGGCACGAATCGCCTTGTCGCGGGACAGGCGCGTCTCGCCGAAGCCGTCCTCGATCGCGTCGAGAGCCACTTCGACCTCGTCGCCCACGACAACCGTGGCTTCGCCCTTCTCGTTCTGGAACTGGTCGATGGAGATGACGGACTCGGATTTGAGTCCTGCGCTGACGATGACCTTGTCATCGGTAACAGCCACCACGGTACCGGTAATGATCGAACCGGGCTTTATGTGTTGGCTGGCAAAACTTTGTTCAAATAACTCAGCAAAACTTTCAGACATTAGATTAAACCAGAGGGCTATCAGCCCTCGCCCATGCGTCCGGACCCGTTCCTTCGGCGGACGGTTGCTATAAAAACGACCCGCACGTCCTGTGCGGACCGACCGTACTCAAACCTGTTCGGGCAGCCTTTCCTTCACCCAGTCGAGCACCGTCCGGGTGACCTCGTCGATCGTCAGGTTGCTGGAATCCAGCAATCGGGCGTCGTCGGCCGCCTGCAGCGGGGCTACCGATCGCTCGGAATCCCGCCGGTCGCGCGCCGCTATCTCGCGCGAAAGGGCGGGAAGGCTAACATCGATCCCCTTGTCTTTCAACTGCTTATGCCGCCTGCGGGCGCGCACCTCCGGACTCGCCGTCAGGAACACCTTGAGCGCGGCATCGGGGAAGATGCGGGTGCCCATGTCGCGGCCGTCCGCGACCAGCCCGGGAGCCCGCCGAAAGCCCCGCTGCAGGCCGATCAGGGCGTCGCGGACCTCCGGCACGCCGGCGATCCGGGAGGCTGCCCGGCCGCATTCCTCGGTCCGGACGGCGGCGGTGACGTCCTCGCCGTCCAGCCAGATCCTCTCCCCGCCGGCATCGTCCGTGCCGAAGCGGATGTTGAGACTCCCGGCGATGCGCGCAAGTTCAGCCGCGGGCGCGCCGGCTTTGCCCTGGCGGTCGGCCGCCAGGGCCGCCAGCCGGTAGAGGGCGCCGCTGTCCAGCAGGTGCCAGCCGAGCGCGTCGGCGACGCGCCTTGCGATCGTGCCCTTGCCCGAGCCGCTGGGCCCGTCGATCGCGAGCACCGGCGCGGCGCTCACGCACCCTGCCCTGTCTCGACGCGGATCCTGCCGCCGAGCTTCTGCAGGCTGGTTGCGAAGCCCGGGAAAGACGTCGCGACGTTTTCCGTGTCCCGGATGCGCAGCGGCCCTGCGGCCACGCTGCCCGCGACGGCCAGCGACATGGCAATGCGATGATCGCCGGCGCTGTCCACTGAGCCGCCCTGCAAGCGCCCGCCGTGCACGACGGCGCCGTCAGCGTACTCCTCCACGCGGATGCCGAGCCGCCCGAGCGCACGCGCCATCACGCCGATGCGATCGCTTTCCTTGACCCGCAACTCGCCGATGCCCTCGAAACGGGTCGCGCCGCGCGCCGCCGCGGCGGCGACGAACAGCAGCGGGAACTCGTCGATCGCGCTCGGCACGAGCGTCGGGTCCACGTGGATGCCACGGAGCGCGGACGAGCAGGCGCGGATGTCGGCCACCGGCTCCCCGCCGAGGAAGCGCGGGTTCTCGAGCCGGATGTCGGCCCCCATCTCGCGCAGGATTTCGAGGCAGCCCGTGCGGGCCGGGTTGACCCCCACCGCTTCGAGCAGCACCTCGCAGCCGGGATTGATGAGCGCCAGCAGCACGAAAAACGCCGCGGAGGAAAGGTCGGTCGGCACCTGCACGTCGCGCGCCTGCAGCGCCTGGCCCCCGCGCAGGCGGACCCGGCCCTCGCCCCATTCGATCTCCGCGCCCATGCTCTTCAGCAGCCGTTCGGTATGGTCGCGCGTTGCGACGGGCTCCCCGACGTAGGTATCGCCCGCGGCATACAAGGCGGCCAGCAGGATCGCCGACTTGACCTGGGCACTCGCGACCGGGAGCTCGTAGGAGATCGCGGCAAGCGCGCGCTGGCCGCGCACCGTCAGCGGCGGCCTGCCGTCGCGGCTCTCGATGCGCGCGCCCATGCGCTCGAGCGGTGCGATGATCCGCTCCATGGGCCGGCGCCGCAGCGACTCGTCGCCGGTCAACACCGCATCGAATGCCTGGGCAGACAGCAGCCCGGCGAGGAGCCGCAGGCCGGTGCCGGAGTTGCCGAGATCCAGGTCCTGCGCCGCCGGTTTCAACCCGTGCAGGCCGACCCCATGGACCGTTACCTCGTCATCCTGCCGCTCGATAGGGACGCCGAGCGCGCGCAGCGCGGCCAGGGTCGCCAGGCAGTCCTCGCCGGTGAGGAAGCCCGTGATGCGGCTGGTTCCGTCCGCAATGGCCGCGAGCATCAGCGCGCGGTGCGAGATCGACTTGTCGCCCGGCACGGCCACGGTTCCACCGGCCGGCGTTGCAGGTTCCGTGATGAAGTCCAAATCGCTGCCCTAGTGTCCTGTCCCGTAAATGCGAGGACTCGCAACGCCGCCAGGCGGAAAAAGACGCAGCGAAGTGGCCAGGTTATTTGCGGGACAGGACACTAGCTGACGGCTTTCGGGTACGCGCCGATGACGCGAAACAGCGAGCTGATCGCCTCGAGCTCCCGCAGCGCGTCCGACAGCGGCGGCTGTTCCGCGTGACCGTCGAGATCGAGGAAGAACACGTAGTCCCAGTTCTTGCGGCGCGACGGGCGCGACTCGATGCG
>CBFGSB010000131.1:0-8795 GCA_965651325.1 uncultured Chromatiales bacterium | reverse complement strand
GCGCGTTGCGACGCTGGAAGCGCGCGGCGCCGTCGGGGTTCATGACCGGCAGGAAATGCAGCGTGGTGTCCTCGCGCAGGTTCTGCACGATCGGGTGCTGGGGGTACTCGCCGAGGAAGCGGAACAGGTCGGCGATTGCCATCGACGCCGTGCTCTCGTCACCGTGCATCTGCGACCACAGCAACACGGACGTGTTGCCCTCTCCCCAGGAGACGTGGCGCAGCGGCCGTCCCTCGGCGCTGTCGCCGACCTCCTCGATGTGGAAGCCGTGCTCTGCCGTAGCCAGTGGGCCGGCGACCTCCCACCAGTGCTCCGGCGAAAACGCGCGGTCGTCCAGGCCCGTCAGCCGGATGCGCGCGTCATACAGCGCGTCCAGCTCATCCAGCCAGGCCGGGGGCGACGGCATCGCTGCCGCAGGGGCGGGCTCCGGAGGCACTTCGGCACCCCGCGCCGTGGAGACGGACAACAGCAGCGGGCACAGCAGGGCCGTTAGCAGGAACAGCGCAAGAACACGTTGCATAAGGCGGAGATCCTCCATCAGGGCGCCGCCGCATGTTCCGACGTCGCATACAGTAGGTGGCTTCTATTCTCGCCCGATCGTACCGTTTTGGCGTTGCGTGCAGTACCCGCACACTGCGACACCTGCTGTTTACCGGCGTAACGAGGAAAAGGAGAATTGCCGGAAGCGCCCCGCCTTTGCTGATGTCGAGAGCGACCCCCCTTGTCCTCAATTTCCATCCAGCGTCTTGCACCCGAGTTCATCGGGCCCGCGGCGCGGCTGCTGGCCGGCAGCATGCGGGACAACCCGCTGCACAGGAGGATATTCGGCGAAGACGAGGCGCAGCTCGAGCGGTTGCTGGCGAACGCCTTCGCCCGCTTGTTGCAACGACAACTTGAATGCGGGCTCGTACTGGGCGCTTTCGAAGGGACAACGTTGGTGGGTTTGGCGGCCATGGTCCCGCCGGGCCACTGCCAGCCGCCGCTGCGGGAAAAGCTCGGCATGCTCGCGAGCCTGGCCCGCGAGCGCCACCTGCACCGGCTGCCGGCCATCCATCGGTGGTTGCGAACCTGGGCTCAGCAGGATCCGGCGTCCGATCATTGGCACATTGGGCCAGCGGCCGTCGAACGCGGCCGACAAGGGGAGGGGATCGGAACCGCCCTGATGACGGCGATCTGCGGAGAGCTGGATCAGCGGCACGCCGTCGGCTACCTGGAGACGGACAAGCCGAGGAACGTCTCCCTGTATCGACGAGGCGGTTTCGAGGTCGTTGCCGAGCGTCCGGTGCTGGGAATGACGAACTGGTTCATGCTGCGCCGACCGCAGCAGGCCCGATCACCCGGGTTGTGACGCATCCGTGAGGACCAGCAGCAGGAGAACTGGCATAAATTCTGCATCACATGCGTATCACGTCGAACGCACACGGGGCCAACACCAACGGCCATGCGGGTTTCGGCGAAACGGGAGATGCAAACATGACAAACGCAATGAATTTTCGGGAACATCCTGCCGCCGCGCTGGTTTTCCTGGCGCTGGGCGCCTGCGCATCGAGCCCGGAGCGGCCCGTGGAGGACCTGGCGAGAGCGGAGGCGGCCATCGAACAGGCGGAACAGTCCGGGGCCTTGGAATATGCACCGATCGAGCTGGACGCCGCCCGGGACAAGCTGGCCGGCGCGCGTAGTGCGATTGCCGAGGACGAGACGCTCGTGGCGCAGCGGTACGCGGAAGAGGCGACGCTTGCGGCGGATCTCGCCTCCGCGAAAGCCCGTACAGGTAAAGCAGAGGCAGCGGTAGAGGAGCTGCAAGACAGCATTACAGTGCTGCGCGAGGAAATTGCCCGGAATCAGCGTCGAGCGGGAGAAGGACAATGAGCGAAATGACGAGGAGAAGCGATTCGACCCAACTTGCCGGCGTCGTGCTTGCCGCGCTGGCGATTCTCGCCGGGTGCACGACCACCCCGGAGCGAATCAGCGAGCTTGAAGAGGCACAGGCGGCAGTGCAGCAACTGGAGCGAGAGCCAAAGGCGCAGACATTGGCGGCAACGCAGTTGCAAAACGCGCGATCAGCCCTCGCGCGCGCCGACACGGCACACCAGGACGGGGAGCCCCTGCCGTACATCGTGCACGAAGCCACCATGGCCCGTCTCAATGCCGAACTCGGACTCGAGCGAATCGCGGAAGCGGAAGCGCTCGAGCGGATCGAGCAGGCGGAAGCCGAACGTACGCAGGTGCAGCTCGAGGCCCGCACGACAGCGGCCGAGCGGGCCGAAATGGTGGCTCGCGAGCAGACAGCCGAAGCGCAGCAAATGCGGCGTGAAGCGGAGCAGTCACGCGAGGCTGCACAAGCGGCTACTGCAGAAGCTGCGCGCCTGCAGCAGGAACTGGCCGACCTGGAAGCAAAGCAGACGGAGCGTGGCATCGTCCTTACGCTCGGTGACGTGCTGTTCGAGACGAACGAGGCGGAGCTGAAGCCGGGAGCGACGATGGACATCGATCACCTCGCGGCTTTCCTGGAAGAGAATCCCGAGCGCCGCGTCCTGATCGAAGGCCACACGGATGCGCGCGGGAGCGAGGCTTACAATGAGGGCCTGTCCCGCGAGCGCGCGTACGCCGTCGCGGACGAGTTGGCGGAGCGTGGGATCGAGAGGGACCGGGTGCGCCCGGTCGGCCTCGGCGAGTCGTTTCCGGTAGCTTCGAACGACACGGCGGCTGGCCAGCAGCAGAATCGGCGCGTCGAGGTCGTAATATCGGACCAGGACGGCTCGTTTCCTGACGCCGCGCAAAGGACCGCATACCGCCAGGACCGGTAACGCACTACGGGAATCACCTGTGCAGGCGTAACGCCGTTGCCACCCGTCATCGCGGGCCAGGTGCGATGCGGAGTGGCAGAAGCTTCCAGGCACGTTTCTCTTCGGCGTGCGTTCCGGCGTATCACTCGTTCTCCGCCGGTGCCTCCTCGTAGATGATCGGCGCCTCTACCGGGGCTACGCCCGGATCTTCCACGTAGAACGTGGTCGCGAGACTGTCCTGCGGTACATAGAAGTCGAAACGGTCCCCGCGCTGAAGGTTCCGAGGCGACGTCTTCCGGCCGTTCACATATACCGAAACGGTACGCGGGGGTGCCATCGTCATAAGGTCGCCGCCGGCTAGCCTGACGGTGATCTGCCGGCCGAGGCTCGACACCCGCACCACCTCCCCCTGCAGGCGGACATACCACTGGCCCTCGCGGGCGACGACTTCGCGGCAGGCGCTCGCGATGTTCGGGAACAGCGTCAGGGTGCGCCTTGCCCAGGTGACTTCCGCACAGGACTTGCCCGGGACGAAGGCCTGCTCCGGCGCGTTCTCCTGCGTCGGGGCTGTCCCGCCGAATGCGAGGGCGAGCAGCATTCCGAAGATGAGACGCATAGTGTTTCCTTTCGGGTGTATAGCCGACTTGCCAGTGCCCATCTCGAGAGTAGACCAGCATTCCGGCCGTCGCCACCGGCCGCCGCCGCACTCAGTCTCCGCTGAACATCCTGCTGATGGTTGGGTGTACCGGAGCGTACGATCAAGTCAGCTGCCTCCGCGGACCGGATCGTGCGGCGCGCCATGGCAGTAGAGTGGCGTGGATGGTGCGACCCGGATCGCGCACGGGTGTATGCTTGTCCACCCGGCACGCCACGGAGCTATGGCGGCGATCACCCATGGACTGCAGGCGGCCACGACTAGCTTCGTACCATGCGAATTCGACCCTTTGAAGAGAAGGACTGGCCCGCCATGTGGCGGGTGGTCGAGCCCGTCTTTCGCGCGGGCGAAACCTGGCCGGTGTCACCCGATATCGGAGAGGATGAAGCGCGCGGGTTCCTGGTCGATGCTCCGTCGGCGACATTCGTCGCCTGCGACGACGCGGACGAGATCCTCGGCTGCTATATCCTGAAGCCCAACCAGCTGGCACTCGGCGCACACGTCGCGAACGCGGGATACATCGTGGCGGAGCAAGCGCGGGGCAGGGGGGTTGCGTCCGCCATGTGCCGTCACTCGCAGGACGAGGCGCGCGCCCGCGGATTCCTTGCGATGCAGTACAACCTCGTCGTCGCAACCAACGCGCCCGCTGTGCATCTCTGGCGGAAGGAAGATTTCGAGATCGTCGGCACGCTGCCGAAAGCGTTCCGCCACCGGCGCCTCGGACTGGTGGACGCGTACGTCATGTACAAGCTGCTTTAGTCGATCTGCAGGCTCGTATGTGGTACATTATCTGCACAGTTGGTGGGGTTTTCGAACTAAACGCAAAAATACTAACGATCCCGCAACGAGCCCTCAGGCACCAGGCCCGACCGCTCATGCGGCACGAGGAGGGGACATGTTCAGCAAATCGATAATTCTCGTCGCGACCTTGGCGAGTGTGAGCTTACTGACATCCTGTGCCAATCACCTCCAGTCAGGTGTCGACGCCTACAACCGTGGTGAGTACGCCACGGCAGCCCAGCATTTGGATGGCCTCGCGGAGTCTGGCGATCGCACCGCCCAGTACCACGTTGGTCTCCTGTGGGAGCAAGGGCTTGGAAGCAAACCCGAGAACTCTGCGGAGGCGGCACGGTGGTATCTACGATCGGCAAAGCAAGGCTACGCTCCTGCCATGGTGCGATTGGCGAATATCCAGATGACAGCGGGGTACGAAGATCAGGCGCTCTCCTGGTACGTACTGGCCGCCAGGTGGGGAAACGACGACGCGATCACTGCGCTAACGGATCTCGGCCAAAGCGTTCCGCCCGCCGATCTGCTTCGGGAACAGCAACGATATGAGGCCGCCTTCGCGGCGCAGCCAGCCGGAGCACCTGCCCGAACCGTGGAGAGCGCGTGCTTCTCCGATTCCTCATGCGATGTCGGATTCAGTTGCATGAAAGGGAAAGACAGGAACCAGGGTTATTGCAGGAGGTCTGTCGCCGATCATGCGAGTCGCGTGTTTGGCAACGCGAGTATCGACAGCATCGACAGTATAAAACCGAATACCGACCTCGATCGTAGCTGCCGACTCAGTACCGATTGCCCGACGGGGTCCGTGTGTGAGGAAAAATTCTGCGTCGCGAAATAACACTGGATATTCGACACAACCGTCGCCGAGTCCAGGGCGCGAAATACCGGCTTCCCGGAAGAGGAGATCGAAGCGCTGGCTTACCGGAGCGCGGACCTTGACACTTCGATAATACTTGTAATATCGTACTGCCCATGAAGACACCCGAGGTCATCGAGGCCCTCGCCGCCCTTGCACACGAGCATCGGCTGGCGGTTTTTCGGCTCCTGGTCGAGACCGGGCTGGAAGGCCTGTCGGCGGGCCAAATCGGACAGCGTGTTGGACTGTTGCCGTCGTCGCTCACGTTCCACCTGCAGCACCTGACGCGCGCCGGACTGCTCACCCAGCGGCGAGTGGGCCGCCAACTCTTCTACGCCGCCGACTTCGGTGCAATGAACGCGCTGGTGGTGTATCTGACGGAGAACTGCTGCGGCGGCGCAGGATGTCCACCGGCACGAACCGACAGGAAACCCCGCCTCGCGACAGGAGCTTCGTCTGCCGGTTCGCATCGACGTACCTCGCGAGCACCGACTTCCTAATCAGCACGCTGGAGCAACCGGAAATGAAACGCCTGCATGTCCACGTGGCCGTCGAGCATCTCGACGAATCGATCCGCTTCTACTCTCATCTTTTCGCGACCCAACCGACCGTCAGGAAGGACGACTACGCGAAGTGGATGCTCGACGATCCCCGCGTTAACTTCGCGATCAGCGCCCGCGCGCGCCGGTCGGGAATCGAGCACCTCGGCATCCAGGTCGAGGATCGTGAAGAGCTCGCGGAGGTCTACGCGCGACTCGAGCGCGCCGAGGGACCGGTACGCGAGGAAGGCGTAACGACCTGCTGCTACGCGAAGAGCGAGAAGAGCTGGATCGAAGATCCCCAAGGTGTGAAGTGGGAAGCGTTCCTCACGACCGGAGAGAGCACTGTCTACGGCAGCGATGCCCCGCGGCTCGAATCGGGATCGAAGTGCTGTGAGCCGAGCTCCTCGCCCGCGCAAGCAGGAGAAGCAGCCTGTTGCGCTCCCTCCAGCAAGGCCGACGAGTCGAGCGCCATCTGCTGCCGCTGAACCGGAGACCGCGGGATGGCGAATGCGAAGCTCAGCGTGCTGTTCCTGTGCACGGGGAATGCCTGCCGCAGCCAGATGTGCGAAGGCTGGGCGCGTCACCTGAAGGGTGACCGGATTGCGGCCCGGTCCGCTGGCGTGGCGCCGCACGGGCTGGATCCGCTTGCCGTGCAGGTGATGGCGGAGGCGGGCGTGGACATCTCCGGCCACAGCTCAAAACACGTCGACACGCTGCTACACCTGCCGTTCGACTACGCGGTCACGGTCTGTGACAGCGCGGCCGAGAGCTGCCCGGTCTTTCCCGGCAAGGCGGGGAAGCTCCACCGCAGCTTTCAGGACCCGCCCGCCCTCGCACGTAGTGCGCGGACCGAGAAAGAGGCACTCGAACATTACCGCCGGGTACGGGACGAGATCCGCGCCTTCGTCGAGACCCTGCCCGAGGCCCTGACTGGCGAGGGAGCCGCGACGTGACCAGATCGATTAGCCGCAGGCTCTCCTTCCTCGATCGCTATCTCACTCTATGGATCTTCATCGCCATGGCAGCGGGTGTGGCAATCGGCTATTTCGTGGCTCGAGCGCCTGCATTCATCCAGGGCTTCGACATCGGCACTACCAACGTGCCGATCGCCATCGGGCTCATTCTGATGATGTACCCGCCACTCGCAAAGGTGCGCTACGAGTTGCTGCCGAAGGTGTTCGCGGACACCAAGGTGCTCGGCCTATCGCTCGCGCAGAACTGGCTGGTCGGCCCCGTGTTGATGTTCGTCCTGGCCGTCGTCTTTCTGCACGACTACCCGGAGTACATGGTCGGGCTGATACTGGTGGGGATTGCGCGCTGTATCGCCATGGTGCTCGTGTGGAACCAACTCGCACGCGGGAACAGCGAGTACGCCGCGGCCCTCGTGGCCCTCAATAGTCTGTTCCAGGTGGTCGCGTTCGGCTTTTACGCGTGGCTCTTCATCGCCGTGCTGCCGCCGCTCCTCGGGCTCGAAGGCTCGGCGGTGGAGGTGTCGATGGCCGAAATATTCACGAGCGTCATGGTCTATCTCGGCATCCCGTTCGCCGCCGGTTTCCTGTCCAGGCTGATTCTCGTGCGTGCGAAAGGCGAGGCGTGGTACCAGGGAGTCTTCCTGCCTCGCATATCACCGATCACCCTGGTGGCGCTGCTCTTCACCATCGTGGTGATGTTCACGCTGCAGGGGCATGCAATCATCGATTCGCCCCTGGACGTGATGCGCATCGCCGCGCCGCTGACGGCGTACTTTGCACTTATGTTCCTGGTGACGTTCTACCTGGCCTGGCGGCTGGGGGCGGATTACTCGCGCTCGACAAGCGTTGCTTTTACGGCTTCGGGGAACAATTTCGAGCTGGCCATAGCGGTCGCGATCGCCGTCTTCGGTATCGAATCGAAGGTCGCCTTCGCTACGGTCATCGGTCCGCTGGTAGAAGTGCCCGTACTGATCGGGCTTGTGAACGTTGCGCTGTACTTCCAGCGCCGCTACTACGGAGGCCAAGTCGCGGAAGCTCCGTGGCCCGCACAGGATGTTGCAGAGGAGCGGTAATTACAAGTGGCAGTGGAAGAACCAGGAAGACGGCAAGCAGTTCGGTTTCTACGGCACCTACACGGAGGTGAACGCGCCATCACATATCGCGCACAAAGAATACTACGATCCGGGCGATATGGACTTCTCAATGCCGGTCGGCGATCCGGGCATCGTGTCGCTTGATCTGAGCGAGCAGAAAGGCGTGCTTGTCCCCAAACATCCAGGCGCCGGGGCGAGCTGAGGAGCTGCGTTCCAGCCGGGCCTTGAACTCGTGCAAGCGGTATCAGATTGGCTTGAGCCGGCATCGAGGAAGAGGGGGACCGGACCATCCTACATTTCCGGTGCGTGGTTTGCGCGAGTCCCAATAGCGGCGGTTGACGTGCAGTTGTGCGCATGACAATATGCGCATCACATTATGAGGGGCCAAAGTATGGTCGGCTACGACACCAATGCACGCAAGCGCCCGATCAATCTGAGCGTAAACGGGGACCTGGTCGAGAAGGCGCGAACCCTCGGGATCAACGCGTCGGCGCTTCTCGAAGAGCGGCTCGCCGATGAAGTCGTGCGCCGGCAGCGCGAGGTCTTTGAACGCGAAGCAGGGCTCTTTGCCGAGGCGTTGAATGAGGTCCATGCTCGATACGGCTCACCCATTGACGAGTATTTGGAGCGCTGAACTCAGTGCTTCTGCAGTTCGACGTACATCGCTCCACGGGACGAACGCGGGCAGCATTCCCCTATCTCGTCGTCGTTCAGTCGAATGCATTTCGGGAGCTGAAGCGCCGCCTTGCGATTCCGCTCCTGCGCCGGGATGCCATGCCGGCCGCGGTCGGCACTTTGCTCCCTGAGTTCACAATCGAAGGTAGTCGCGTTGTCCTCTCCGCGCTTGATCTCAGCAGCTTTCCGGTGGGCGCCTTCGGTGAGCGCGTGACCTCGCTTGCGGACGACGGTGATTCCATCGTCGCGGCGATTGATAGCGCGATCGCACGCGGCTTCGCCTGAAAAAACGGGCTGGCGGCTAGCCGGAACGCACCGCGGGCACGCGGGATTGGCAGATTTGAAATTCGTCGCACGCCGACGGCCATGAAATCGAACTGGTCGAATGCTGGAGCGGGCGAGACATCCAGCGGTGGTGTCGGCCCAC
>CBFGSB010000130.1:0-8872 GCA_965651325.1 uncultured Chromatiales bacterium | reverse complement strand
CGCCCAGTTCGCCGTTGCCGCGCAGGAGCTGTTGTGCGCCCTCCTGCAGGTCGGGATTGCGCGGGCCGATGACCGTCTTCGACGACCCCTCCGGCGCCGGCTCCTGCCCCATGACCGCCGGCGCCGCGGCCAACACGGGCAGCAGGAGGAAGACGAGGCAGGTGTCGACTTGCATGTCACTCAGCCGTTGATGTACTGCTGCAGATGCTCGATCGCTTCCTGCTGGTCGGCGATCACGGCCTTGACGAGGTCGCCGATGGAAATGATCCCGACCAGTCGGCCGGCGTCAACCACGGGCAGGTGCCGGATGCGCTTCTCAGTCACCGTGTTCATGCATTCTTCGACAGAGCGGTCGCTGGAGGTCGTCACGACGTCGGCGGTCATGATGTCCTTTACCGCCGTGGTGCGCGAGGACCGGCCTTTCAGAATGACCTTGCGCGCGTAGTCCCGTTCCGTGACGACCCCAGCCAAAGAATCACCCTGCAGGACGACGAGCGCGCCCACACCCTTTTCCGCCATCAGCCGGATGGCGTCCAGCACGGAGGCATCGGGTGCGATCGACAGCACGTCCCGCCCTTTTGCATCCAGCAGATGACGGACTTGCTTCATGGCGCCCCTCCAGTCGCGGCAGCCCTGTCCTGATTCTAGCTCGGAATGGGTGCCGGTGGCGCAGGTCAGTCCCCGGTTACGGTTCTTCCCTGGACGTCGGTGATGCTGAGGGAGCCGGTGCCCGCTTCCAGGATCTCGACATCCCCGGCGACCCCGCTGACGGTGATCCCCCCCGAGCCGTCGTCGATGACCACGCTGCCTTGCACCGCGCTGACGGCCAGGCTGCCCGAACCGTCGGTGATGCGGACGTCCCCGCCGACCTGCTCGGCCGAGATCGAGCCCGAGCCGTCGTCAATCGTGACCTGGCCGCCCACCTGGGCCAGCTCGATCGAGCCGGATCCGTCCTCGATCCCGATGTCGCCGGTGACGTTCCTGACGGTGATCGATCCCGAGCCGTCCTCGATATCCAGCGCGAGCGCTGCCGGCACCGTCACCTCGAGCTGGACGCTGCCGCTGTCCCCGGAGAACCAGCGGCCGTTTTCGAAGCGGCTCTCGAGCACCGCCCGGTCGCCGTCCCGCTCGAGGCTCAGCACCAGGCCCGACTCGATGATCTCGCGGGCATCCTCGGGGTCCTCGTCGGGCACCCGGATGATCGCCTGGACGACGATGGTGCTGGTTTCCGCCACCCCGGTGACCGCCAGGCTGCCGGCGCCGGCCTCGATTTCAAGCACCCGGACGCCCTCCGCGTTCAGCGACAGGTCGCGGACTTCTTCGTAATCGGCTGCCGCGGCGGGAGCAATAGCGGCGGCGAGGAGTATGAGGCTTGCACATATACGCATGGTTGTTGTCCTTGTTTCCTAAGCAGACTCCACTATTGGATGCAGCCGGCCCTCGAGCGGTTGCAACTTGCTTCAGCCTTATCAAATGACCGTGCGGAGCGTGTCGCGGCTGATGTTGCCGCCGCAGATGACGACGGCGACATTCCGGCCGGCGTAGCGGTCACCACTGGCCTGGAGCGCCGCGAGCGCCACCCCGGCCGCGCCTTCCGGCAGCATGTGATGGTGATCGATGAACGCGCGCATGGCTTCGGCGATATGGTGTTCGGCGACGAGCAGGTATTCGTCGATCGTGTCACGGCACAGCTCGAACGTGATCGCATCCTGCTCGATACCCCCGGCCGTGCCGTCCGACAGCGTGGGCTCGCTTGCCATGTCCAGGATACGGCCGGCTTCGATCGAGCGGGTCATGACCGCGGACGCCGAGGGCTGGCAGGAAACGACGGTTACCTCCGGTTTGATCGATTTCAGGTAGCCGCCGGTGCCGGCGATCAGCCCGCCGCCGCCGACCGCTACGAACACGGCGTCGATGCCCGGCAACTGCTCGGCGATCTCGACGCCGCAGGTCGCCTGGCCGGCAATGATCGCGGCGTCGTTGTAGGGCGAGAGGTAGACCTTGCCCTGCTCGTCTGCCCGGGCACGGGCGTAATTCTCCGTCTCGACCCCGTCGCGCCCGAAGAACGAGACCTCCGCGCCCGCGCGCCGGATGGCATCGACCTTGACGCTGGACGTCGCTTCCGGGACGTAGATCGTGCCGCGCACGCCGAGCTTTGCAAACGCGAAGGCGAGAGCCGCCCCGTGGTTGCCGCTCGAAGCCGCGATGCAGCCGGCGACACGCTCCTCTTCGCTCAGCGAGAGCAGCTTGTTGAACGCGCCGCGCAGCTTGAACGAGCCGGTGTACTGCAGGTTCTCGAGCTTGAGATAAACGTTCGCGCCCGTCCGTTCGCTGAAGTACGGGGAGTGATCCAGCGGAGTCCGCCGGACATAGGGCGCGATGCGCTCCGCTGCAGCCAACGCATCCGCGGGGAGCGCCAGGTCGTGCATGCCGTTCGCCACCAGGCCTACAAGCCCAGGCTCATCTTGCGGTATCCGGGCGGCGGCGCGAACGTTTCGGGATCGACGTTCGCGGTGGTGGCGGACGTGAGCACCGATTCACTCGTCACCGCGCCTGCCTCGTCGAACTCCCGCGTGAGCACGGGATAACCGTCCAGCTCCTTCAGGTGCGCGAATATTTCCTGCTGGTCGCCCATACCCACGATGCCCGTTTCCTTCGACAGTGTCGCCGCCAGGCGCTCGAAAAAGTCGGCCATGTCCAGCATCCCGCCCGCAATGTCACGCCCGCCAGGGATCTCGTCCCAGGGCGTGACGCACATTTCGCGGATTTTGCGGTCGTCGCGCCGCACTTCGTAGTAATCGCAGTCGTAGCCGCTGATCGTGTCCTCGCGGCCGGTTTCGTGCAGGGTGGCCGGCGTCCGCTCGGGCTGCTGCATCGCCTGCGGCATGTGCTGCTTCATCATCTTCTCGGCCATGGCCCGCTGCTCGGGCGGCATGGAGGCCAGCGCTTCCTCCATCTGCTTCATCGCGTCGCTCAACCGCTCGCCCATCTGCTGCATCGACGCCTCGTCGAACACGTAATAGCTCTTTTCACCGTGGTCGAGCGCAATCATCTCGCCGGTGTCGCCGCGATAGATCATACCGCCCGATTCCGTGCCGTCCTGTGTAGCGACTTCCATGCGGGAATCGCTGCCCTCGGTCGAAATCTCGATCGTCGAGACCACCGGCGGATCGTCGTAATACTCCTTGACTTCGAGGGCGAGCACGCCGCCGGCCACGGCCGGCAGTGGAAGCGTGAATGCAGAAACGAAAAGGACGCTACGGGTGAGATTCATGACGTTTTCCCCTGGTGGGCGCGGCGGCAAGCGGGAACCGGCGCCGGTGCATTGAGGCACGATTATAATCCGGCGAGCGACCGCGGGTGTTCGCGGCCTCAGCGCTCGAACGTGTAGCTGAGATCGACGCCCTCCGCGCGCTTTCCGGAGGTGACCTTGATACCGAAGCCGCGCGCGATGTCATAACGCAGGCTGACGACGTTGTCACGCTCGAACAGCCCGATACCATAGCTCAGGTACACGTCGGGCGCGATGTAGGTCCCGACGTCCACCGCGCCGACACCCTGCTCGTAGTTGAAATCGCTGCCGGTTACCAGCATCGTCAGCGCCCGCTCGTTGCTGGTCGGCGGCACGGTATACACTTCCAGCTCGGGATCGCGCGCGACCCCGGACAGCAGGACCCCCGCGCTCTGGATGCGCGGGTTGCCGAAGATCTGGCGCTCGGCGCGGATGCGCAGCAAGGGGTTGTCGGCCGGCACGTTGGGGAAGCGGACTGAACCCTCGGTGATCTCCAGCAACTGGCCGTAGGCTTCGAAGCGGCCGGATACCTTGTATTCGCCGGTCGCGATCGGCATGGGCGGGCCCCGCCATGCGAACGTCGCCATGCCGGTGAGGCGCGTCTGCGCCGCGTCGAAGTCGACCAGCACATCGTCACCGAGCGTCAACTCGACCTCCCCGTTGATCGCAAACGGCGGCGGCGCCTCCGCGGCCTCGGGCAGGGGTTCGCCTTCCCGGCTGGCGACGATGACGACGTCCCTGCTTTCACTCACCTGCCCGGTAACGATCTGGCGCGGCGACAGCCGCGCGTGCGGCACGAGGATGTCGCCGTCGAGTCGCAGCTCACCAGGGCTTATGCCGAGCTCGAGATCGGTATTCGCGACGACGTTGACCTGCGGCAGGTCGACGATCGCCAGGTTCTCCCCCGTTATTCGCAGCCGAACCCCTTCAGCGCCCAGCCCGCCGGTGCTGCTGTAGATCCGCCCGGCACCCTCGCCTGCGCGGAACGTGCTCTGCAGGTCGACGTAGTTGTCGCCGCGGATCCGGCTGGTCAGCTCGATGTCCGTCAGCTTGAGGCCGAGCGGCACGTAGCGCAGCGCGCCGTTCTCGAGCGAGGCACCGCCGGACAGCGCCGGCTCGGCCAGCGTGCCCGCCAGCGCGATATCGACCGCGAGCTTGCCGCGCGCCTGGTCGAGCGCCGGAACCACCGCCGTGATGACCCCGATGTCGTTCAGGTCGACCTTCAGGTTGCCGCTGATCGCGCTGTCGCGGCCGCGGGATACATCAACCAGCCCGAAATTCGCATCGATCGCCGCCGTCTCCGAGAACGGCAGGTTCAGGCGCGCGGACAGGACCTGCCCGTCGTCGAGATCGAGGCTGAACACACCCTGGCGCGTGCTCACCGCCAGCGCCGCACGTTCCGGGCTGCGAACCTGCCCCGGCGAGATATCGAGTCGCGCCGTGGCCGACAATTCGCGGCCGGGTACCTTGGCGGCGGACAGCGTGCCGCCCACGGTCTCCGTGAAGATGAGCTCGGTGTCGAGAAACAGCTTCACCAGGTTCACCGGCAGGGCGCGCAGCTCCGCGGATGCGCTGAACGCCTCCGGCCCGTCGCGCCGGCCCTGCAGGCAGACCGCCGCTTCGCCCGCGCCGCGCAGGCAGGCGCGATCCAGCTCGACCAATTGCGATCCGAGGTGCAAGCGCGCCGGCGCCTCCAGCGCGAAAGCGACGTCCTCCGGTGCGGCCAGCCGCAAGGACTCCAGCCGGCCGTCCCAGCCGGACGCGAGTGGCTCACGCCAGTCCTCGAAGCGGCCGGCGAGCGCGATTTCCACGCGCTTGTCCCCCAGCACCGCGCGCGCGGCAAGCCGCTGCCGGTCCGGCCCGGCGGTAACATCGAGGGAAAATTCGTCGATCGAGGCACCCGCTGCCTGCAGCGCCTCTCCGTCGACCGCGAGAGCCAGCGGCGCAGTCGCCGCGGCCGGCTTCGCGACGGCGATGCTCCCGAGCCGGTAATCGCGCCAGGCGAGCTCGCGGCCATCCAGGTCCAGCCGCAGCACAGGAAAATCCTCTTTAAGCCCGATGTTGCCCCGCGCCTGCAGCGAACCGGCGGAACCGGGCAGCAGCGCGCCGAGGCTCGCAATGTCCAACGAGAAATCGAGCCCCGCGTCGGCGCGCAGGCTGCCGTCGGCCCGGAGCCACGAATTTCCGGACGCGATCTCGAGTTGCTCGACGCTGAGATCGCCGTCGGCATACCGGATCCCACCGCTGCCGCTGACCGGGCGCTCGCGCAGCGTACCGGCAAGCTGCGTAATGTCGACGGCAGCGCGGAGCGGCTCGACTTGCCCGCGCGTCGTAAAGGCGGCGCTGACCCGGCCCGGCCATTGCAGCGCGAGCGCGCCGGTGTCGATGTCCGCGGCCTCGAGCGCCGCCGCCCAGCGACCGCCGTCCCCCCAGTTGTACTCCACGCGCCCCTTGACGTTGCCGCCCAGCACCTCGCTGTCCAGCAACTGCACGGTGGTCTCGTCGCGGTTGCCGGTGCCGGCGAGCTGGAACGCGCCCTGCGGCAGCTCCGGCGTGGCGAAGGCGATGCGGCCGTCGAGTGCCCACGATTCCGGCTTGCCCGTGACCGTGACCTGGCCGAAATCGCTGCGGAAACGCCACGTGTCGGCAACCGGCCAGCGCAGGTTGCGCCAATCGAGGTCCAGGTCGACGACGCCTGCGGCGAGATCGACGATGCCGTCCGCGTCGACCGCCTGGTCCGTACCCGCTACCCGCAGCGCGACCGCCGGGAGCTCCAGCTTGCCGGGGCTGAATGCGGCACGCGCAGTGCCGCTGACCGGGGTGCCGGCGGGCCAGGCATCCGTGAGCGCCGCCGGATCGAAATGCGCGATATCGGCGTTCACCATGACGGCAAAGCCATTTGCCCAGCGCAGCGCACCGTCGGACTCGGCGCGCAGCATCTCGCCGTCCAGGGAAAGCCCGCTCACCGAAAGGCCCTCGCGATCGCCGCCGGCCTCGAGCGAGAACCCGAGCGGCTGGTCGGCGACGGCCGTGATCCGCCCGGAGCCCGCCAGGCTGTAATCCTCCGGCCGGCCGCGCGACTCCAGGATGACCGCCTCCAGGCGCACCGCCGGCGCTGCGCCCTGCAGCGGCCACTGGAAGTAGCCGCTTTGCACGCGCAGGTCCCAGCCCGGTTGGCGGAGCACCTCGAACAGCTCCCCGGCTATGTGGATGTCCGGGTCGCGGCTCACGAGGTCGATGCGCAGGCGTTCCAGGCTGCCCTCGGCATCCACGGCTACGGCCAGGGGCACGACCTCCTCACCGATCGCCAGGGGGTATCGCACCTCGAGGGACGCGTCGGCCGCGTGCGGCACCTGCAGGCCGAGCTCGGCTGCACCGCGAACGTCGGCGAGCGAGGACTCGATGTCCGCCCGCGTAAGCACAATCGACTCGTGCCAGCGGCCGGCCAGGGCGATTGATCCCGCGTCGAACAGCCGTTCGCCCTCGCGGCCCCGCACCTGCAAGTCCCGCACCTGCAACGACTGCAGGTTCACGGCGACCGGCAGCACGAGGCTTTCGAGCGAGAACTCCCCGTCCGACGGTCGGGACTCGGTTTGCCCGACCTGGTGCACGACCACGGTTTGCGCTTCCAGGCCCACGACGTCCAGCGACGGCGCGAACAGGTCGAAGTCCAGAGTGAGGCGCGCGTCGGCGATCGTCACCTCGAGGGACTCGTTGCGGTAGGTCACGTGCCGGAGGTGCCAGCCGCCGGCGATCGAGCCTTCGACCGAGCCCGCCTGCAGCTCACCCGGGATCACGGAGGCCAGCGTGGTCCACACGCGTGCGGAACCCGGCTGGGTATGCAGCAGCCAGAGGGCCACGCCCAACGCGAGCAGGACAATCCCCAGGAGCGCCGCGGCGACGTAGATAGCGGCGCGAGCGATCACAGGAGCGGCGTGCCGATCGAAAAATGGATGCTCCAGGGGTGGCCTTCGAGGTCCAGGGCCTGGGCAAAGTCGAGGCGCAGCGCCCCGGCAACCGAGTACCAGCGGATGCCAACACCGGCGCCCGTGCGCAGCTCGAACTCGCTCCAGTTGTTGAACGCGTTGCCGGTATCGACGAAAGCGGCCGCCGACCATTTCGGCAGCAGGCGCATTTCGACCTCGGCACTCGCCGTGACGATGTTGTTGGACCCGATGTCGTTGTTGCTCAACTCTTCGAAGCCATAGCCGCGGACACTGCTGCTGCCGCCGGCCTTGAAACGGTAGTGGCCCGGCAACTCGGTGACCGAGAGATCGAACGGCTCACCGCCGATATCCAGCGTGAGCTCGTCGACGCTCGCGTCCGTATAGCCGACTTCCCCCCGCAGCAGGAATTTCCAGCGTTCGCCGCGCAGCCAGCTCCGTCGCGATGACACGTAGACCTGCGTGAACTCGCGGTCGGATCCCCACGCCTCGTTCGAGGTGAAGATCCAGGCTCGCTCATGGTGCCCGTCCGTGCTGAAGCCGCTGCCCCGGATGGACGGCCAGTCCCATTCCACGCCGATTGCCAGCGTGCGAACGGTATCGCGGAACAACGTGGAGAACCGGGGATCGCCCACCAGCGCCCGGATATCGGGGCCCGCGTCGGCACCGGGGTCGTAGGTATAGGATTCCCGCAGGTACTGCACGAACCAGGTCTCGAACACCTGGTCCTGCCCCAGCTCGCGGTCGCGCACCTGCAGCTTGCCGAAGCGCAGGAAGAGATCGTCGACTTCGCCGGGCGCCAGCGTGACGAAATTTTCGTCGTCCTCCCGACGTTTCACCTCCAGGTCCTGCTTGTCGCGTTGCAGCGTGAGATTCGACACCCAGAACTGGCGCCCTTTACCCCGCCGCGGGATCCGGTAGTCGGTGCGCAGCGACAGCTCGTCATCGATGGCCTGGTAGCCGATACCCACGTCGAGGCGGTCGCCCTTGGCCGAGAGCGGATGCCGGCTCCAGAAGAGCTGCGTGCGCACGCCGGTGTCGGTACCGAACCCGAGCGTGCCCTGGTAGGTGTCGCGGGTATCGGACGATGCGCTCGCGACGATATCGACGGTCGGTGGCGAAAGGTCGAGGTTCCTCTGCTCGACGACCTCGATGTCCGTGAAGTACCCCGTCTGCCAGAGATCCACGCGCAGCTTGTTCACGACATCGCGGCGGTACGGCATGCCGGGCTCGAACCGCGGTATCTCCGCGACGATGCCCGGGTGCACGACGTCCTGCTTGAAAACGATGTTGCCGAAATGCGCCTGCTGGCCGGTTTGCAGCGTGAGCGCGAGGTACGCTTCGTTGCGGATCAGGTCGATCCGGATCGTCTCCTCGATGAATTTCGCGCTGAGATACCCTTGCGCGTTCGCGGCATCCAGCGCCGCCTCCTTTTCCTGCTGCCACAGTTGCTGGTCGAGCACCGCGCCGGGCCGGAGCGGGAACGACGCCTCCCACTCCTGCAGCGACCCGAGGGCCTCGCCGGGGCCGCGCACGGCAATCTCCGCGGTCGCGACGCGCACCGGCGGGCCGGGCTCGATGCGCATCCGGAGGCGCCAGCTCTCCGGCCCGCGCCGTACCAGGTCCGTGGTGATAT
>CBFGSB010000129.1:0-8881 GCA_965651325.1 uncultured Chromatiales bacterium | reverse complement strand
CGACCCGGAGCTGAACGTTGCCAAGCTCTACGACATGCTGCCGGACGACTCCGGCAACACTGCAGCCGGGCGCACTCCCGCGGATAACGCCACCGTGCGGTCGGTGTTCCTGATCGGGCCCGACAAGCGGATCAAGGCAATGCTCATTTACCCGATGAGCTCGGGGCGGAACTTCCTCGAAATCCTGCGGCTGCTCGACTCCGTGCAGCTCACGGCTGCGAGCAAGGTCGCGACGCCGGCAAACTGGAACCCGGGTGACGAGGTGATCATCGCGCCCTCCGTCTCCGACGCGGAAGCGAAGGAAAAGTACCCGGGCGGCTGGGAATCGCCGACGCCCTACATTCGCTACGTGTCGCAGCCTGGCTGACGGAATGCGACGGGACGCGTGAGTCCTGCCGCAAAGTTCTGGAAAAAAATGGTTGACATCGTTCCGCGCTGCCGCGACTATCGGGCCATGCTGAAGTTTGGACCCATCGCGAAGACCTTCGACACCGGCGCCCTGCCGTCGGTCGATCTCGCGTCGGGCCTCGTCCTCGTACTCGTACTTATTAGCCGACATAGGTGCGGAACGGCGACTTAGGCCCAGACTTCAGCGAAACCCTAAGGCTCCGAAACCCCGCACCGGGCAACCAGTGCGGGGTTTCTTGCGTTCAGGGCGAGCGAAAAGTCCGGGCAGCGCCGTATCCGCGACCAGAAAAGGAAAAATCGTGGAAAGTGACGCCATCAAATCCGGACCCGCCCGTGCCCCTGCCCGCGCCATGCTGCGCGCCACCGGTCTCGACGACGCCGCTATCGCGAAACCCCTGATCGCGGTCGCGCATAGCTGGTCCGACGTATCGCCCTGCAACATGAACCTGCGCGAGCTGGCGCAGGAGGTGCGCGCCGGCATCATTGCCGCCGGCGGCACGCCGGTCGAGTTCAACACCATCGCCGTCACTGACGGGATCGCGATGGGGACGTCGGGAATGCGCGCCTCGCTGGCGTCGCGCGAGCTGATCGCCGATTCGATCGAGCTCGCCGTTCGGGGTCACTGCCTCGACGGCCTCGTGGTGCTGTGCGGCTGCGACAAGACCATCCCCGCGGCAGCGATGGCGTTGGCGCGGCTCGACCTGCCCGGCCTGATGCTGTACGGCGGCAGCATCCTGCCGGGTTGCCACAAGGACCGGGACACGACCATCCAGGACGTGTTCGAAGCCGTGGGCGCGCATGCCGCCGGCAGCATCGACGACAGCGAGCTTGCCGCGATCGAGAAAACGGCCTGCCCCGGGGCCGGCGCCTGCGGCGGCCAGTTCACGGCGAACACGATGGCGCTGGCGACGACTTTCTTGGGCCTCGCCCCGATGGGCCTGAACGACATCCCGGCACCCGATCCCGGCAAGCTGGAGGCGGCGCGCCGCTGCGGCACGCTCGTCATGGAGCTCGTGCGCGCAGGGCGCAGCGCGCGCAGCTTCGTCACGCAGGAATCGATCCGCAACGCCGCCGTGGCGGTGACCGCGACCGCCGGCTCCACCAACGCGATCCTGCACCTGCTCGCGATCGCACGCGAGGCCGGCGTCGATTTCACCCTCGACGAATTCGATGCCATCAGCCGCGAGACCCCGGTCATCGCCGATCTCAAGCCCGGTGGCCGCTACATGGCTCCGGACATGTACGCCGCCGGCGGATCACGGCTCCTGGGTGCGCGCCTGCGCGCTGCCGGGATGCTGCACGAGATCGACACGGTCAGTGGAGAGTCGCTGTTCGCCGAGATCGAAAGCGCACAGGAAACGGACGGGCAGAAGGTCATTCTCTCGACCGACGCACCGCTGAAGGCGCGCGGCGGCTTCGGCATCCTGTACGGCAACCTCGCGCCGGAAGGTTGCGTGGTGAAGCTCGCGGGGCACAACGCGCTGCGCTTCGAAGGCACGGCGCGCGTGTTCGACTCCGAGGACGAGTGCTTTGAGGCGGCGCAGGCGCGCCGGATCGTCGCCGGCGACGTGGTCGTGATCCGCGGCGAAGGCCCGGTCGGCGGGCCCGGCATGCGCGAGATGCTCGCGGTGACCGCCGCGCTGATCGGGCAGGGACTCGGGTCCGAGATCGCGCTGATCACCGACGGCCGCTTCTCCGGTGCGACGCACGGCTTCATGATCGGCCACATCTGTCCCGAAGCCGCGCTGGGCGGCCCGATCGGGAAGCTCCGCGACGGCGATCGCATCGTCATCGACGTCGATGCCCGCACCGTCTCGACGGATGCCGACCTCGATTCGCGCGTAGACTCCTGGCGCGCGCCGCGCGCGGCGGAAACCAGCGGCGCGCTGGCGAAATTCGCCGCCGGCGTGAGCTCGGCCTCCACCGGCGCCTGCACGGCATTCCCGGTGCCGCAGGCGGCTGCCGTGCAGCACGCTGCCGGCGCCGCTGCGCGCAGCCGTCCAGGAACCGCCGCTTCACCTGCCCGCGCGGCCAGCAGCGCGGTGTGCTCGCCCTCGTCGAGGAGCGAGATCCTGTGGACTCCTTTTTTACCTGTTGCCTAGAAACCTGACCCGGAGCAAACGATGAAAAGCTATTCCGCCGCCGACGCCAACCCCGCCGTCCTCGAAGGCAAGACGATCGTAGTCTATGGCTACGGCAGCCAGGGCCGGGCGCATGCCCGCAACCTGCACGACGCCGGCTACAAGGTCGTGGTCGCCGCGCGCCCCGGCGCGAGCTTCGCGCAAGCGCAACGCGACGGGCTCGCGGTCGACCAGCCGGAGCACGCGATTCCACGCGCCGACCTGATCGCCCTGCTCACGCCCGACATGACCCAGGCCGCGCTGTATCGCGATTTCATCGCGCCGCATGCCCGGGAAGGAGCAGCATTGCTGTTCGCGCACGGCTTCAACGTGCACTTCGGGCAGATCGCGGCGCGTGCCGATCTCGACGTGATCCTGGTGGCGCCCAAGGGGCCGGGCGCCCTGGTGCGCCGCCAGTACGAGGAAGGCCGCGGCGTACCTTGCCTGATGGCGGTGCAGCAAGATGCCACCGGAAAAGCGAAAGAGCTGGCGCTCGCGTACGCGCACGGCATCGGCGGCACCCGCGGCGGCGTCATCGAAACCACCTTCGGCGAGGAGACCGAAACCGACCTGTTCGGTGAACAGGCGGTGCTTTGCGGCGGCGCTACCGAGCTGGTGCTGATGGGCTTCGAAACCCTGGTCGAGGCAGGCTACCAGCCCGAAGTCGCCTACTTCGAGTGCCTGCACGAGCTGAAGCTGATCGTCGACCTGCTGCACGAAGGCGGGCTGGCGAAGATGCACCAGTTCATCTCCGAGACCGCGCAGTATGGGGACCTCACCCGCGGACCGCGGGTGGTGGACGAGCACACGCGCGCGCAGATGCGCACCATCCTCCGGGAGATCCAGGACGGCGAGTTCGCGCGCGAATGGGTAGCGGAGCACGAAAGCGGGCGCGAGCGCTACCGGTCTCTCATGCAGCGCGACACCGAGCACCCGATCGAGACCGTCGGGCAGCGCCTGCGTGCCTCCATGACGTGGCTGCAGGACCACGCGGAGCCGCAGCAAGCCGCCGAGTCCGCGCCCCGGCCCGCCGCGGCGAAAGCCGCCACGGGATAAACCGCACACAACCCACCGAGTACCAGGAGTTCCATCGCAATGCCGTCCACCGCCGAGCACGCTACCTCCATCGCCGCGAAGTCGCCGCCTGAGAAGGCCGCGACCGTACGCGGCGCCGACGCGCTGTTGCGCGCGCTGGAGGCTGAAGGGGTCGACCTCATCTTCGGCTATCCCGGCGGCGCCATCATGCCGGTGTACGACGCGCTGGTGGATTCCGGCGTTCGTCACATACTGGTACGGCACGAGCAGGGCGCGGCGCTGGCGGCGAACGGCTACGCGCGGCACACCGGCCGGGTCGGCGTGTGCCTGGCGACCAGCGGGCCGGGCGCCACGAACCTGGTCACCGGCATCGCCGACGCGTTCCTCGATTCCGTGCCGATGGTGGCGATCACGGGGCAGGTCGCGACCGGCCTGATGGGCACCGATGCCTTCCAGGAAGTCGATATCTTCGGCATCACGCTGCCGATCGTGAAGCACAGTTTCATCGTGCGCGACGCGAGCAAGATCGCCGAGACCGTGTGCGAGGCGTTTCGCATCGCGCGCGAAGGCCGCCCCGGACCCGTGCTGATCGACCTGCCCAAGGACGTCGCCAACGCGCTGGTGGAAGTGCCGCGCTTCGCGCCGCCCGCGGCGGCGGCAGCGCCATCGGTGGACCGTACCGCGGTGCAGCGGGCACGCACGCTGATCGCGGCGAGCCGGCGGCCGGTGTTCTACACGGGCTATGGCGTGGGCCTGGCAGGCGCCGAGGATACATTGCGCGAGCTGGTGCGCGAAACGGGCATTCCCGTGGTCAGCACGCTCAAGGGCTTAGGCGGCGTGCCGACGGACGATCCGCAGTTCCTCGGCATGCTCGGCATGCACGGCAGCAAGGCCGCGAACCTCGCGGTGCAGGAGTCGGACCTGCTGATCGTGGTCGGCGCGCGCTTCGACGACCGCGCTACCGGCAAGCTGGCCGAGTTCGCGCCGCACGCGAAAGTCATCCACCTGGATACCGACGCGGCCGAGATCTCGAAGCTGCGCTACGCGCACGTGCACATCGTCGGCGACCTGAAGGCGATCCTGCCGCGGCTCGACTGCCGACCCGATATCGCTGCCTGGCAGGCGCGCTGCGAAACGCTGCGGCGTGCGTCCCGGCCCCGCTACGATTCGCCAGGCGAAGACGTCTACGGCCCGGCCCTGCTGCGCCGGCTGAGCGAGCTGGCGCCCGACGCGGTGATTGCCTGCGACGTCGGCCAGCACCAGATGTGGGTGGCGCAGCACTGCATCCACCGCGCCATCAACCGGCACCTGACGAGTGGCGGGCTGGGCACGATGGGCTTCGGGCTGCCGGCGGCAATGGGTGTGAAGCTCGGCCACCCGGAAGCGGAAGTCGTCTGCGTCACCGGGGACGGCTCGATCATGATGAATATCCAGGAGCTCGCCACGCTGCGGCGCTATGGCGTGGCGGTGAAAATCGTGCTGCTGGACAACAGCTCGCTCGGCATGGTGCGCCAGTGGCAGGAGCTGTTCTTCGCCGAACGCTATTCCGAGACCGACCTGAGCGACAACCCGGATTTTGCGGAGATCACGCGCGCTTTCGGCATCCACGCCGAAAGCATCGACCGGCGCGACCAGGTCGACGACGCGCTGCGAGCAATGCTGGCCGCCGACGACCCGTGGCTCCTGCACGTGAAGATCGACCCGCGTGCCAACGTGTGGCCGCTGGTGCCTCCCAATACCCCCAATCACGAGATGATGGAGAAGCAGCCGTGAACGCGAATGCTGTGACACCCCTGAACCGCCCGGCATCCGCCCCGGCTGGCATGCACGCAAGGACCGCGAAACCCGAGCTGACCCTGTTGCTGGCCGACAGCGAAGGCGCGCTGGTGCGCATCCTGGGGCTGATCGAACGGCGCGGGTTCCGCCTCGGCACCGTCAGTTCGGAGCTCACGCCGCATGGAACGCGCCTGTCGCTGACCCTGGCGTCGCACGATCGCCCCGCGGACGTGCTGCTGCGCCAGGTCGCGCGCCTGCACGACGTGCTGGAAGCCGCGCTCGATATCCGGCGCCAGCCACAACCGGTATCGCGAGTAGCACCATGACCGGCCGGGTGCGCATCTTCGACACGACGCTGCGCGACGGCGAGCAATCGCCGGGTTGCTCCCTGACACGGGCACAGAAGCTCGCCATGGCGAGCGCGCTGGCCGACCTCGGTGTCGACATACTCGAAGCCGGATTCGCGGCCGCGAGCCCGGACGACTTCGCGGCGGTACAGGAAATCGCGCGCCGCGTGCGCGGCAGCGGCGTGGCGGCGCTGGCGCGCTGCCAGCGGCACGACATCGAGCGCGCGGCGGCGGCCCTCGAAGGCGCCGAGTCGCCGCGCATCCACGTCTTCATCGCCACCAGCGACCTGCATCTCGCGGCCAAGCTGCGCATGAGCAGGGCGGAGGCGCTGGAAGCCGCCAGCGGCGCGGTGGAGCTGGCGCGGCGCTATGTCGACGACGTGGAGTTCTCGGCGGAAGATGCGTCGCGCTCCGACCTCGACTACCTCACCGAGGTGTTCAGCGCCGCGATCGAGGCCGGTGCGTCCACGCTGAACGCGCCGGACACCGTGGGCTACGCCGTGCCGGCGGAGTACGGCGCCCTGTTCGCGCATCTCCGCGACAACGTGCGGGGGATCGAGCGCGCGGTGCTGAGCTGCCACTGCCATGACGACCTGGGGCTCGCGGTGGCGAACTCGCTGGCGGCGATCGAGAACGGCGCACGCCAGGTCGAGTGCACGATCAACGGCATCGGTGAGCGCGCCGGCAATGCCGCGCTGGAGGAGATCGTCATGGCGCTCAGGACGCGCGCCGCGCACTACGGCGTGGGCACGCGCATCAACACGCCGCAGCTCTACCCCGTGTCGCGCCGGCTGGTCGCGCTGACCGGCAGCGTCGTGGCGCGCAACAAGGCGATCATCGGCGAGAACGCCTTTGCGCACGAAAGCGGAATCCACCAGCACGGCATGCTGCGCAACCGTGCGACCTACGAGATCATGTCGCCGGAGGACGTCGGCGTGTCGCGCTCCCAGCTCGTGCTGGGCAAGCACAGCGGCCGCGCGGCGCTGGCGGATCGCCTGAAGGGCCTGGGCTTCGTGCTGGACGAGGCCGCGTTGAACCAGGCGTTCGCGCGGTTCAAGGCGCTGGCCGACCGCAAGAAGGAAGTGTTCGACGCCGACCTCGAAGCGCTCGCGCTCGGGGCGACGGGCAGCGAGCAGGGGCCCTGGCGCCTGGTCGCGCTGCAGAGCCAGGGCGCGATCGGGCGCGAAGCCGTACCCAGCGCGAGTGTGCGGCTCGCGCACGAGGACGGCCGCATCGTGCAGGAGGCCGCGGTCGGGGACGGCCCCGTGCACGCAATCTTCGCCGCGATCGAGCGCGCCACGGAAACCCCGCTCACCCTGCGCGAGTACCACGTGCGCTCGCTGTCGACCGGCGAGGATGCACAGGGCGAGGCGCGGGTCGACGTCGTGTGCGGCGGCCGCGAGTACTACGGCCGCGCGACCAGCACCGACGTGCTCGAGGCCAGCGCCCTGGCACTGGTAGAAGTCGTCAACCGCATCGAACGGCAGCATGCCCTCGAGAGTCGCGGCGCGCGAGCGGCAGCCGTGGATGCGCCGGCATGAACCAGTCCCGCTACATCTGGTTCAACGGCGAGCTCATCCCGTGGGCGGATGCCAAGGTGCACGTGATGGCGCATGCGCTGCATTACGGGTCCTCGGTGTTCGAAGGCATACGCTGCTACCTGACCCCGGACGGTCCCGCCATTTTCCGGCTTGCCGATCACGTCGAGCGCCTGTTCGGCTCGGCAGCGATCTACCGCATCGAGATTCCCTACACCCCGGAGGAAATCGTGCGCGGTTGCCGCGCCGCGATCCTCGAGAACGGGCTGGGCTCGGCCTACCTGCGCCCGCTGGTGATGCGAGGGGTCGGCGGCGTTGGCGTCTGCCCGGCCCCGGGCTCCCCGGTCGAGGTGATGATCGCAGCCATGGAGCTGGGCGCCTACCTCGGCGAGGAGGGGATGGCACAGGGCATCGACACCTGTGTCTCGACCTGGCAGCGGCCCGCACCCAACACCTTCCCGACCGCCGCGAAAGCGGGCGGCAACTATCTCAACAGCCAGCTCGTCGCGATGGAAGCACGGCGCAACGGTTATGCCGAAGGCATTGCGCTTTCGCCCGACGGTACGCTGAGCGAGGGCAGCGGTGAGAACCTGTTCATCGTGCGCAACGGGGTGCTCTTCACGCCGCCGGCCGCTGCGTCGATCCTGGTCGGCATCACGCGCGACACCGTTTTCCAGCTCGCCGCCGAGCTGGGCGTGTCCGTCGTCGAACAACCCCTGCCGCGCGAACTGCTGTATCTCGCCGACGAGGTCTTCCTGACAGGAACCGCCGCCGAGATCACCCCGGTACGCTCGGTCGACCGCCATCCGGTGGGCAGCGGCACGCGCGGCCCGGTTACCGCGGCACTGCAGGAGAAGTTCTTCGGCCTCTTCGACGGGCGGACGATAGACCGCTGGGGATGGCTCGATTACCTGGCCACGGCGCCGCGGCAAGAAGCCGCGAGTGCGACGGGCTGAGGCACGCCGATGCCGCGAACCATCATCGACAAGATCTGGGATGCGCACTGCGTGCGTGAGGAAACCGCCGACGCTCCGGCGATTCTCTATATCGACCTGCACCTGGTGCACGAGGTCACCTCGCCGCAGGCGTTCGCGGAACTGGCCGCGCGCGGCCTGGCGGTGCGCCGCCCGGAGCGCACGCTCGCCACGCTCGATCATTCGACGCCGACCTTGCCGGCCGGCGCCGACGGCCGCTTGCCATACGCGAACGAATCGGCGGCGCAACAGGTCGCGGCGCTGGAGGCGAACTGCGCGGCATTCGGCATCGAGCTTCACGGCTTCGGGTCCGGCACGCGCGGCATCGTGCACGTGATCGGCCCCGAGCTCGGCGCGACGCAGCCCGGCATGACCGTCGTCTGCGGTGACTCGCATACGGCTACCCACGGCGCTTTCGGCGCGCTCGCGTTCGGTATCGGCACGAGCGAGGTCGGGCACGTGCTCGCCACGCAATGTCTGCTGCAGCGCCGCCCGAAGACGCTGGCGGTGACGGTGGACGGCAGGCTGCCCGCCGGTACCGGCGCCAAGGACCTGGTACTGCACATCATCGGGCGGCTCGGGATGGACGGTGGCACCGGGCATGTAATCGAGTATCGCGGCGAGGCGATTCGCGCGCTGGACATGGAAGCACGCATGACCTTGTGCAACATGTCGATCGAGGC
>CBFGSB010000128.1:0-8927 GCA_965651325.1 uncultured Chromatiales bacterium | reverse complement strand
CTTCCAGAAGGCTCTGGACGCGCTGGACGAGTAGGCTCGCTGGAGCCTGCCAGTAGTTTGGGGAGCTGGCAGTTGCGGGTTGTGGCTGCCGGGTTCTCGGTCTGAGCGGGCGATCGTCGGGAGTGGTCCGCGCGCCTGCCGGCGAGGCAGGCGTAGCCGCGACCGGGGGGAGGGGCCTTCGGCGCCGGCCACAAGCACGTCCATGTGGGCCTGCGGGCTCGGCATCCCTGCCTCGCACGCCGCCGAAGACCCCTCCCCCCGATCACGGCTACGCTGGTGAGGGCCGTGAGGCGCACAGGACGGGACGTGGGAGGCTTGCAGTCGGCTCCTGGGCCTCGCATCGCGCCGAAGACGCTCGCTGCCGGTCGCGGCTACGCTGAACGGCCGTGGTGCGCACAAACCTGAACGTCACCGTTGGAGCTGGATTGAGCAAGTCGTTGGACAACACGGAGGGGAGCCAGAGTCGCGAGGGGAGCCTCGAGGCGCCGGTGCGGCATGCGATCGACTGGAAGTCGGAGGCGTTTTACGAGGAGGGGGCGCTGTTCGCGGAGTTGGAGCGGGTTTTCGACATCTGTCACGGGTGTCGGCGGTGTTTCAACTTGTGCAATTCGTTTCCGACCTTGTTCGATGCGATCGACGAGTCGGAGACGATGGAGCTCGACGGGGTTCCGCGGGAGGTTTACTGGGACGTCGTCGACAATTGTTACCTGTGCGACATGTGCTACATGACGAAGTGCCCGTACGTGCCGCCGCATCCCTGGAACGTCGACTTTCCGCATCTGATGCTGCGGGCCAAGGCGGCGCGCTTCAGGAAGGAAGGGGCGCGGGCGCGTGACCGCGTGCTCAGCTCCACGGATACGGTCGGGCGGCTGGCCGGGATTCCGGTGGTCGTGCAGGCGGTGAACGCCGCGAACAAGAGCAAGGCCGGCCGCGCGGTGCTGGAGAAGACGCTCGGTGTGCACCGTGAGGCTCCGGTGCCGGAGTATCACTCGAAGCCCGCGCGCAAGCAGTTCCGCGAGCTGCGGCACGAGGCGGGTCACACCGCGGAGGCGACCGACACGACGCGCGGGAAAGTGGTGCTGTTCACCACCTGCTACGGCAACCGCAACATGCCGTCGCTCGTCGAGGACCTCGTCGCCGTGTACCGGCACAACGGCATACCGGTCGCGATGGCGGAGCAGGAGGTGTGCTGCGGCATGCCGAAGCTCGAGCTCGGCGACCTCGGGAAGGTGGAGAGCCTGAAGGACACGAACGTTCCGGTGCTCGCTTCCTGGGTCGAACGCGGCTGGGACATCGTCACGCCTATCCCGTCCTGCACGCTGATGTTCAAACAGGAGCTGCCGCTCATGTTCCCGGACGACGAGCAGGTCGCAAAGGTGCGCGATGCGATGTTCGATCCGGTCGAGTACCTGATGCTGCGGCACCGGGCCGGCAAGCTGCGCACGGATTTCACGCAGCCGCTGGGCAAGGTCGCCTACCAGGTGCCCTGCCACCTGCGCGTGCAGAACATCGGGCTGAAGACGCGCGAGCTTTTGGAGATGGTGCCCGACACTCAGGTCGACGCCATCGAACGCTGCTCGGGCCATGACGGCACCTACGCCGTGAAAAAGGAGTACTACGAAATTTCGCGCAAGATCGCGAGGCCCGTCGTCAAGCGGGTGGAGAAGAGCGAGGCCGCGCACTTCATCAGCGACTGCCCGATGGCGGCGGTGCAGGTCGCCAGGGGGCTCGAGAATCAGACCGCGCAGCATCCCATGGGCCTGCTGCGCCTGGCTTACGGAGTCTAGGGATGATGGAAAAGCTGACCCGCGAGAACCTTTACAGCCTCGAGAAGTACGCGGAAGTGCGGAAGGACTTCCGCGCGCGCGTCATGGAGCACAAGCGCGATCGGCGCCTGCCGCTCGGTGAGAACGCCACGCTTTATTTCGAGGATCGCCTGACCATGCAATACCAGGTGCAGGAGATGCTGCGGATCGAGCGCATCTTCGAGTCTGCCGGTATCGAGGAGGAACTGCAGGCCTACAACCCGTTGATCCCCGACGGCAGCAACTGGAAAGCCACGTTCATGGTGGAGTTTCCGGACGTTGCCGAGCGGCGCGAGAAGCTCAAGCAGCTCGTCGGAATCGAGCATCGCGTCTGGCTGCAGGTCGGTGAATCGGAGAAAATCCGGCCGATCGCCGATGAGGACCTCGAACGCACCGACGAGGACAAGACGTCGGCGGTGCACTTCCTGCGTTTCGAGCTCGAACCGGCGCAGGTTGACGCGCTGCGCGATGGCGCCTCGCTCGCCGCCGGCATCGACCACGACAACTACCGCGTCGAAGTCCGCCCGGTCCCGGGCAATATCCGTACGTCGCTGCTCGCCGACCTCGACTGAGAACCCGGCGCCCTCGACCGGAACACGCATCGCGCGCGATGCGTTCATCCTGCTAGAATTCCGCCGTGCTTTCGCTTGGGCCCGGGTAATACAATGAGTAAACGCTATGACGCGGCGGACATCGAGGTCCTCAGCGGGCTCGAGCCCGTGCGCCGCCGTCCGGGCATGTACACCGATACCACGCGCCCCAATCACCTCGTCCACGAGGTGGTGGACAACAGTGTCGACGAGGCGCTCGCCGGGCATGCCAAAAAAATCGAGGTCACCCTGCACGCCGACGGCTCCGTGGAGGTCAGCGACGACGGCCGCGGCATGCCCGTCGATTTGCACCCGAAGGAGAAAATCCCGGGCGTGGAGCTGATCCTGACGAGGCTGCACGCCGGCGGCAAGTTCAACAAGGAGAACTACCGCTTCTCCGGCGGCCTGCACGGCGTCGGCGTGTCTGTCGTCAACGCGCTGTCGAAGAACCTCGAGGTGTGGATTCGCCGCAACGGGCAGGAGCACAACCTGAGCTTCACGAACGGCAAGAAGCGCGGCAAGCTGGAGGTCGTTGGACAGGTTGGCAAGAACAATACGGGCACGACGATCCGCTTCTGGCCCGACCCGCAGTATTTCGACTCGCCGAAGGTGTCGGTCTCGCGGCTGAAGCACGCGTTGCGCGCGAAAGCGGTGCTGTGCCCGGGGCTGACCGTCCGCCTCGAGGTCGAGAAGCCGAAGGAGAAAATGGAATGGCTCTACTCCGGCGGCCTCGAGGAATATCTCCTCGAAGCGATTGGCGGCGCGGAGCACCTGCCGGCCGCGCCCTTCGGCGGCAGCATCGCCGCGACGCACGAAGCCGTCGACTGGGCGCTCGTGTGGCTGCCGGAGCCGGACCAGCCGGTCCAGGAAAGCTATGTCAACCTCATCCCGACCCCGCAGGGCGGGACGCACGTGAACGGCCTGCGCACCGGCCTCACGAATGCGCTGCGCGAGTTCTGCGAATTCCGGAACCTGCTGCCGCGAGGGGTGCAGCTTTCTCCCGAGGACGTGTGGGACGGCCTGGCATTCGTGTTGAGCGCCAAGCTCGAGAACCCGCAGTTCTCCGGCCAGACCAAGGAGCGGCTGTCCTCGCGCGAATCCGCGGCGTTCGTTGCCGGGGTGATCAAGGACAGCTTTTCGCTGTGGCTGAACCGGCATCCCGAGACGGGCGACCAGATCGCGCAGCTCTCGATCTCCAAGGCGCAGCTACGGCTCAAGGCCGCCAAAGCGGTCGTGCGAAAAAAGGTGGTCTCGGGGCCGGCGCTGCCCGGCAAGCTCGCGGACTGCACGTCGCAGCAGCCGGCGCTCTGCGAGCTGTTCCTGGTGGAGGGCGATTCCGCGGGCGGCTCGGCGAAACAGGCGCGCGATCGCACGACGCAGGCGATCATGCCGCTGCGGGGCAAGATCCTGAACACCTGGGAGGTGGACACGGGACAGATCCTCGCCTCGCAAGAGGTGCACGACATCAGTATCGCGATCGGCGTCGACCCGGGTAGCCGCGACATCAGCGGGCTGCGCTATCACAAGATCTGTATCCTCGCCGACGCGGATTCGGATGGCGCGCACATCGCGACCCTGCTCTGCGCGTTGTTCCTGAAGCATTTCCCGGAGCTGGTCAGGGCAGGGCACGTGTACGTCGCCATGCCTCCCCTGTTCCGGATCGACGTCGGCAAGGAAGTGCACTACGCGCTCGATCACGCGGAGCGCAAGGGTATCCTCGACAAGATCGACGCCGAGAACAAGCGCGGCAAGGTAACGGTTACGCGCTTCAAGGGGTTGGGCGAAATGAGCCCGTCGCAACTGCGGGAAACGACCATGAACCGCGACACGCGGCGCCTGGTGCAGCTCACGATCGACGACAAGGACGATACCCGCAAGGTCATGGACATGATGCTCGCGAAGAAGCGCGCCGCCGACCGCCGGGCCTGGCTGGAGACGAAGGGCAACCTGGCGGAGGTGTAGCGCCGCAACTCGACACGGGAAGACAATGCAAAACCAATTGAACCTCGAAGGGGTCGAGAAGCTCCCGCTCAAGGATTACACGGAGAAGGCGTACCTCGATTACTCGATGTACGTGATCCTGGACCGCGCTCTGCCGCAGATCGGCGACGGTCTCAAGCCGGTGCAGCGGCGCATCATCTACGCCATGAGCGAACTCGGCCTCTCGGCCGGCGCGAAGCCGAAGAAGTCGGCACGCACGATTGGCGACGTCATCGGCAAGTTCCACCCGCACGGCGACACGGCCTGCTACGAGGCCATGGTGTTGATGGCGCAGCCGTTCTCCTACCGCTACGCGCTGGTGGACGGCCAGGGCAACTTCGGCTCGACCGACGACCCGAAGTCGTTCGCGGCGATGCGCTACACCGAGTCGCGGCTGATGCCCTACGCCAAGAGCCTGCTCGCCGAGCTCGCCCACGGTACGGTCGAATGGGTGCCGAACTTCGACGGCACCCTGGACGAGCCGGTGGTGCTGCCGGCGCGCCTGCCGAACGTGCTGCTGAACGGCACGACCGGCATCGCCGTCGGCCTGTCCACGGATATCCCGCCGCACAACCTGAAGGAAGTCGCGAGCGCGCTGGTGCACCTGATCGATTCTCCCGACGCCACCGTGGCGCAGGTGATGAAGCACATCAAGGGGCCGGACTTCCCGACCGGGGGTGAGCTGATATCGCCCAGGAACGAGATCAAGCAGCTCTACAAGACCGGCAACGGCACGCTGCGGTTGCGCGCCTCGTACAAGAGGGAGAACGGCGACATCGTGATCACCTCGCTGCCCTACCAGGTATCCGGCAGCAAGGTGCTCGAGCAGATCGCGGCGCAGATGCGCAACAAGAAGCTGCCGATGGTGGACGACCTGCGCGACGAGTCGGACCACGAGGAGCCGATACGGCTGGTGATCTCACCCAAGTCCTCCAGGGTGGACGTCGACCAGCTCATGTCCCACCTGTTTTCGACCACGGCGCTCGAACGGACCGTGCGCGTCAATATGAACATCGTCGGCCGGGACGGGCGGCCGCGCACTTTCAATCTCATCGAGCTGCTGTCCGAGTGGCTCGAGTTCCGCACGGACACGGTCAAGCGCCGGCTCAATCATCGCCTGCAGATCGTGAAGGACCGGCTGCACATCCTCGAAGGCTTGCTCATCGCCTACCTCAATATCGACGAGGTGATTGCGATCATCCGCAAGGAAGACGAGCCGAAGCCCGTGTTGATGAAAAAATTCAAGCTGTCGGACACACAGGCCGAAGCGATCCTCAACCTGCGCCTGCGTCACCTCGCGAGACTCGAGGAAACGAAGCTCAAAGGCGAGCAGGACGAGCTGAACGAGGAGCGCGATACTATCGAGAAGACGCTGAAGAGCACCGCGAAACTGAAAGCGCTCATCAAGAGCGAGATCCTCGAGGACGCGGAAGCCTACGGCGATGCGCGGCGCACGCAGCTCGTCGAGCGCGAAGCGGCGCAGGCGATCGACGAAACCGAGCTGGTGGCGAGTGAGCCCGTGACCATCGTGCTGTCGAAGCGCGGCTGGGCGCGGGCCGCGAAAGGCCATGAAGTCGACCCGCTTGCCATGAGCTACAAGAGCGGCGACGAGTTCCTGGCGGCGGCCCACGGCCGCAGCAACCAGCTCGCGATGTTCATCGACAGCACGGGCCGTGTGTACAGCGTCGGCGCGCACACGCTGCCGTCCGCTCGCGGCCAGGGCGAACCCCTGTCGGGACGCTTCAACCCGCCCGACGGCGCCGAGTTCTGCGGTGCCATGATCGGCGAGCCGGAATCGAAGGTGCTGCTCGCGAGCGACGCGGGTTACGGCTTCATCGCGGCGCTGGGCGAGCTCGTGTCGCGCAACAAGGCGGGGAAGTCGGTGCTGCGCGTGCCGGCGGGCGGCCGCGTCGTCGTGCCCGCGGCGGTGCCGCCGGACACGGAGTGCCTGATCGCGGCGGCGAGCTCGATCGGCCGGCTGCTGCTGTTCGAGATGGACGAGCTGCCGGAGCTGGCAAAAGGGCGCGGCAACAAGCTCATCAACATTCCCGGCAAGAAGTACCAGTCCGGGGAAGAAAAGCTCGTGGCGGTCGCGGTCGTGCCGGAGGAGGGGAACCTCAAGGTGGATACCGGCACGCGCACCATGACGCTGAAATGGAACGACCTCGACGATTATTACGGCGACCGCGCGCTGCGCGGGTCGCTGCTGCCGAGGAACTGGCGCCGGGTGGAGCGGCTGTCCGCCGAGCCGTAGCGGCGCGGTACCTGTATCAGGACACCTTCATCTTCTTCGTGTCGACGGTCGCGGACTCGATTTCCATCGCTGCCGTGGCGTCGTTTTCGGCCGCCGGCAAGTCCTGCAGCTCTTCGTTGACGCCGGTGTCCTCGTCGTCGCCCGGCGCCGGCATCTCCACCGTGTCGGCTTCCGCCAGCGCAATGGTCATGGGATGCGGCGCCGTTTCCTCGCTTCCCGGGAAAGGCAATTTTTCCGTGGGCGCATCCGGCAGTGCGGGATCGACCGCGCCGAGGCTCTCGGCGAGATCGCGGGCGGCATCCTCGAGCTGTGCGTTCAGTGCCTGGGTGGCGGTCAGCTCGTCCTGGTAATCCTGCTCGAGAATCTTGTAATCCATTTCGCGGCTCAGCGTGAACGGGTCCTCTTCGGGCGCCGCCTCACCGTCAACGAGCTCGACAGCGTGCAGGTCGCGCGTCGTATCGTCGCTGTCGCCGATCGGCTGCTGCGTGGCGTCGACGATCATCGACATGTCGTAGGTACCCGTCTCCTCGCTGTGCGGCGAAACTTCGCTGTCGACGATCACGTCTCCTTCGCGCCGCATCGGGGGGATGACGTTCGTATCCCCTTCCCCCGCCGAGGCCGGCTCTTCCGGGAACTCGACGTCGAGGCCCAGCTCGATACCGCCGGAAGCCGAGAAGCCGAAATCCTCCGCAACGTCGATGTCGCCGGCGTCGTGGAACCCGCTGCCATCCTCGACGTCACCGTCGAGCTGGATGAGGCGCGCATCGGCTTGCGCTTCGTCGAAGTGGAAATCCACTTCCATGCCGCTCGTGGCCGGTGCGGCCTCGGGCGTGGCGATCATAGCGGCCGGGAGCCCAGGCCGGATGCCGGTGGCGTCATCGTCCAGCGGCGGCTCCGCTTCGGCACCGAAGCGCTTCCGAAGCGGTCGTCCGAGCAGCAGGGCGAGGATGAGCGCGATTCCGCTCCCGCCCAGCCAGACCAGCCACGACCAGGCGCCGCTGCTCCGGGCGGGCGTGCGCAGCGACGGTGCCTCGAACGAAGTGCCGGGGCGGCTTTCGGGCAGGAGCGCGGCGGGCGCTGCCTCGGCGGCCGGCGCCGGCTCGTTCGCGGCGGCCGTCTCGGCCGCGACAGCGGTTGCAACCGACACGCTGGCGCCAGCGGTCGCCACGTCGGCGGCTGCCACCGGCGCAGGCGCCTCGACAACCGCGCGACCGCTTGCAAAGCTCTCCGCGTCGTTGCGATAACCGCTGTAAGGCTTGGAGGTCGCGGCGGGATTACCGGCGACGGCCGGAGGCTCTTGCACCGGCACCGGTGAGGCAATCTCGCCGGCGTCCGCCGCGTAGATCGCGTCGGGGACGCGGAGCAGCGCGCCGGCTTTCAAAAAATCGCGGTTGCCCGCGATGAACGCATCGGGATTCGCGGCGAACAGGGCCTCGACCGCCTCCCAGATCGTGACGCTGCGGCCGGTCATGCGCTGGGCAATACCCGACAGGGTGTCGCCGGGCTGTACCCGATACGTCGTGCTCGCGGCTATCGGCGCAGGCTGCACCCGCGCAACGGGCGCCGCATCCCGTACCTGCCGCACGGAACGAACCGGTTCGCGCGGTGCCGCCACGCTGGCCGGCTCCGCGACGGCCGCCACCGCCGCGGCCGGATCCACAAACGCCACGTACTCCCGGCGCAGGTGCGCGGCGTAGGGGCAGTCGACCGTGACCTGCACCGCGAGCAGCGGATCGTTGACCGCGGTCCGACCGGTAAGGCGAATCGAGCCGTTCTCCACGACGACCGACGCCGGGCCGGAGGAGGGCAAGCCGTTCGTCGAGCGGCCTGGAGTAACGTAAATGCAGTAGCTGCTGATCTCTTCATGCGGGTTCAGCGCGAACGCGATGCTGGCGCGCAGCGGCTGTCCCAGCGTCGACTGGATGTCGAGCGTACCGAGCTCCAGGGCGGACGCGGGAGCTGCGATGCCGAGCACCGCCAGCGCGGGCAGGGCCATGAGCGAGCTGCGCGCGAGCGCGGGCTTGAATGTCGAGGCGGCGATCCTGGCCGTTACGGGGGCGTGATTGTTCTTGTTTGCGATCCGCAACGCTGCGCTCACAGTCGGTTCTCCACGGGAAGCATCCACTGACCCGCACAGCATAGGTGCCTCCGCGTGCGCGGGACACGAACCCGTTCCGGATTTCGTCACGTGGTGGCCGGCCGCAGCCGCGCCGGATGGCAAAACTGTGACCGAGCGCACACTGGGGAAGCTCCACAAGCCTGGGCGAAGAGACGCCGTCGTGTGTAGAGGCTCCCGGG
>CBFGSB010000127.1:0-8944 GCA_965651325.1 uncultured Chromatiales bacterium | reverse complement strand
TGATCTATTACGCGGTGACCAACCTGGCGGCGCTCAGGCTGCCTCGCGACCTGCGCCTCTATCCCCGACCCGTCGCGTGGGCAGGGCTCGCGGGCTGCCTTTTCCTTACGCCCTTTTTGCCCTTGCGCACCTGGATTGTCGGGGGCGCATTGATCCTCGCAGGCTTGCTGTGGCGGCTGGTTCTCGGACGGCTTTGGCAGCCAGCGGTGGATGGCACCCGACCGCGCGAGTAGGCGAAAGCGCTAGGGCCCGGCGAGCAATGACCCGGCCGCCGCTCGCGCCAGTTCCAGCGGAAACCCGGGCCGCAGGCCGAACCAGACGTTCGCAAAAGCGGCGGTCCACAGCACCGCCAGCATCCACCAGGGTGCCTCGCGGCGCTCCACGACGTCCGCCGCCCCGGTGAAGTAAGCGGCTTCGACGATCTTCCAGATGTAGAACACCGCCATCATCGAGCTCAGCAGGATCGGGGCCACCAGCAAAGCTCCGATCGCGCCCATCTCGAGGGCACCGAGCACCAGGTACCACTTGCTGATGAATCCGGCGGTTCCGGGCAGCCCGATGAGGCTGAGTCCCCCGAGCACCAGCGCCGCCATGGTGAACGGCATGCGGCGAGCCGCACCCGCGATGCGCTCGAGCGAAAAGCCGCCCACGCTCACGCCGAGGCACGCTATCGCCAGGAACAGCGTGCCCTTCGCGAGCGCGTGGTTGAAGATGTGCACGATTCCGGCCGTCAGCCCCGTAACCGATACGAGCCCGGCGCCGAAGAGGATGTAGCCGACCTGCGCGATCGACGAATACGCGAGCAGCCGCTTCACATTGCGCTGCAGCAGCGCAATGGCCGAAGCGGCCAGCACCGCCACGACGGCAAGCGGCAGGAGAGCCTGTGAGAGCTGCGCCAAACTGCCCGGCAGGTTGCCCTGGAAAATGAAGAAGTCGAAGCGCAGCAGCACGTACAGGAATACCTTGGTGGAGCTTGCGGCAATGAAGGCGCTGACGGCGTTCGGCGCGAACGTATAGGCATTCGGCAGCCACGCGTGCAGCGGGAACACCGCGGCTTTGAGCGCGAGTCCGGTGGTGATGAAAGCGGCTGCCGCGAACACCGGCGTCGGGTCCGGCACCTCTCCCAGCCGCGCGTGCATGTCCGCGATGTTGAGCGTGCCGGTCACCATGTACAGGAGCCCGACGCCTATCAGGTAGAACGTTGCGCCGATCGTGCCCATCACCAGGTACTTGAATGCAGCCGGTAACGCTTCGCGCCGCGCACCTCCCGAAACGAGGATGTAGGTACCGAGCGACGAGATCTCCATGAAGACGAAGATGTTGAACGCGTCGCCCGCCACCACCATCCCGCAGAGGCCGGCGAGCGTCACCAGCCAGGCGGCGTAGAAGAGATGCTGCCGTTTCGGCGGCACCTCGTCACGGAACGTCCGGTGCGCGACGAGCAGTGCCGCGCTGGAAGCACCGGTGATGACCAGGAGCAGCAAGGTCGAAAACGAATCGACGACCAGCTCGATGCCGTAAGGCGCGGGCCAGGAGCCGACCGGGTAGCTCTGCGCGCCGGTGGCGCCGACGGTGATCATCAGTTGCACCGCCATGGCGAACGCCAGCAGGGATGCCGCCGTCGCGGCCGCCCAGGCCAGCGTGCGCTCGCGCGTGAGCGCTGCGAGCGGCGCCGTGAGGAGCGGTATTACCACCTGAAGCACCGGCAGGTGCGTGCTCCAACCGGTCATTCGGTGCCCATCTTGTTGATGTCGTCTTCTTCCACCGTGCCGTAGGCCTCGTTGATGCGCACGACGATCGCAAGGCCGAGAGCCAGCGTGGAAATGCCGACGACGATGGCAGTGAGTATCAGGACCTGCGGCAGCGGGTTGGAGTAGAGCGTAGCCGCGGCGCTGCCGGGCTGGATGATCGGCGCGGTTCCCCCTTCGACCTTGTCCATGGAGATGTAAAGCAGGAAAACGGCGGCCTGGAAAATGGACAGCCCGATGAGCTTCTTGACCAGGTTCGCGCGCGCCACCACGGCGTACATGCCGATCGCGAGCAGGATGGCGAACACCCAATAGTTGTAGACGTGCAGGAAATCCATCACGAGCTTTGCCTGCGTGCGGCGAACGAATGGAAGATGCTGAGCAGCACGCCCGTGACCGTGAGGCCCACCCCGGCCTCGACGAGCAGGATGCCGAGGTGCTGGCCGGCGACGGGGTCGTCCGCCAGGACGCTGTAATCGAGGAAAGTGCCGCCGAGGAAGATCCCGAGGAGACCTACGCCGCCGTAGAGCAGCCCACCGGCCGCGATCATCGTCGCCAGCGCGCGGAACGACAGCACCTGCAACGCTTTGCCTTCCCCTTCCGCCAGCGCATACAGGATGAACCCGGCACTTACCAACGCACCCGCCTGGAAGCCCCCTCCGGGCCCGTAATCGCCGTGGAACTGCACGTACAGGCCGAACAGCACGATGAAGGGCACCACCACCCGGCCCACGATCCGCGGAATGAGGTGATGCCGCAGGCCCTTGGCTTCGGCCGACGGCAGCAGCGCCAGTCCGCGCCCTTCCGCGGGGCTCGCGAGCAGGAAGAGCACGCCGATGCCGGCGGTGAAGATGACGAATAGCTCGCCGAGCGTGTCGTATCCGCGGAAGCTCGCGAGGATGGCCGTAACGACGTTCGGCATGCCGATGAGCTCCGGGGTCTTCTCGAGGTACCAGGGCGCGACGTGGTTGTGGACGGGCGCTTCCGGATCGCCCAGGCGGGGCATGTCGAAGGTTGCGCTGATGACCAGGAGCACCACGGCGGACAGCACGATCGCGGGCAGCAGCCGCAGCCCTTTGCGCAAGGCTTCCCGGTTGTCGGTCAGGGCCAGTGCGCTGAGCATGAGCACGGTCGCGACGCCGGCCCCGACCGCGGCTTCCGTGAGAGCCACGTCCGCCGCGTCGAGCATGAAGAAGACTGCCGCCATCTGCAGGCTGAAGATTCCCGTGAGCATGACGGAAACGAACAGATCGTGGTTGCGAACGACCGCGATTGCGGTAATCACCAGCGTGGTCAGGAGGAATGCGCCGAACAGGACGGCCATGCTCAGGACTCCTCCTCGGCCGACCGCTTGGGCGCGAGCCCCGCGAGGCGGGCGGCATTTGCCAGTGCGTAGGCCGCCGTCGGCGCCGTGAGCATCAGGAACAGGAGGATCGCGAAGATCTTGGCGGAGGCAAGAGTCCATCCTGACTGGAGGACCAGCCCCAGGAGCATGAGCAACGTGCCCAGCGTGTCCGTGAGGCTTGCCGCGTGCATGCGCGTGTACAAGTCCGGCATCCGCAGCGCGCCGACCCCGCCAACGAAGACGAAAAATCCGCCGGTGAGCAACAGTATCCAGCTCACGATGTAGAGCACCGCGTCCACGCTCACTGCTCCTCCCCCGGATGACGCATCGCGTAGTCCTGCACGAACTTCAGCACCGCGAGCACCCCGATGAAGTTGATCAGCGCATAGGCGAGCGCCAGGTCCAGGAAATCCGTACGTCCGTACAGGAACGAGATGACCGACAGCAGGAGCACCGTCTTGGTGCCGAACATGTTGACCGCGAGGACACGGTCGTACACGGTCGGGCCCAGCAGCGCGCGCGTCAGCGCAAGCGCCATGGTGACGAGGATTGCGATTGCCGCCGCGAGGAACACGCTCAGCCTTCCCCCACCCTGGCGGCGCGGCGCTGCATCTCGCCGCCCTTGAGGTCCTGCGCGCCCTCCTGCGTGAGGCAGTGCACCTCGATGATGCCGCGATCGATGTCGATGGAGAGCGTGCCGGGCGTCAGCGTTATGGAATTCGCAAGCAGGACCTGGGAAATGCTATGCAGGCGGCTCGCGTCGACCGAGATGACCGTCGGGCTGATCGGCAGTCGCGGGCTCAGCACGATTTTCGCGACCTCGATGTTCGATTTGACGACTTCCTTCAGCAGCCAGAGCCAGTATCCCGGCAGGCGCGGAGCGAGATGGAACATGTACGCTTCCACCTCGAACAGGCCGATTCGCTTCGCCAGCACGAGAACCGCGACGATGGATGCCGCGCCGAAGGACAGGAGGAGCGGCGTGAAATGCCCTGACCACAGCAACCAGGCGGCGGCAAAGATGACGGCTGCAACGATGACGCGTGTGATCATCATGGGCTCAGATAGTAAACAACGAGGTAGGCCGCCAGCGCGACGGCCACGAGGAGCACCCCGGTGCCGGTGGCCGCGGAACGTGCCAGCGGGGCCAGCCTGCCGCCGGCATCCGCAGCGTAGGCGTTAAGGAAACCGTTGCAGGAGCGCCTGGTCCAAGCCGCTCCTGCCGCTATTGCTTCCGCCAATCGCGGCCCGAGCCGCCGGTACAGCCAGTCGGCATCGAGATTCACCGATCGCAGCTCCGGTGGATAGATGCCCGTGAGCTTGAGCCAGGCGAACGCGAGCGCGGAAAACAGCAGCAGTTGCACCTGCACCAGGACGTGCGGATAGGTGTAAGGCGCATAGCCGGCGTTCCAGGGCAGCAGGCCGTACAGCACTGCCGGGTACGAGCCGACGAATATGCACAGCACGGCCGCGATACCCATCGCGACCAGCATGTTGCGCGGCGCCTCCGGAACACGGATGCCGGCATCGTGGGCGAAGAACGCGAAATACGGGATCTTGATGCCGGCATGGTGAAAAACGCCCGCGGATGCAAACAGGAGGCCGAGCCACGCGATAACGTGTCCTTGCTCGATAAGTGCCGCCATGATCATCGACTTGGATACGAAGCCGTTGAACAGCGGGAACGCCGAGATGGACGCGGCGCCGACGATGCAGAACACGGTGGTGAGCGGCATCGACCGGTAGAGGCCGCCGATGTCGCTGCCCAGCACGTTGCCGACGCGGTGCAGCACCGCGCCCATGGTCATGAACAGGAGGCCCTTGAACAGCACCTCGTTGAACGCGTGCGCGACGGCGCCGTTCAGGGCGAGCTCCGTCCCGATGCCGACGCCGACGACCATGAAGCCGATCTGGTTGATCATGCTATAGCCCAGCACACGGCGCAGGTCGTTCTCGATCACCGCATAAAAGATCGGGAACATGGCCATGACCGTGCCGACGGTAATCAGGATGTCCGTGCCGGGGAAGCCGCGGGCGAGTGAATAGACCGCTACCTTGGTGGTGAACATGCTCAGGAAAACCGTGCCGCTCGGCGTCGAGCGCGGGTAGGCGTCGGTAATCCAGCCGTGGAACAGGGGAAAGCCGCACTTGATGCCGAATGCGAGCAGGATGAGCCCGCCGGCCACGCTGCCCGTGCCGAGGAAATCGAACGCGATGTCGCCGGTCGCCTGGTAATGCAGCAGCGCACCGCCGAGCAGCAGCAACCCGGACAGGAGATGCAGGGCAAGGTAGCGAAACCCGGCGCCGTGCGATTCCGGGCTTCGCCCCGCCCACACGAGGAAGGCCGACGCCACCGCCATGGCCTCCCAGTAGAAGAACAGGCTGACCAGGTCGCCGGCAAACACCGCCCCCAGGGCCGATCCCGCGTAGGCCAGCGCGGCGGCGTGCTGCGACGTGTCGCGCACACAGATGGCGTAGATGCCGCCGACGAAGGCGCCGAGGTGGAACAGCAGGCCGAAGAGCATGCTCAGGCGATCGACCCGGAGCTGCACGAGCTGGAAATCGAGCACCTGCCAGGTGAAATAGCTTCCGGGCTCGAGGGACAGCAGGTTCAGCGCACCGAGAACCGGCACCGCGATCAGCAGGAACTGCTGCAGCCGCTGCCTGCCGCCGGCCAGCACGACCAACAAGGCGCCAGCGAAGAACAGCAGTGCCGGCGGCCAGCCGGGCAATACGCCCCAGTCGAGGTGCAACGGGAAGGCGACGTCCAGCATCAGCGCCCTTCCCGGTAGTAGTCTTCGTCACGCATCACGAGCCGGCGCAGGACGATCCCGAGGAGTACGAGGATGACGCAAGCGACGAAGCCGTAGATGGCGTAGGAGGCCGGGAAATCGAGCGCATGCACGCGCTCGACAGCGTGTCCGTCTTCCGGGAACGGGAAGATGAGCTCGATCGCCACGGCGATGAACGCCGCGACGTGCAGCGCAATAAGTGCTATCCGCGCGCCCCTGCGGGTTACCCAGAACAACGGCGTCTCACCTGGCTTCCGATCGTCCGCCATCTCAGTTCACGAAACCTTCGAGGAACCGGAACACCGGCTCTGCGGCAAAAAACAGCAGCACGCTGATCGCCGCCGTCAGCGACAGCGCCAGCAATGCGGGCCAGGGACCTTCCGATTCGAGCACGGCCACGTCGCCCGCCGGCTCCTCGCGGCGCGGCGGGAAGAACGCGCGGATTGCCGGGGGCAGCAGGTACCCCATGGCCAGCAGCGAACCGATGAGGATTACCGCCAGCAGCAGCGGCTCTCCGGCCTCCAGTGCCCCGCGCGCGAGGTACCACTTGCTCCAGAATCCCGCCGTCAACGGCATGCCTATAACGCAGAAGCTGGCGACGGTCCAGGCGGTCATCGTAATCGGCATTACGCGGCCGATTCCGCCGAGCTCGCTGACGGCCGTCTTGTGCAGGGTCACGAGGATCACCCCCGCGCAGAAGAAAAGCGTGATCTTCGCGAACGCGTGCGCGAGGATGTGCATGCCGCCGCCCAGCAGCGACAGGCGACTGGCCAGTGTTGCCGCCAGCACGATATACGCGAGTTGGCTGATCGTCGAATACGCCAGCCGTCGCTTCAGGTTGTCCTCCCGTATCGCGAAAACGGCTGCCAGCAGCAGGGTTGCCGCGGCCACGTACTGCATGAGCTCGGCGGCACCGAAGCTCGCGAGGGTATCCAGGCCGAAGGTGTACACGGTGACCTTGAGGATCGTGAAGACGCCGAGCTTCACCACGGCAACGGCGTGCAGCAATGCGGAGACCGGAGTGGGTGCCACCATTGCGGCAGGCAGCCAGCGATGGAACGGCATCAGCGCCGCCTTGCCGGTGCCGAACAGGAACAGGGCGAACAGCAGGGCGAGGAGTGCCGGCGACAGGCCCGGTACGAGGCCGTCGCCGCGCGTGAAGATTCCGCCCTCGACGAACGACAGCGTGCCGGTCAGGGCGTAGGTCCAGCCGATCGCGAGCAGGAGGAATACCAGCGAAGTGCCGAGCAGGATGCTGATGTACGTGCGCCCGCCCGCACGGTCCTTGTCCGTGCCGCCGTGCGTGACGAGCGGGTACGTGGATAGCGTCAGCATCTCGTAGAACAGGTAAAGCGTCAGCAGGTTGGCCGCGAAGGCGGCGCCGATCGTGGCCAGGATGGAAAGCGCGAAAAAGCAGTAGAAGCGGGTTTGGTGCTGCTCGTGGTGCGCTCGCATGTAACCGATGGCATAAGTCACGGTTACGAACCACAGGAAGGAGACGATGAGTGCGAAGCCCACGCCGAGCGGCTCGGCGTGGAACTCGATAGCGACGCCGGGCAGGAACTCCAGGAGCAGGAAGGATGGCCGGGCTCCGCCCGCGACCGCCGGTACGAGCGACGCGACCAGGCAGAACAGCCCGGCTGCCGCCGCGAGCGACGCGGCTTCTCGCAGGTTGGGGCGGCGCCGCAGCAGGAGCACGGCCGCGGCCCCTGCGAGCGGCACCAGCAACGCGGCGGGGATCGACAACGACGGACTCATGGTCGACGACCTGGCTGCGCGCCCGACATCAGGAAACTACGGCCTGTCACCTTGGCAAGCCGTCACGGCACACTGGATCACAATTCCTCCTGACCGGACACGCCGAGCCAGCCTCAGACCCAGTGCCCATTACTTCGTGTGGTTCTTATCGTGAGCCGCGATTTTGCATTCAACGCGGGGCGATTCCAACTCTGCGGCTGCTGGATCAGCGCCTACAGCGATTCTCCGCAGCTCCAGCAGGCGGCAAACTGGCCTTCGTTCTCGGTCCCGCAATGTCCGCACCTCCAGGGCGCGCTCGGGCTTTCGTCATCGACAGCGGTCCCGTTGATGAGCTGCAGCGCGCGATCGTAGTCGAGGTCGTTTTTCACCCACAGCTCCGGCCACACTTCCTGGAACGGAATCTCGCCGACGATGGCACCGAGATATTCGTTGCGGATGAAAGAGGGGATGCCTTCGCTCGTCAGGATATTGCGGTAATGGCTGATCGTGATGAGCGAGTCGGCGGTTGTCAGTTTTTTCATTCTCTTGGTTGTCCGGCGAGCGTGCGCAGGAAGGCCGCCGGATCTTCGCCGCGCTCGAGAACCTCGACCAGCGCGGAGCCGACGATCGCGCCGGCGGCGTGGCGGCCGACGGCGGCGACGTCGTCCGCGGAACGGATGCCGAACCCTGCGCACACCGGCAGTTCGGAGATCGCCGTCACGCGGTCGAGGTAGCTTGCCAGGTCGGCCGGCAGCGCGGTACCGCCACCTGTCGTACCGGTGACGGTGACCGCGTAGACAAAGCCGCGCGAGGCTTCCGCGAGGCGACGCAGGCGCGCATCGGGCGTTGCGGGAGTCACGAGTTGCACGAGCGCGAGGCCTTGTGCTTCGAGCGGCTCGCGCAGCTCCGCACTTTCCTCGAGCGGCAGGTCGGGAACGATGAAGCCGCAGACACCCGCCTGGGCCGCGCGTCGTGCGAGATCGTCGAAGCCGTACGCGAGCAAGGGGTTCAGGTAGGACATCAGCACGAGCGGCGCGCGGGGAGGGGTGCCCAGCGATTCGAGCTGCTCGAGGATCCAGCGCAGGCTGACGCCGTTGGCGATGGCAGCAAAGCTCGAGCGCTGGATCGTGAGGCCGTCCGCCATCGGGTCGGAGAACGGCACGCCGATCTCGATCACGTCGCCGACTTCGGCGACGGCGCGGAGCGTGCTGGTGAAGCCGTCGCGCTCAGGGTACCCCGCGGTCAGGAACGGCACGAGCGCGGTGCGGCCGGCGCGGTTCGCGTCGCGAAGCGACTCGCTTATGCGTTCATGCGGCTGCATG
>CBFGSB010000126.1:0-8980 GCA_965651325.1 uncultured Chromatiales bacterium | reverse complement strand
AGCAGGGCGCGGACCACGACATGGACGCGATCGTGTTCTACGAGTTCGCGGTCAACGAGGACGGCGAAGTGGTGGTAGCACTCACCTCCGAGTACGCGGCGGGTGGCATCGAGCAGCACATGGGGTACGTCATCTCGGGCACGACCGCCGACGGCATCTATCTCGAGGTGCGCGACGCGGACACCTCGTCCAGCAACGCCCACCGCTACTTCCTCGACACACCGCCCGGTGTGGAGGCCGGCGCGTGCGGCCGCAAGTCGCCGCCAAAGGCGTGCGGCAACGTGCTCGGGCTCAAAACGACCCGCACTTTCACGCCGAGCGGCAACCCCGCCGCAACGCTGCTCAGGGATCCCCTGTGGTACGCGGCCAAGTGGGGCGGCTTCGAGGACAGCAACGACAACGGCATTCCGGACGTCCAGGAGGAGTGGGACGCCGACGGCGACGGCCATCCGGACAACTACTTTCTCGTGACGAACGCGCTGAACCTGAACGAGCAACTCTCGAACGCGTTCGAGCTGATCCTTTCGACGGCGTCCTCGGCGTCGGCGGTGGCGACGAACTCCACCCGCCTCGACACCGAGACCCTGATCTACCAGGCGCGGTTCCGCAGCGACGACTGGACCGGCGAGCTGCTGGCCTACCGCTTGATGTCGGATGGCACGCTGGGTGCCGTGCAATGGGACGCCGCGCAGCTACTGCCGGATCCCGAGGACCGGGTGATCTACACGCGCAACGGCACGGTACCGGGTGCGGGCAGCGGCATACCTTTCGAGTGGGACGAGCTCACCAGCGCCCAGCAGGCCGCGCTCGACCGCCCGCCGAGCGGCAGCACGGACGGTCGCGGCGAGGCTCGCCTGGAGTGGCTGCGCGGCGACCAGTCCAACGAGCGCAAGAACGGCGGCGCATTCCGCGACCGGCGCACGCCTTTGGGCGACATCGTCAATTCCGACCCGGTGTTCGTCGGGGCGCAGAACTTCGGCTACGAAGCGCTGCCCGCCGGCACGTCCGGCCGCGACAGCTACCGCACGTTCTGGCAGAGCAAGATCGACGCGAGCGGTGCCGCCGTATACCCGACCATCTATGTCGGGGCGAACGACGGCATGCTGCACGGGTTCGACGCGGTTTCAGGCGAGGAGCGCTTCGCCTACCTGCCGAGCACGCTGATTCCGGAGCTGAACCAGCTCGTCGAGCCCGACTACACGCACCGGTACTTCGTCGACGGCCATATCACCGTCGGCGATGCCTATATCGACCGCAACGGCACCGAACGCTGGGCGAGCGTGCTGGTCGGCACGACCGGCGCGGGCGGCAAGACCGTGTTCGCGATAGACGTCACCAACCCGGACAGCTTCGATGAAGATGACGTCATGTGGGAATTCACCGATGCGGACCTCGGTTACACCATCGGCCGGCCGGTCGTTGCCAGGATGGCGGACGGAACCTGGGCCGCCGTATTCGGCAACGGGTATGGCGGTGCCAACAACAATGCCATCCTGTATATCGTGCGGCTCTCGGACGGTGCCCTGCTGAAGAAGATCGACACGGGGATTGGTACGACGTCCTACCCGAACGGGCTCGCCACGCCGACGTTGCTGGCGGACGGCAACCGCACCATCCGCAGCATCTACGCGGGGGATTTGTACGGCAACCTGTGGGAGTTCGACGTCGGCCAGGCCAGTACATCGTTCTGGGGCACGGCATACACCGATGGCGGCAACCCCGCTCCGCTCTTCGTCGCACGCGACGCGGATGGCAATCGCCAGCCGATCACCGCACCGGTAGAGATCAGCCGCCATCCCGAAGGGGGTTACATGCTGTTCTTCGGCACGGGCAAGTTCTTCGAGACGAATGACAATCTCGTCGGAGCGGACCCGCAGGTGCAAACCTTTTACGGCATCTGGGACCGCACCAGCAGTCCCGCCACGGCCGTTACCGGCAACCGCGATACCGCGCTGCAACGGCAGCACATCATCTACGAAGGCACGCCCAGCGGCAGCGCGTTCGAAGTGCGCCTCACGAGCGACACCGAGGTCGACTGGAACGTCAAGCGCGGCTGGTATCTCGACCTCGAGAGCCCGGTCAAGGGCTCCGAAGGCGAGCGCGTGGTGGCGGCCCCGATCCTGCGCAACGGGCGCATCGTGTTCCCGACGCTGATCCCGTCTCCGGACCCCTGCGGCTTCGGCGGCAGTAGCTGGCTGATGGAGATGGATGCCATCAGCGGCGCGCGGCTGGCGGATTCGCCCCTCGACATCACCGAGGACGGCGACATCGACAGCGACGACCTCGTCGGTATCGATACCGACGGGGACGGCGACGTCGACACCTCCGTGGCCGTCAGCGGCGTGCGCTCACGCGAAGGCATCATCCGCACGCCCGCGGTGGTCGGAGCCGGCGACCTGGAGTACAAGATCGCAAGCGGCACCTCCGGCAACGTGGAAACACTGCGCGAGCGCGGCGCCTTCGACCTGGCCCGCGGCTCCTGGCGTCAAATCAGGTAAGGGAGAGACAACACAATGAATCCAGCGACAAAGCGGACGGTCGCACGTTTGCGTCCCGATAGCATGCGCGGTGTAACCCTTATCGAGCTGATGATCGTCGTGGTCATCATCGGCATCCTCGCCGCCATCGCTTATCCGAGCTACCAGAACCAGGTGCGCGAGACACGGCGGACGGACGGCAAGACGATGCTGCTGGATACCGCCCAGCGCCTGGAGCGCTGTTACACACGCTTCAACAGCTATACCGCGGCCGGCTGCGACATCGCGGCCGCCCTCGCCGGCGGGGTAGCCTCCGAGGAGGGGTGGTACGTGATTACCGCCGATACGCTCGTGGCCTCCGGTTTCGAGCTGGTCGCCACGGCCCAGGACGACCAGGCAAAGGACACCGCCTGCGGCAACCTGGAGCTCGATAGTATCGGCACACGCTCGGCAACTGGCACGGCGCCGGGCACCTGCTGGTAAGGCGCCGGCGGCGGGTCAGGGGCTCCCGGTCCGTTCCAGCCAGTCGACCGTTTCGCGCCAGAGCGGCTCCGCCGCCTCGCGAAAGAAGCCGGTGTGCCCCAGCCGCTCCAGCCCGTAATCGCCGGGCGCAATGTGGCGCCGGGTGACGTTACCGTACGCGCGCATCATCTCGTCCACCGCGCGCCGGGTGCCCCAGTCGTCGTCGGCGATACTGTAGGCGAGCACCGGCGCTTCGAACGCCCGATAGCGCTGGAGCGGTAACGTCTCGTCGTCCAGCAGGTAATTGCGCTGCCTGCACCAGCGCGCCCACTCGAGTGCCACGCCTTTCGGCAGGTCCTCGCCGCGCGCGAACCGGCTCCAGGGGAAATAACCGAACAGGCGCGACAGCAGCGGGATGATCACCGTTACGATCAGGCGCACACGTGCCGGCTCGCGCCCGCCCTGCACGCGCCAGTGGCCGCTTTGCGCGGACACCCCGACCATCGCGTCGACGCTCGCGGCATTCTCGAGCATGCCGAACGTCTGCCCGCCGAAGCTGTGGCCGACGACGAACAGTCGCCGCGGGGCGACCTCGCGCGCCATCCAGTCGAGCGCGGCGGTCATGTCGAGGAACGTCCAGTCGCTCATCGTCGCCTCGAAGCCGCGCAACGACGCCGGTTTGGATCCGCCGATGCCGCGATAGTCATAGGTCAGCACGCTCCAGCCGCGGTCCTGGAGGAAGCGCGCGAACCGCTGGTAAAACTGCCGCGGCACCGCCGTTGCCGAGTTGACGAGCACGGCCGTATCCGCGCCGCGCACCTCGTACAGTGTCGCCGCAAGCTGGAAACGGTCCGCTGCCGCAATGGAGAAATCCCGCTGCACCGGTGGCGCGGGCCCGGGGCTGTGAACGTCATCCACGCGCGCGCTCCAAAAGGTCGTCGGTCACGGTCATCGTGAATGCGGGCGCATTGCCCGGCGGCGTCTCCGCGATCGCATCGACAAATAGTCGCCGCGTCTCCGGCTCGTCGTAGCGCATTTTCGCCTGGATGGCCGCCTGCCACGTCTCCTCGTCCGGCCATTCCGCATACGCGACGAATCGACCGTCCGTGTTTTCGTGCAGCCGGGAGCCGTAGCTGCCGTACTTCGCCGTAATCAGCTCCGTCCCGCGCCGCCAGGCCCGCCGGAACTGTTCCTCCTTCCCCGGGTGGACGCGCCACCAGTAAACCGCCACGAACATGCACTCTCTCCTGTCGCCAGCATGCCGATTCTATTGCCTTGCCTCCAGCGGCACGAATTACAAGCCTTTGTAATTTCCGCGACGGTGGAGCGGCGTACGCGCGGTCCCGCGCTTTTGCCCCACTGGCACAGAACTTGAATCGATTGTTAATTATCCCTACCCAACAGCGATGACTGCCATGGCCAGCAAACCGAAACCGCCGTTTCCCCCGCAGAACCTCGAGCCACCGGGCCTCGAGTCCCGCATGGACCCGCAGCCGCGCTACGACGCGGACAGCTACCGCCCGGCCGGCAAACTCGAAGGAAAAGCCGCGCTCGTCACCGGCGGCGATTCCGGCATCGGGCGCGCGGTTGCCGTGATCTTTGCCCGCGAAGGCGCCGACGTCGCGCTCGTCTACCTGGACGAGGAGCAGGAGGACGCGGAGACGACCCGTGCCGAGATTGAACGCTGCGGCCGCGAGGCGCTGCTGCTGCCCGGCGACGTGCGCGACCCGGCCTTCTGCGAGGGCGCTGTCGCAAGCACGGTCGAGCACTTCGGCCGGCTGGACATTCTCGTCAACAACGCGGCGTTCCAGAAGCATCGCGACAGTCTCGACGAGATTTCGTTCGAGCAGTTCGAACAGACATTCCGGACCAACATCTTCGGTTACTTCTACATGGCGCGTTTCGCGTTGCCGCATTTGCAGCCGGGCTCCTCGATCATCAACACGGGCTCGATCACCGGCCTCGAGGGTAACAAGTCGCTGATCGATTACTCGTCGACGAAAGGCGCGATTCACGCATTCACCAAGTCGCTGGCGCAAAACCTGGTCGAGAAAGGGATCCGGGTGAACTGCGTGGCACCCGGCCCCGTGTGGACGCCGTTAAACCCGGCGGAGCACGGCGATGAAGCAATCGAGGAGTTCGGCGCCCAGACGCCGATGGGTCGCCCCGCGCAGCCGGAGGAGATCGCGCCGGCCTACGTGTACTTCGCGAGCAACGCGGATTCGGGCTACGTGACGGGCCACGTCCTGCCGCAATTGGGCGGCGAGACGACCGCGGGATGAGCCGGCGATGAGCGCGCGCGGCAAGCTGGCAGCGGAAGTCTCGCAGGAGGTGGTCGAGGAGCTCGCCCGGTTCGAGGCCGACGGCCCGCTCGTATCCCTCTACCTGCCGACGACCCTCGAGGTCGACGAGCGCACGCAGAACGAGATCCGGCTGAAGAACCTGTTGAAGGATGCGTACGCGAAGCTGGAAGCGCTCGGCATGTCGTCGACCGAAGCCGGGGAGCTGGCCGACACCGTCGGCAACGCCTCGCTCGACCGCGACATGTGGACGACACACGGGCGCGGCTTCGCCGTGTTCGCCGGTCGCGGCTTCATACGCCACGTATCGCTGCCGATTCCTGTGCGCGAGCTTGCCGTCGCGGGCTTTCGCTTCCACTTGAAGCCGCTGATCGACGCGCTGGAATATCGCGGCCGCTTCTGGCTGCTCGCCCTGAGCCAGAACGACGTGCGCCTCTATACCGGCGACGGCGTGTCCATCGCGGCGATCGATCCGGGTTCCGGGGTGCCGCGCTCGCTGACCGACGTGGTCGGCCGCCAGCCCGCCGGCAAGCAAACGCACTTTCATTCGTCCGATCGCGGCGGCGACACCGCCACCTTCCACGGCATGGGCGCGGGCAAGGACGACCTGAAGCCCGAGATCGAGCAGTTCCTGCGCGCCGTGGCCGACGGGCTCGAGCGCTTCTGGAAGCTCGACGATGCGCCGGTCGTGCTGGCCGGCACCGCTTACCTGCGCTGGGCCTGGCGCCAGGTCTCGCCCAGTGCCGCCCGGGTACGCGGCGAGATTGACGGCAACGTCGGGGACCTGTCCGAACAGGACCTGCACGCAGAGGCCTGGCGCCTTGTGCGCGAGCAGCGGGAAGCGCGGCGCGCCGAGGCATTGGAGCGTTTGGACCACAGCGATGCCGGGACGCCCGTCAGCCGCGAGCTGGACGACGTGGTGCGGGCCGCGCGGGACGGCCGCGTCGATACGCTGTTCATTGCCGCGGACCTCGAATGCTGGGGCCGCTTCGACGACGATGAGCGCAGCATCGCGCGGCGCGACCGACCGATGCCCGGCGACGTCGACCTGCTCGACCGCGCCGCCGTCGAAAGCTGGCTCCAGGGCGGGCAGGTGTATGTCGTCCCCGCGGCGGACATCCCGGGCCGGGCCGGCGCGATCGCCGGGTTGCGCTACTGATCCGAAAAGGAGATTCCTGACATGGACAACGACATCGACCCCGCGATCGGCCGCTGGTACCAGCGCCTGCGCGACGGGCGCCTGTTCCAGGTAGTCGCCGTCGACGACGACGAAGACCTCGTCGAGTGGCAGGACTTCGATGGCGGCATCGGCGAGGTGAGCCTCGACGAGTGGCGGAGCTGGGACATCGAGGTGACCGCGGCGCCGGAGGATTGGACCGGCTCGTTCGACGAGATCCGGCGCGGCGACCTCGATTACAGCGAGATCCGCTCGGAAGGCGAGGAACGCGGCATCGACCAGGAGCGGCGCGCGCAGGTGCTGCAGGGAACCGAGGTGCCGGGCACGATCGGCGGGGAATCCGTCGGGCACGCGGGCGCGAGCGGCGACGACCGGTCGGCGCTCGCCGAGTATTCGGCAAGCCCGGACGCTGCGCACCGGTCGCGGGCGGACGACGGCAGCGACAGCGAGACGGAGCCCGACGGCCGGCTGCGCCGACGCGGCGAAAGCGAACGTGGCACGCGGCGCACGGCGGATGGAAGCGGCCGCCAACCGGCAGGGCGCGAGGACGGGCTGCGCCGTGGCGAGGCCGATGCAGCCAGGGAACGCCTCACCGCGCGCGCCGGGGAACTGCGCCTCGACATCCAGCGCGAGCTGCGCAAATACGACGACGAGTCGTACACCGCGCTCGCACAACGCGTTGCCGACAGCGGCGAGCAGGCCTGGAGCGATCTCGTATCGGACCTGAACCTTGCGGAAGTGACGCGCGACGTGCAGGAGCTGAGGCGCATCGAGACCGCGCTCAACCGCCTGGCGCAGGGCAAGTACGGCATCTGCACCGATTGCGGCGACCGCATCGAACGTGAGCGGCTGGAGGCCAACCCCGCGGCCGTACGCTGCCTCGAGTGCCAGCGGGACGCCGAGCACCGGCAACAGCAAACCGGCGGGAACGACTACCCCACCCTCTGAAGGCTGCAGGACTGTGCGGCGGAAGTGCCGCGGCGGACGTTGCTGTATTGTCGCCGCCGCTTCGGCAGCCGGGCGCGATGCTTTAAGATCGCGCGATGATCGCTTTCCTCCTCTGCGCCGCACCGGCGGTTTTTTTTGCCGCCGAGCCTCCCGGGAGCGAGGGCGAAGCCGCACTCTCCGAGCTCACCGTAAGCGCCAGCCGCATTGCGAACACGCAGCCCGCCGGCAGCTTTGCCGCTCTCGCGACCGCGCTGCGCTACGACCCGCAGACCGAGCTGCAAGCGCGCGGCCTGCCCGAGGGCCAGGCCGACGTGACGATCCGCGGCGGATTGTTCGAGAACACGGGCTTCGCGCTCGGCGCCGTGACCGTCATGGATCCGCAGACGGGACATTACGCGGCGGAGCTGCCGCTGGACCCGGTGCTGCTGTCGCCGCCGGCCACGCTCACCGGGACGGAGAACGCATTACGCGGCTTCAATTCCAGTATCGGCACGATCGCCTACGCCTTGGCGGCCGTGCGTCCCGCGGGCGACCTCACGGTCGGTGCCGGCGGCGACGCGCTGCGTTACGGGGCGCTGCGGGTGGCGCTGCAGGGCAGCGGCGGCCTGGCCGCGCGCTTGTCCGTCGCGGCCTCGCGCGGCGACGGCAGCCTGCCGAACGGCGATCACGAGTTCGCGCGGTACAACCTGCAGCTTCAGCACGCGGGCGATACCGCACAAACGGATCTCGTCTTCGCCTACCAGGACAAGTTCTACGGCTGGCCGGGCGCCTACACGGGCTTCGCCACGCTGCCGGAGACGGACCTGACCGAGACCACACTGGTGTTCGCCAATCATCGCCGCGAGCTCCGCGACGGCTGGATCGAGGTCAGCGCGTATCACCGCCGGCTGGTCGACGACTACGACTTCGACCGCCGCACGCAGGAAGCGGGCAGCGCCGGCGCTTTCGACCACGAGACGCGCGCCGACGCCCTCGGCTTCCAGGGCCTCTACCGACAGGGCCGCATCGACTGGCGCTACGGCGGCCAGCTCACGGCCGACGAGCTGCTGCGCTCGACCGACCTGGTGAACGGAGATTTCGATCGGCGCCGCTACCTGAAGCTCGGGGTCTTGCCGTCCATCGCGCTCTTCGACGACGGCCGGCGCTCCGTGTCGCTGCGCCTCGGCGCGACGTACGACGCTTCGAACCGCGACCGCGACGTGGTCTCACCGCTCGCCGGCGCGACGCTCCGCTGGACCGCCGGCGACAGCGTGAGCTACGTCGATCTCGAATACGCCGCGACCTCGCAGGTACCGGGCTACACGGCCCTGAAGTCGGGCGCCTCCGGCCTGTTCGGCGGGAATCCCGGGCTCGGGCGCGAAGAGGCACGGCAGGTCGCGCTGTCCGCCGGCCACGAGGCGCTGGACTGGAACGGCAAGCTCACCTTGTTCTACCGCGAAGACGACGACCTCGTCGACTGGACCTTCGACGCGAGTGCACCGTTTGCGCGCCAGGCGAACCCGCTGGATGACACGGTGCTCGGCTTCGAGGCCCTGTTCCAGCGCCGCTGGGACCGGCTGCGGCTCGGCGGCGGCTACACGTACATCGACAAGGACGCGGACTACGGCGCGGCGAAC
>CBFGSB010000125.1:0-8997 GCA_965651325.1 uncultured Chromatiales bacterium | reverse complement strand
GCACGTCGATGGTCATCGGGTCCGGGCCGTCGTTACCGGCGGCGGTGACGACGACAATCCCGGCGCGCCATGCGGCCATTACCGCCTGGTTGAGGGGATCGTCCCAGTAATAGGATTGCGGTTCCGCGCCGAACGACAGGTTCAGCACCCGGATGTCGTAGCGGTCGCGGTTCGCGACGATCCAGTCGATGCCGGCGATGACGTCGACGTAGCGCCCGGCACCTTCGCCGTTGAACGCGCGCACGACCACCAGGTTCGCCTTCGGCGCGATGCTGTGATACTCACCGGAAAGCGCCTGTGCCCCGCTCGCCATGATGGACGTGATGTGCGTGCCGTGACCGTACGGGTCGCTGCGCACCGGGCCGGAGCCGCCGTTCGTCACGTCGACGGAGGCGAGCACGCGGTTGCCGTAGAACTGGGTGGTGTCCTTCCAGAGGCCCGTGTCGAGCACGGCGATTGTCACGCCGCGGCCGGTGATGCCGGCGCGGTGGAGGGCGTCCGCGTCGATCAGCCCGGGGTAATTCGTTTCGTAGAGCAGCGGCAGCCCGAGGATACCCGCGCCGTCCTCGAGGACGGGAAGGGAGCTGGTAAGGTCGACGACCGGATCGGTGATCGCGCCCACGACCGGCAAGGTCGTGGCAGTCGAGACGACGGGCACGGCCACTTCCTGCACCGTTTGCACCAGCGGCGTTTCCGCGAGGGTCGAGTTGAGGCCATTGACGAGGTCTTCCACCAGGCTCTCGAGCGCGTTGCCGGCGTCTTGCCCGGAATCATCCTCGTCATCTTCGTCGTCGTCCGAGCCGCCGAAGATATTGCCCAGGAAGTCGAACAGGCCCTGCGTGCGAACGGCGCGGTCCGCGTACACCCGAAGGCTCGCGTCGGCGCGCAGCCGGGCGACCTGCTCCTCGGTGAGACTGGCGGAGACCGCGTTGATGATGCCGAGTTCCTGCCCGGGTTCGGCCCCGACGCTCTCGACGTGCGAGCGCGCCGCGTCCAGGGTGGCGCCCTGCACGATGTAGGAGGCGGGCGCTTCGGCCGCCGCGGTGATCGGTGCCGCGGTTGCGGCCAGCAGGAGGACCAGCAACCGGGGTGCGTGTAGGAGACGTTCCATGTTCTTTTTCCCCGCAAAAGCGTGAAACGCATCTCACTACATGCGGCCCGGGACAGCCCGGGCACGGACGGCATCGGGCCCGCTATTTTTGTGACGCGGTTCTCATAACGGCGGGGTCAAATTAAAAGCCGGGCGCGTTGGGCGGCGCCTTCGAAGCGGCTAGGCCGTCTCCGGCGGAAGCGCGGTCACGCCGGAGTCGAAGCCGCCATAAAGATCGCCGAGGCCATAGCTGCAGCCGAGCTCGAGGAGCGCCTCACGCTGGGCCTCGTCGTCGACGCCCGTGGCGATGGGCGTAAGCGACAGCGCGGTTGCCATGGCGATCCCGGCGCGGCATACCTTGCGCGCGATGGCGTCGTTGCGCAGGGCCTGCACCCAGGCGCGGTCGAGCTGCAGGCCCCACACCGGCGCACGCGCGAGCGCTGCCAGCGAGCCGGCATCCCGGCCGACTTCGTCGACCACGAACTGCAGGCCGCGCCGGTGCAGCGAACGGAAATCCGCGGTATCCCGCGCGACGAACACCTTTTCCGCGACGCGCAACTCGAGCCGCTCGGGCGCTATCGCGGCGTCGGACAGGACGGCGTGCAGGTCCGGGACGAAGTCCTCGTGCAGGACGTGATCGCCGAGCGGGCCGAGCGAGATGCGCACGTCCGCCTCCGAGTCCGCGCCGAGCGCGGCGAAGTCGCGCGGAAGCTGCCCGAGAATGCTGCGGGAAAGGCCGATGGCGAGCCCGGTCGCCCGCGCGACGGGCAGGAACTCTATCGGGCGAATCTCTCCGCGCAACGGGTGCAGCCAGCGGGCATAGCCCACCCAGGCAACGCGGCGCCCGGTGCGCAAATCGTGCCGGGCGGCGTAGCGAAGGCGGATGGCGCCGCTTGCGATCGCCTCGCGCAACTCGCTCGCGATGTCGATGCGCGCGAGCGATCGCAGTTGCATCGTATCGCTGAAGAAGAACACGTCGCGGGAACAGGCGCGGCGCGCTTCCGCCGCGGCGGCGCGCGCGTGGTCGAGCAGCACGCGCGGGCTGGACGCGTCGACGCCGAGAACGCTCACCCCCGCGTACGGCGTGAGACGGAACTCCGCGTCCCCGATATCGATCGGCTCCCGGAGGCTGGCGCAGATGTCCGCGACCCGCGCTTCGACGGCATCGCGGTCCGCGCTGTGCACGACGACGGCGAGCAGGTTCTCGCCGAGCTGGCCCATGTAGCAGTCGGGCGCGCCGGTAACGTCGGCCGCGTGCACCGGCAACCTCGCAAACGCTGCGGTCATGATCTGTTCGGAAAGCGCGGTCGTGATGACCTGCGCGATGTCCGTGATCTCGTCGATGTACAGCACGGCAACGGCGAGCGGCTGCTCGCGCAGGGCGGCAATGGCGATCGATTCCTTGAAACGGCGCAGGAAGCCGCGGCGATCGAGCTGGAGCTGCCGGTGCTCGCCGGTCCAGTCGACACCGTCGCCGAGCGCGGGGCGGATGACACAAAGCGCCCGGTTCGGGCTCTGCGGGCTGGCGCGAATCTCGTAGCGCTTGTCGCCGTGCCGGAAGCGTGCCTCCACCGCGGCACGGTCGGCGATGGCCTTGCGGGCGAGCTGGCGAACGAGCGTTGCCGTCGACCGGGACCACGACGGCACGAAGGTCTCGCCTGCCCCGTTCCGCTTCCCGAGCTCGGTTACGGCCCGTCCGCCGGCATGTGCCACGGGGGTCCCGTCACGCCTTACCAGCAGCACGAGGTCGGGCAGGGAATCGATGAGTTCCGGGCGCGGCATGGCATCCACTGTAGCGGGGCGGCAGCGGAACGGCGCCGACGCAAGTCACGCGGGCGGCACGGACGCAATCCCCGCGTTTACGCGCCGCCGCCATGCTGGTATTAATGGGATACAAGAACCAGAACGTCGAAGGGGGATGTATGACGACCGGAATACGACCCCGCGCGGGCTTGCCCCGCGCCTTCACCGGACTGGCCCTCGCCTGCTGCGTGTGGGCGGCACCCGCGGTCGGCTTCGGCGACATACCGCCGCCGCCGTCCAGCCTCGTCCGCAAAGCGCCGCCCGAGCCGCACGAGGACATGCCCGAGGACCTGCGCGCGCAGATGGACAGGATCGTCGTGATCGCGGCGCGCGATCCGGCCGAGGAAGCGGTGTCGGGAAGTTACGAGAAGTCGACGTACGGCGTGGTAGGCGGGGCGATCGGCGGCTACGAGGTCGGCGAGATCCGCAAGGAAGTCGGGCCCGTGCCGGTGCTGTACCGGATTCCCGGCACCGCCATTCCGGGGGCAATCATCGGCGCGCTGTTCGGCGGGGTGCAACGCGAGATCCAGCAGCTTCGCGACGCGATGACCGAGGAACTGGTCGACGCCGAGAGCACGCCGCTCGCCGACGACGGGCTCGCGATGGACGTCTACTCGCGGCTGCGCCGGGTGTCCGGACTGACCTCGAGAGTCATCGCGCCGACGACGCCGGTGCCTGAAGGTACCGACGCCATGCTGCACGTGAAATTCGCCGGTGTCGCCATCGACGTGCAGGGCGAGGACGCCGTCATCACGACCACGGCGGTCGCCTCGCTGCGCCGGCTGGCTGACGACGTGTCGGTGTACCGCACGATCGTGCACTACAGCGACCGCGACTCGCTGCGCAACTGGACCGAGGACGACAACCGGCTTTGGCACAGCTACGTCAACTATGCGCGGCATTACCTGGGGCGTGAAATCGCCGCACGGGTGTACAACCGTGTCGAGCTGCCGCACTCGATCACCCCCGAGCAGACGGACTCCGTGCGGCGCGACCGCAAGAAGCCGCTGCACTTCATCAGCGAAACGACGCAGCCGGAGCTTGCCTGGACGCTAAAGGTGGGCGACGTGAGCGGCACTCCTTTTGCGGGCGCAGCCGGCAAGCTCGACGAGTCCGCGACATCGTATGACGTCGAGATCTACAACCGGGATCGGCTCGTGTGGCTCGAGGAAGGTGTGGCGGAGCCGCCTTATACTGTGCCGATGGCGCTCGAGTGCGGCGAGTACCGCTGGTCCGTGCGGCCATCGTGGCAGGTCGGCGGGACGGAGCGCTATGGAGACTGGATGCGCTTTCCGCCGCCAGCCGCAAAGACCGGCGCGGATGAAGACGACGAGGCTAGAGCCGAGCCGCCGCCGCCGAACGGACTCAGCGGACGGGAGGCGTCGGTGGCGCCGGCTTATACGCAGGATTTTCCGGCGCTGACGGTAACGTGTGATTAGCATCATAAACCAGCTTCAAGCGGCCTGGTCCGCGCAGCCGAATCGTGGCCTTGGCGCTGTCTCGGCGGCGCCGGCTCACCAGCCGGCTGCAAGCCCCGCCGGTAAACATCGCGAACGATATCTGCAACATTCTGTGCGATGAGCGGGTTGCGCGCGTTCTCCACGTACAGGTTGATATGGAACGGGGGCAGCTCCGGCAGCAACCCGGACGGCAGTCGCTCGCAGCCCGGTATTGACCGTGCCCCGATGCACGGTGTTACCGCCAGGTCCGCCGACACCATGGCATGCACGGCGGCATCCGTGTCCGTGTCGCTGACGAACTCCCACGGCATCCCGACCTTGCCGAGCAGGCGTGTGACCTCGGGTTTCATCGCGCAGTTGTTGCAGATCGCGACCGGCAGCGGCGCCTGGCGGTGAGCGTGGCCGCCACGGGCACCCCACCAGTGCAAATCGGCGCCAGCCAGCTCCTCGGCTCCGGAGCCGGGCCCTGCTTCGGTGGTTATCGCGATATCGATGGCGCCTTCGGCGAAGCGCTCCTTCAGGAAGCATGTCAGGGAAGAGACCAGTTTCAGCTTGATACGCGGATACCGCTTCCGCGCCTCGCGCAGAATGACGGGCACGTGCGGATTTACAATGTCGAACGGCACCCCGAGCGTCAGCTCGGAGTCGAATTCGTTCCTGGCGAGGCGGATCAGCGCTTCGTCATTGATTGCGAGCATTTGCCGGGCGTAGCTCGCGAGCTTTTCGCCATCGTCGGTCAGTAACACCCCGCGGCCGACGCGCTCCGTCAGCTTCGCACCGGTCTGCTGCTCGAGCCGCTTCACTTGCATGCTGACAGCGGATTGGGTGAGGAAGGTTATTGCCGCCGCACGCGTCACGCTGTGCGTTTCCGATAGCGCTACGAGGCTTCTCAGGGCTGCAAGGTCGAGGTGGCGCATGGTTCACCGTTCCTGATGGGTCGCATGACAAATCATCGATTTTTTCGCCTGGCACGGCGTTGGATGATAGCGGTCGTGTGGAAGCATTGCCGTTTCAACGCATGAAGGTTTGTCATGAACATGTTCACTCGCGCTGATGAATCGATTCCGGGGTCGGGGCTGTTGGCGGTACTCGCTTTGCTTGCCGTCAGCGGCTGCGTATCGATGCAGGATCCCGGCGCCGGGCGTGAGATCGGGTTGAAGGCTGTCGATCGGCCCGGAGCGGACGCGCGACGGCCTCGATGCCCGGTTCGTCACATCTACCTTTGCGAACGCGAACCCGGGAGCACTCGCGATGCCTGCTACTGCGTCCCTGAGCCTGCAGGGCAGGCGCCGGGTCCCGGCGGCCCGCAGCGCATCTTTTGACGAAAGCGTAGGACATTCCAAGGGCGAACGAACTGAACAGTACCGCCGGAGCTTGACCTGCACAGAATGCCTGGCGAAGGGATGACCGACGTCAGGCTCACCTGTCGCCGGTGCCTCCGACCACGGGCAATATGAGGCGCGAAGGTAACTCCGGCGTGTGATGCACCTTGCTGTGCGCCACGGCCCACGTAACCTGCTCGGCGTTGTTGCCACCCACGTTCAGGTTCCGGTCGAACCGCGGGAAGTTGCTGCCGGACACTTCGAGGCGGATACGGTGGCCCGGCAGGAACACGTTGCTGGTCGGCCCGAGTGGAATGACGAGCTCGTAGACCTCACCCGGCTGCATCCACGCTTCACGTTCCATTCCGTCGCGGTAACGCGCCCGGAGAATGCCCTCGACAATGTTGAAGGCCCGGCCGTCCGGGTAGACGTCCAGGAGCTTCGCCGTGAAGTCGGTATCGACGACGTCGGATGAGACGTGCAGAACGAGCTTGACGTCACCCGTCACGTCGACCTCGTGCCGCAGCGCGTCCGAGGTATAAACGAGGACATCCTCGCGCGCCTCGACGGAACGTTGATCCATGGCGCCGGCCACCGGCTCCGGGGTCCCCGTGCAGCACAGCGGACCGCCCAGGGAGGGTACCGGGTTGGCCGGATCGTAGGTGAATTCGTCCAGCGGCGCGCCCGAAGCCGGCGGTGGTGCGTGCAGCAGGCGACCGTTGCCGTGCAGGCTGTTGGCGCGACCGTCGCTTGCCAGGTAAAACGCCTGCCCGGTGGCCCACGCCACCGGCCAGGCATCCGCCGTCTCCCAGCGGTTGCGGCCCATGGCGTAGTAGCGCACCGCGGGCCACTCTTCCACCGCCCGCCGGGCGGACCGGTCCGCCTTGAGCCACGCGTCGAACCAGGTCAGGTAGGCCTGGCGGTAGTCGAAACGGGTGTCCCCCACGTCGCGCTCCCCGACGATAGTTTGCTCGGCGGCGCCGCGCGAGAAGGCGCAGTGGGTGTGGGGACTCAGGATCACGAACTGGTTCTCGCGCGCCGTTCGCGAAGCGGAATGGCGGCGAAAATGGTTGAACTCCACCAACGTCATGTCGGTACCGAAGTCGTACCAGGAGTTGACGAACAGTGCCGGCACGTCCGAGACGTAGTCTTCGGTCATGTGCGGCAGCGCCTTCCAGTACGGATCGGCCGGCGGCCGGCTGACGTGGTCCTCGAAGTCGGTCACCGGCAGCCCCTGCGCCGACAGCGCCTCTTTCATCGGCAGGTGGTACCACGCCTTGCGGAAGTCGATCGCCGGCGCCTCGCGCACCCACGTACCCAGCGCGGCGTTCGCGTTGTACTGGTCGTGCGGCAAATCCGCGGAGAGCCGCGGCATGTGCTTCTCGCCGTAAAGCGCGAACCACCCGACGCTGCCGACCCACTCCACGGCGCCGCCCACCCGCGTGGAGAAGTCGCGATAGTGCCCACCGAGGGAGCCCACGCCGCCGCCGGAGGCCTGGGGGATCATCGCTTTGAGCGCGGGATGCCGGGTTTGCGCGAGGTAGATCTGCACGTTGCCCTCGTACGAGCAGCCGTAAGTGCCGACACTGCCGTTCGACCAATCCTGCTTGCTGAGCCAGTCGATCGTGTCGTAACCGTCTTCCGCATCGTGCGCGGCGACCGTGTAGCTTCCTTCCGAATGGAAGCGCCCGCGGATGTCCTGGATGGCCAGCGCATAGCCGTGTTCGAGGAAGAAGCCGAGGATGGACTCCGGGTCGGACCGGTAGTGGTCGTGCCAGTCGTCCTTGCCGTAGGGTGTCCGCAGGAGAATGACCGGCACGCGCGAATCCTTGCGCGCCGGCAGGTACAGGTCGGTTGCGAGCCGGGTGCCGTCGCGCACGGCAATGAAGACGTTGCGATCGACTATCGGCTCGGCACCGGCGTCGGACGGCACCCCGCTCGCGTGACCGACAACAGCGCCGCACACCATGAGCAGCAGCAGGCAGCCTCGTTTCGCAAACTGGCTCATAGCTTCACCAAAAATTTTCACTGCATGCCGGATCGAAGGTCGCCGATCGCGATCGCCAGGGCATCACGCTGTTCGAGCAGGGCCCGTTCCCCCGTTCGCTCCAGCCGTGCCGCCCATTGCCCGGCGATCGCCTCCAGCTCCTTCCGCGAGAACCCGGGGAACGACCCGGCATGCACGATTCCCGCACCGAAGGCAAATTCCTCCAGGTGCGCCAGCCACTCCTTCACGTCATGCCGCGGCAGGTTCAGGACGTAGGCGCCGAACATGCCGACCGCCGCCCAGCGCACGCCGATGCCGTGCATCAGGGCATGATCGATCTGCTCGACGGTCGCTTCGCCCTGCATCGCCATCTGCAGTGCCTCGCGGAGCATGGCCATCTGCAGGCGATTCGCGACGAAGCCCGGAACCTCACGATCGAGCGCCAGCGGCTCGCGGCCAACCGAGCGATAAAACGCACATGCCTGCCCGATTGCGGTGGCACTGGTGCGCCCGCCGCCGACGACCTCCACCAGTGCAATGGCGTAAGGGGGGTTGATCGGATGGCCGATCACGGTCCGCTCGGGGTGAGCGCACTTCGCCTGGATCCGCGAGATCGGGAGCTCGGAGCTGCTCGAGGCGATCACGACCGCCTCCGGCAACAGTCGGTCGATGGCGGCAAAGAGATCCTGCTTCGCCGCCAATGATTCGGGCCCGCTCTCCTGGACGAAGCCGGCACCGTGCAGCGCTTCGCCGAGATCGGTCGTGAACGCGATGCGGCCCAGCAATTCATCAACGTCGAGCCGGAGCGCCTTTGCCGCACGCGCGCCGGTCTCGCGAACGATTCCCTCGGCGGAGCGCACCGGATCGTAAGCCCTGACGCGCAGGCCGCAACCGGCGAAAAGCGCTGCCCACGCACTGCCGATCGTGCCCGACCCGACACAGGCGACAGCCTGTTCGATGCTTGCACTCATCTCACTTGAGCCACCGACGCATCAGGTACATCGGCTCGTCGGATCCGTCGAAGCTCGCGTAGCGAACGTAGCCGAGCCGGTAGTAGAGCGAGTTCTCCCGGACCACGGTCGCCAGGTGCACCACGGGATAGCCGAGATCCTTCGCGATGCGCTCCAATGCGCGGCACAGGCGGCCGGCGATACCCATGCCGCGCGCGCCCTCTCGAACGTACACGTTGCATATCCACGGAACGGCAGTCGGGTCCCAGTCCAGGCTGTCTCGTTCGCGGAGGGTCGCCACTCCCATCGGATGCGTGCCATCGAGCGCGACGACGGAAGTGGGCAGGCCCTGCCCGGTGAATTCCTGCGCAAAGCGTGCACGCGT